>CAIQBC010000217.1 GCA_903869955.1 uncultured Opitutia bacterium
CCATCACCGTTTATGACGAACCCCTCCTCAACACGGAGGCCCGCGTGGATGCCAACGGCTATGTGAATCTCCCCTTGATCAACAAGGTCAAACTCCTCGGGCAGACCGTCAGCGAGGCCGAGAAAACCATTGAAAACACCTACCGCGACCAGCATTTTGTGCGCAACGCTCAGGTGACGATCAAAGTCACCAGCTACCGCCCTCGCACCGGCTCCGTCCAAGGCCAGGTTAAAGGACCCGGCTTTATTCAACTGCCCATTGAAATCCCCATGACCGTCGCCCAGGCCGTGATGAAAGCCGGCGGTTTCACCGACACCGCCAAGGAAAACAAAGTCCACATCACCCGCTTCTCCCCCGACGGCACGCAAATCAAGACCTCGACGGTGGACGTCGGCGCCATCATCAAGGGCCTGACCGAAGGCAAGAAAGTGCACGACGACTCCATGATTCTCCAGCCCGACGACATTGTCTTTGTGGACGAGCGCATCATCTGATTTCGCCATGACCGAAGCCCCCGCCAAAGTTCTCCCGCCCCCGTCGCCCGGTGCCAGGCCGCCGCACGGCAAGGATGATGACGCCATCGAGCGCCGCACGCTGCGCGACTACTACATCATCCTGCGCGAACGCCTCTGGGTCGCACTCCCCCTCGCGCTGACCGCCGCCATCGGCCTCGCGCTCTACCAGTCCCGCGAGCTGCCCCAGTATCGTGCCACCGCCTCGATGCGTTTCGACAAACAGGACATCGTCCTGCGGGACAAGATTGATGTCACGAACACCCAGGTCAGCAGCGATTCAGACCTCACCACCTACCTGACCCTCATCACCTCGGGCAGGATCCGCACCCTGGTGCAGGAAAAAATCACCCCGGAGCAATTAAAAATCCTCCAGCGCCCCTATCTCACCCCCGGAGGCACCCCTCCCCCCGTCAGTGCTCTCATCAGCCAGCCCGACATCAGCTCGCAGCACGCCAATCTCATCGTCAAGCTCTCCGTCATCCACCGCGACCCGGAGGCGGCCATGATCCTCGCCAACCTCTATGTGGAGCAATTCATCTACTACCTCGGCAACGAGGCCGGGGACAAGAACGACACGACGGCCAAGACCCTCGCCACGCACGTCGAGAATCTCCAGAAGAAATCCCGGGAATCTGAGCAGGCGCTCCAAAAATTCATGAGCGACAATTCGCTCGGCAGCAACCTCGACGCGAATGACAACATCGTGCGGGAGAACCTCGCGAAGGCCAACTCCGCCCTCACCTCCGCCCGCCTCGAACGGGGCAACTATGAGGATCAGCTCCATCTCATTGAGCGCTACCAGGCCGAGAAACGGGACCTGCTGGAAATCTCCTCCATTGCCAGTTCCGGCAACATCCACAGCCTGCGCGACGCCCGCGACGCCCTCATCCGCGAGCAGACCAAGCTGATTGACCATGGCTACGATTACAAGTGGCCCGCGCTCATCGCCGCCACCGATGCCCTCGCCGTCGCCCAAAAGCAGCTCGACGACGCCATCCAGCTCGCCATCGCCGACCTCCGCTCCACCATCGAGAAATTCCGCGCCAACGAAATCACCTTTCAGGCCGAAGTCACGGCGCAGGAAAAGAACATGCAGTCGCTCCGGGAGCTCGGCATCACCTACAAGCGGCTGGCCGCCGAGGCCGACATTGACAGCAAAAACTACAAGGACGTCCTCAGCCGGCTCAACGAAGTGCAGCTCGTCAAGCGCATCGCACCGGTGCCCGTCTCCTTGCTCGACGCGGCGCAGCGGCCGTCCGCGCCGTTCACCCCCGACCCCTCCCGCATCACCAAGACCGCCATCGGCGTCGGCCTGCTGGTCTTCCTCGGTGTCGCCATCGGCCTCAGCTTTGTGGATGACCGCATCAAGAGCGCCTGGGATGTGGAGACCTTCATCGGCTCCACCCTGCTCGGCATCATCCCCGATCTCGGCAACCTGAAAGACACCGACAAATACCGCCTCGCCCTCGGCGAGTCGCAAGGCGCCGGCACGGAGCCTTTCCTCGGCCTCTACAGCTCGGTAAAAATTCACTCCAAGCTCGATTTCCCCAAGTCAATCCTCGTCACCAGCACCGTCCCCGGTGAGGGCAAGACCCTCGTCTCCTGCAATCTCGCCGGCAGCTTCGCCCGGCACGGCCGTCGCACGCTCATCATTGACTGCGACCTTCGCCGCCCGATGCTCCACCGCCACTTTGAAAAGCCCAACGACACCGGGCTCATCGCCTGGTTTGAAAATGGGGCCAGCCTCGACGAGGGGCTCCTCACCAATCCCCACCTCGGCATCACCAGCATCGGCGAAAACCTCTCCCTCATCACCGCCGGTGGCCGCTCCAAAAGCCCCACCCAGTTCCTCGAGAGCGTCGCCTTTGCGCAGCTCGTCGAGCGCCTCAAGAAACATTTTGAGCTCATCGTCATTGACTCCCCGCCCATGGGCGCCGTCACCGACGCGCTCCTGATCGCCGACCGCGCCGACGAGATCCTCTACGTCTGCCGCTTTAACCGGGCCTTCCGGAAGCACATCCGGCTTTACATCAAGGCGCTGCGCCACAGCAAAAATGAGATCCTCGGCATCGTGCTCAACGGCCTCTCGCCCCGCCGGATCGAGTATTACTCCAACTACCGCTACTACCGCAGCTACAAAAAATATTACGGCGCGCAGGGCTGACGGAGGATTGCTTATTGGTCATTGGCTGACGCTCATTGGGTCAAATTCCAGATGTCGCGTCCAAGTCGCGCCCCGGCTTGCCCGTGGTTGCGTTTCCGCGATAGCCCGATAAGCGACAACCAATAAAAAATAAGCAATCTCCGTGTCCCCCGTGTCCGCCTTTCTCCCGCCCGAGTTTGACTCCCGCCGCCCCGTCGCGCTCATCGCCGGCCAGGGCGACTACCCGCGCCTCACCTCCGCCGCCATCCGCACCGCCGGCGTGCCGCTCCGCCTCATCGCCTTCGAGGGCGAAACCCCGGCCGATCTCGTCGCTTCGTTTCCCGAACCCGAGCGCCGCATCCTCCGCGTCGGCCAGCTCGGCAAGATGCTCCGCGCCCTCGCCGACTTCGGCGCGGGCTCGGCGCTCATGGCCGGCCAGATCACACCGCGCCGTCTTTTTCACGGGCTGCACCCGGACCTGATGGCGGCAAAGATACTTCTCTCCCTCAAGCGCCGCAACGCCGAGACGATCTTCGGCGCCATTGCCACCGAGATTGAGAAAATCGGCGTCACCCTGCTCGACGCCCGCGCCTTCCTCGACGCCCATCTCGTCACGCCCGGCAGCCTGACGGGAAACAAATTTCCCATCGCGCCCGAGCACCTCGCGCACGGCATCACCATCGCGCGCGAATGCGCCCGCCTCGACATCGGCCAGGGCTGCGTCGTCCGCCAAGGCACCGTGCTCGCCGTCGAGGCCTTTGAGGGCACCGACGAGATGCTCCGCCGCGCCGGCACATTCAAGACCGACGCCGCCCTCTTCGTGAAGACGGTGAAGGCCCGCCAGGATTTCCGTTTCGATGTGCCCTGCCTCGGCGCGCGCACGCTCGACGTGATGCGGGAGGCCGGCCTCGCCGCCGCCGCGCTCGCCGCCGGCCAGGTGCTCCTCCTCGACCGGCCCGCCGTGCTCGCGCAGGCAAAGCGCGACGGCATCCATCTCCTCGGCTTCGAGTGAGTAGCTGGTGACGTCCACCCCCGCCATGTTTTGGCTGTGGTGCCTTTTGGGAATGGCAGACGGGGGGGCCTCGACACGCCGGTTGGTTTCCCCCTTCAAACGAGTGTTCTGTCTCGTCCTTCACCGGCGACCGAGCGTTCCTCGTTTGACTCGGTTTGACCGGGTTTCTGGAATGGTTCGTCCATGGAATCTCCCGTCCCCTCCCCTGCCCCTACCGCCCCTGCCCTGCCGACCGAGCCGCCACTGGCGGCATTGGAGGCGCGCGTGCTGGGCTGCCTCATCGAGAAGGAGCTCACCACGCCGGATGTCTGCCCACTGACGCTCAACTCGCTCGTCAACGCCTGCAACCAGCGGAGCAACCGCGACCCGGTCATCGAGGTGGCCTCACGCGAAGTCGAAACGAGCTTGGACGGCCTGCGGCACCG
Organism: uncultured Opitutia bacterium; assembly: GCA_903869955.1. Lineage (GTDB taxonomy): Bacteria > Verrucomicrobiota > Verrucomicrobiia > Opitutales > Opitutaceae > CAIYUN01. The sequence goes on from CAIQBC010000217.1 coordinate 4,096, forward strand.
GCGGCTCGCCGCCGTCTTTGGCGGGGCCGACGCACGCGTGGCCAAATACCGCCAGACGCTCGACTTGGTTTATCCCTTGGAGGCCGGCGCCCGGGTCGTGCTCTGCGAATTGCTGCTGCGCGGGCCGCAGACAACGGCGGAGCTGCGCACCCGCACGGAACGGATGCTGCCGCTGGCGGCGGAGGAAATTGAAATGCAGCTTCAGGCGCTGGCGACCCGGCCAGAGGGCGCGCTCGTGCGCCGGCTGGAGCGGCAACGCGGACAGAAAGAGGCGCGCTGGACCCAATTGCTGACGGGCGAGCCGGCGTCGGCCCCGGCGGACGAGCCGCTGTCGGTTGCCCTCGCGCTGCCGCCGGAGATGGAGCAACGCATGGCGGCGCTGGAGGCGGAGGTAGCGCAGCTGCGGCAGGAGATGGGAACGTTGCGGCGAGCGTTGGGAGATCCGCCTTCGCTTTGAGCTACGGCCCGATGATCTGCATTGGCTGAATGATTTTCTAGCCGCTCATCTTCGCTGATCGGAGCCGCTGGGCGTAGATTTTCAATTTCAACAGCCAACATCCAACATTGAACATTCAATTTTTTAGGTTCTGGCGAGCCGACTCCTGTCTTGAAAGTTAAGCGTTGGAAGTGCCGAACTGGCAGGATCCGAGATTTGCGACGATGGTTCGGATGGCTATTTGGACGGGGGACGCCAGTTCCGGAGGGCTTCGTCCACGCGGTAGGCGCCTCCTTTGGACGCGGCTTCGGCCCAATGGTTTTCATAACCTTGGAACGGAAAGGCACCATAGTAGCCGAGCCAATAAACCGGTGCCCACCCATGCAGCCAGTGATGCATCTCCACGTGCTGGTGATAGAACTCGTGCATGGCGGCAACGGCCAGCCAGGGAGCCGGACTGGTCCAAGCCGCCGCGCGCGGAACGACAAAACCGTAGCTGCGCTCCTGGGCGCTGTAGGACTGACGGGCCGCCCAGCAGAAAAAATCGAAGGGGAGGCTTTCCTCGGCCACCTGCAACACCTCGCCTTCGCCGGGAATGATCCAGACGAGTCCGCTGCCCTCGGCCCGCACCCTCGTGCCGGCAGGAAAAACCGGCGCATTGCCATTCGCCTTCGACCGGTCGTCAAGATAGGCGAGCGCCTGATTGACCAGCGGAGCCTCGGCGCCGAGGTTCACATTGTGGCTGGCGAAAACGAGGGTGGGCAACTTGGTCACGGCCGTGACGGTCTCGCCTGCGCCCATGAGGAGCTTTGACCCGGCATCGGCCAGACGGGCGGGATGCAACGTCACCACCGCCTCGACGAGAAGGGCCGGCGATTCCACCACATCGCCGAGGGCATAGACCACGCGCCCGGTCTCACGCAGCACCGGAACACCGGTCCCGGCCGCAGCGCGCCCGAGCGACGACAGGCCCTTCGCCGGCCAGCCCACGGGATTGTCCCGATGGCTGACGGGCGGCAAACCGGGTCCGGCGCACCCGGCGAGAGTGAGAGCAAGCAAAAGGGCTAAGGCGGGGTAAGGGGACATGAGAAGGGCGAACAGGAGAGAGGGAGTGAAGAAATCAGGAGACAGGAGCGAGGAGCTGAGTTTTATCGCGGAGGGGATGTGTTTATTTTTTGGGGTGGTTTGAACTCTGGCGACGGAGTTTTTAACCGCTCATCTGCGCTGATCTTCGTTAATGTGATCGGGATTTTTGCCACGGAGGGCACGGATGGATGCTCATGTCCCCCGTTTTGGCCAAGGACACATTCGGCCAGGATGGGCCGATGCGAAAACGAGCGCATGACCCGCAGGATGAAAAATCTCGAAGTGCCGTCAATGCTGGCTGGCAACACCTGGCACCTCGCAGTGAACCACCGCTGCCACTTGCCAGCGGACTGGCTGGTCGGTTCTGTGAGCCAAGCCAATGCCCCGTCCCAGCAACATTCCCACCTCCACGCGAGTGGCCTATGCGCTGGGCTACCTCGGACTAGGGCTGGTCAAGGAGGCTGCGGACGAACTGGAAACCATCGAGGGCACCGACCGGCTTTCAATTCCAGTCATGCTGGCGCGCATCGAACTTTACATGGAGGCGAAGGATTGGGAATTGCTCGTGGCGGCAGCCAAAGGTGTGGCGCGCGCAGACCCGACGCGGGAACGGGCGTGGATCGGCTGGGCCTACGGGCTGCGCTGTCTCGAACAGGTGGCGGAGGCGCGGACGGTTCTGCTGGAAGCTGATCTCCTCCACGGCAAGACCTGCGCCCTGCTGCACTACAACCTGGCCTGCTACGAATGCCTGCTGGGGGACACGGCCGCGACCATGACCCGCCTGCGCCGGGCGTGCAAGATCGGCGGAAAACAATTCAAGACGATGGCGCTGGATGACACGGATTTGAAGCCGATGTGGGGGCAGATCGCAGAGATGAAATAAGGCTGGGACGATTTTAGGGGGTGAAGACGGAGTTTGTTAACCGGCCGAGAGCGGGACCGAAATACGGAGTGCGCGGGACGCCGGCACACCCGCTCAGGCGAGGACGGCCTCGAGGACGGCTTTAAGTTCGTCCCGGCCGAAGGGTTTGGCGAGGGTGCCGGCAACCCCAAACTTGGTGGCGAGCGACAGATAGTCCGCGCTGTTGATGCGGCCGCCGCCGGAGATGGCGATGATCTTCAGGGCGGGATAACTGCGACGCAGCTCGATGATGGTCTCGACGCCTTCCTTCTCCGGCATCACCATGTCGGTGATGACGAGATCGGGCACGCGGGCGCGCACGAATTTGAGGCCGGCATGACCATTCTCGGCGGCAAAAACTTCGTGACCAAGACGCCCGAGCATCTGGGCGAGCATGGGCCGGAACGCGGCATCGTCGTCAATGATCACGATACTGGCCATGGGGAGGCGGAGTCGCCGGCTCCGTTGGGCTGGATCACGCCGCGGATGACACGGCTGAGGTGGGCGAGGTCCATGGGCTTGAACAGGAGCCGGCCGATGCCGGCGGCGTGGGTCTGCACCGGGTTGATGCGCTCCCCGTTGCCGGTGCAGAGGATGATGGGCAGATCGGGGCGCACGGCCCGGATAGCGGCGGCAAGCTCCAAGCCGTCCATCTCCGCCATGGTGTGATCGGTGATGACTAAATCAAAGGCGGCGGGGTTGAGGTGAAACGCGGCGAGTGCATCGCGGCTGCGCACATGAACGGAGGGAACGTAACCGAGACGGGTAAGGCTCTGCTCAAGCAGATGGCTGAGCAGCTCCTCGTCGTCCACCACGAGAATGCGCTCGCCCTGACCGAGGGACCATGCCGCCCCGGGCGGAGGGAGCCGGGCCGGCGCAGCGGCCGGCGCAGCGGCGGGAAACCAGAGCGTAAAGCAACTGCCGGCACCAGGGGCGCTCTCCACCTGGATTTCGCCCCCGTGACTTTGGACGATGCCATGGACCACGGAGAGGCCAAGGCCGGTGCCCTGCCCCACAGCCTTGGTGGTAAAAAAAGGCTCGAAAATGCGCGGCAGGACCTCGGGCGAGATGCCATGGCCGGTGTCGCGGACCATGAGCCGCAAATACGGGCCCGGCGGCAGCCGGACGGCGGACGGCGCGCCAACCGCGATGGTGGCGTTTTCGAGCCGGACGGTCAGGGTTCCGCCCGCCTCGCGCATGGCATGGCTGGCGTTGGCGCAGAGGTTGACGATGACCTGGTGCAACTGCGAGGCATCGGCGATGGCGTGGTCGTTGGCGGCCACGAGTTCGCTCACAAGGGAGACCGTGGAGGGAACGGTAGCCCGGATAAGGCCGAGCACCTCGCGCACAATCGCGCCGACGCGGACCAGCTTGCGCTCAGGCGCGCTCTGGCGGCTGAAGGCCAGGATCTGGCGGACGTGCTCACGCGCGCGCAACGCGGCCTTGAGCACCTCGGCCAAGTTGGCGAGGGCGGGAGAACCGGCGGGCAGGTCCTCCTGCGCGAGCTCGGTGTAGCCGATAATCGCGCCGAGAATGTTGTTGAAGTCGTGGGCGACACCGCCGGCGAGCGTGCCGATGGCCTCCATCTTCTGCGCCTGAAGGAGCTGGCCGGCGAGGCGGGCGGCCTCGGCCTCGGCGTCCTTGCGGCGCGTGATGTCCTGAATGGTGCCCTCGTAATACAGCACCTGGCCGCGCCGGCCGCGGGCGACGCGGGCATTCTCGGAAATCCAAATGGGGGTGCCATCGTGGCGGCGGACCTGATACTCAAGGTTCCGCACCTCGCCGTCGCGCTCAATCATCTCCTGAAAACGCCGCCGCATGGCGGGGTCCACATAGATGTCGCGTGCGATGTCGGCGACGGCGGCCTGCATCGCCGCCACGGCGGGGTAGCCATACAGGCGCGCGAGGGCGGGGTTGACGCTGAGGTATTTGCCTGCGGGGGTGCTTTGGTAGGTACCCTCCACGGCATGCTCGAAAAAACCCCGGTATTTCTCCTCGCTGCGGCGAAGGGCGTCCTCGGCGGCCCGACGGGTGAGCAGCTCGGCATAATGTTTTTCCCCGACAGTGGTAAGTGCAGCGGTGCGCTCCCGCCAGCGACGCCCGTGTTCGCGACGCAGCGCGGCCAGCTCGGCCTCCAAGGCGGCGACACGGGCAGTGTCAGCAGCCAGCGGGGGTGGCACGGGGGATGCGTCAGCAGGAGCGGTTCGACCCATGCAGGCCGCGAAGCAGGTTCCTTGCCTGATAAGGAACGGGGGATAAGGAGTCAGGGGCCCAGAGGCAAAAGTCGGAGGTAGAGGTCGCGGGAGGGGGGGCGAATTTCAATCGCTGGCGGGCACAGATGCGGACTGGATCGCGGCAGCGCAGAGGCACCGTGACGGACCTACCCCGGGCAGCCTTTATCAGGCGTCGAGGACGAGGTCACCGGACGGCAGGGCGACACAGGCGAGGCAGGTGCCGGGCTCGGGCTTGCTGCCGGGTTCCTGCGCGTAGGTGACGTTGCCGCTGCGAATGGCAGTGACACAGGTGCCGCACTGGCCGGCACAGCAGCCGGAGGGCAGGGCCACACCTTGGGCCGTGGCAAACTCCAGGAGATTGGCGGCCGTGCGATCCCACGCGACGACCTTGTTGGATTTGCCGAAGGTAATCTTGAACGCGGGCGCCGCCGAGGCCTCGGCGGCAACAGGCGCAGGGGCCTTTTTCTTCACGCTGGCGGGGCCGAAGGCCTCGAAGTGAACGCGGTCATCGGGCACACCCCACTCGGTGAGCGCAGTGGTGATGGACTCCATGAACGGGCCGGGGCCGCACATGTAGTAGTCGTAGTTGTTGGAGGGAAGCAGTTCCTTGAAAAGGTCCACGGTCACACGGCCCTTGTGCTGGTAGTCCACGCCTTCCTTGTCGTCGGGACCGGGGGCGGAGTAGCAAACGTGCAGGCGGATGTTCTCATGCTTGGCCGCCAGCTCGGCGGCGTGCTCCTTCATGATGTGGTCGCCGCTGTTGCGGCAGCCGAAGAACCACCAGATCTCGCGCTTGCTGCCGAGCTCGATGAGCTCGTTCATCATGCTGAGGCAGGGGGTGATGCCGACCCCGGCGGAGATGAGGACGACGGGAACCTCCTTGTTGGTATCGAGGAAGAAGTGACCGCCAGGAGCCTTCACATCGAGGAGGGTGCCCTCGTGGATATGGTCATGGAAAAAATTGGACGAGAGGCCGGCGGGGTGCTCGGGCTTGGAGGGCGGGCAGCGCTTGATGGTGACGCGGTAGTAATCGGAGCGGACCCGGTCGCTGAGGCTGTAACAGCGGATAACTTTTTTCTTCTGGCCGGCGATTTCCAGCTCGAAGGTGAGATACTGGCCGGGCTTGAAGGGCGGGAGGGGCTTCTTGTCGTGCGGAGCGAGATAAAACGAGCAGGAGTCGCCCCGGTCGGGAACCTTCTTGGCAACGGAAAATTTGCGGATGCCATTCCACGGCGCGCCGGCCTCCTCGGCCTTGCGCTGGGCGCGGCGGGCGTTCTGCAGGCCGAGCAGGAGCAGATCACGGGCAACGCCCTCAGCATGGGTCTGGGCGCGGAGCTGGCGCATCTCACCGACAACCAAGGCAACGATCTGACCGGCGACCAAAGCGATGAGCAGGGCACCGCCGAGGAGGAGAAGGGTGTTGAGGCTGAGGAAATCGGGCATGGCGGGAAAAATTAAAATTTACGGCGGAGCTCAACGCGGAAACCAAGCAGATCCGCCTGCTGCTCGCGGACGGCGGCAATGGCATCGGCCCGGAGGATCCAAGCGTTGGTGAACGGGCGCTGCCAGCGGACACCGACGCCATACTCGGCGGCGGGGGCGGTGCGCTCGACAGGATTGCCAAAGGTGTTGAGGGCGGCGACCTCGATGACGATCTGCTGGTGGAGGTCGAAGAGATACTCGAGCCCCAGCGCGGCGCCGTAGGTGTTGTGGCCGGTGTCGTCGAGTTTGGGGAAACCGGTGATGCCATCAGTCTCGAAGACGATGCCGGTGTTGAGGAGCACGCCACCCGCGCCGGCGGCGCGCGCGAGCGACTGCGGGCGGTGAAAGCCGATCCAACCATTGAGATAGGGCACGAGCACGGACGGCGACGAGGAGACGAGACTGTTTTCCACGAGCAGGAGCACGCCATCGGCGGTGCGGGACTTGCCGGGAGCGGGATTCTGACCGAAATTGCCGATGATGCGCACGCTGTTGGACACGCGGTCGAAATAGCGCCGGGTGAACGCAGCAGCGACATTGTGGTAGCTCAGGTCGCGGGAGGCGCCGGTGCCGTTGATGTAGCCGTAGCCGAGCTCCCAGTAGCCGTGATTGGCCTCGATGAAGGTGGTGACACCGAAGACATCGCCCTGATGGTCGCCGCGCAGCGCGGGCGTCGTGACCTGGTCGAAGCCGGCGAAGAACGTGACATCCATGTTCGTGATCTGGAGATCGGGGCTGTTGCGCGCGGGGATGGTGAAGGCGAAGCCGTCAAACGCGTCCTGCAGCCAGACCCCGTTTTGGAAGAGGAGCGGGATGAGGCCGGCGGTGAAGGGCAGGTCGCGGCCGTTGTCACGCCCGGTGAAACCGGCGGCGAGGCGGCCGAGGTCGCCCTCGAAGAACAGCGCGTCGGGCGTGAGGTCGAAGACGGAACGGCGGATGAGCGGGTGCGTACCGGAAAACTCGGAGCGGGTGACATCGCCGTTGCGGTCGAGGGGCGTAAAAAAATAGTGGATGCGCTCGGTCGAGGTGAGCTTGAGGTCGAGGTCGAGGTTGAGCTTGGCGGCGACGAGGCCCTTCTGGACCGCGCCGTTGTCGTTCCACGCCGTGACGGTGCGGAGGTCGCCGTAGAACAGGAGCTGCGGGGAAACGAGGTTCTTGGCGCCGAGGAGATCAAAGCCGGGCTGAAACTGGCCGGGGCCGTATAGCTCGCGGCCCAGCTCAAGCAGAGGGTGCGCGGTCGGGTTGAGATGCTTCGCGCCGTAGATGTCGAGCTGGCGCTGGTAGTCGTAGGGGAACGAGTTGACAGGGTCGGGCGCGAAGGCGGGCGCAGGGCCGCCGGGCGGCACGGGCGTGGCGCGCGAGTCCATCGCGGGGGGCGTCTCGGCGGCGTGGGCGCAGGCGGCAGCGCCCAGCGCAGCGACAAAAAAGATGCGGCGGATCATGGTTTTTTCGCCGCGACGGGCGCGACAGTGAACTCAACGGTGGATTCGTGGAGATTGATCATCCACTCGTTCATGGACTGGTCCATCTCGGGCGTCGCGCCGACGAAATCCATAAAATACATGGGCTCGGCGCGGCTCCGCAGACGGACCGAGAGGCGATAGCGGCCGGGTGACTTGAGTGCGGCGGCAGGGATGGTGTAGGCCGCCTCACGCTGCGAAAGCGGCGGGAGGCTGCGGCCCTCCATGCGGACGAACGGCGGGTGGTTGAGCACGCTGGTCGGCACGCCGGCGGGGCGGATGAAAGGGAGCTGGTCAATATCGAGGTTGATTGGGAGATACATCTCGCGGTCAGTGCCCTTGACGTTGGTGGTGAGAAACTTCGTCTGAAGATTGAAGAGCTGCGCATCCGCCGGGAGCTTGCCCTCGCGCACGTCGCGCGAATGAAGGTCGGCCATGTCACCGCGGCTGTCCACATAGCCCGACTCCCAGACGTTGTGGCCGGCGGCATCGAAGAGGGCGACGTTCAGCCAGAGCTCGGGCTGGGCGCCGAGCGAGCCGGAGGGGAAATTGTGGCCGGCGTTGGTGTTGCGGAGCGTGTAGGCGATCTTCAGCGGCTGACCGGCGACGGGGTCGGACTTGAAGAAAGGGCCGTCGAGGTGGGAACCGTTGGCCATGACGGCCTCGCGGAGCGTGCGCTTCTGCTCCAGCATCCTGAGATTTTCCTCGACGATGTCGCGGGCATCGGCGCGGTCCTCAGGGCTGTCCCACTCCTCGGGAAACCTGGTGGCGGAGGGATTGGCGGCGACGGTCTTCTCGAAGGCGGGCGTGCCCCAGCCGGCGCGGTAGTCAAACTTCAGCCACGTCTGAATGGAAAATTTCTTCGCCTGCGGGTTGTGGGGGAAGATGCCGGGATGGACGATGGGGTAGCCGGGGCCGTAGAAGGCATGATTGTGATGTTCACGGCCGGGGTTGATGGGCGTGCCACCCACCACGGCGGCGGCGGCGGTCGTGTAGCCCTCGGCGAGGCCGGGATTTTTTCCCATATGGCATTCCTGGCAAGTGGTGCCCTTGGCGGCGGCGGGCGAGGCGCGATACTGGTCCCACACAACCTCCAGCTTGATGCCGGGGTGGACAGCGACCTGGTGGCAGGAGACACAGAACTCGGAGGTCTTGATGGTCGAGAACTGGACGGCGGAGTTGTGAATGACCTGACCGGGGCCGGTCTCGGCGTCGGAGAGCTTGACGTGAAAATCATCCTTCTGGCCCACGACCATCGCCACGCCATCGCCGCTGAACGGGCCGAGGACGGGCTTGGTGAGGTCGCCCGGCTCGATGCGGCGCTCACCGTTGGCCTTGGTGTATTGCTCCTGCACGCGGTGGCAGGTGATGCAGGTGATGCCCTCGCGCGAAACATCGGCGCGCTTCCAAAGCTCAAGGTCGCGCGTCTCGCCGAGGGTCGTGCTCACCGCCGCATGGCAGCGCATGCAGAAATAACCGATGGTGCCCTGCGCGAGGTCGTTGATCTTCTGCTCGAACTTGTGAAACACCGGCGAGATCGAGGCATAGGCGTGGTTGGACGAGCGCCACTCGTCGTAAATCTGCTTGTGGCACACGGCGCACTCGGAGGCGCTGGGGAAGTTGCCCTTGGCAAAGGCCTGCACATGCGGGTCCACGGGGTTGACGGGCTGTTTTTTCGCCGGCGGGAGCGGCGCCGAGACGGGCCGGGGCGGCGCGGGCGTGGCCGGGCCGCCAAGGAGATCATCGCCGCCGAGCAGGTCATCGCTGGCGGAGGCGGCCGCGCCCGGAGCAGGGAGGGCGAGCCAAAGCGTGGCAAAACAGGCGAGGAGTCGGTGGAGTCTCATGCGCGGATGCGGCAGTTCGTTAAGGAAAGGGACAAACCCGGCAAGCCCTTTATGCAAAAAATCTGCTAGCGCGGCCAAATATTTTTTCCACAAAGCGGTTGCCATGCGCACGACAATTCCACCATTGATTCCGTTCTCACCCACATAATTTATGCCAAGCCGCCATTTTTCCGCCACTGCCACCGTCCTCCTGCTGCTCGCCGCCACGGCATGTCCCGCGCTCGCGCAGTCGGACCCCGCAAAGATCACCGGCCCCGAGGCCTGCGTCGCCTGCCACAAACTCGAAGGCGCGGCCTGGCAGGAGATGAAACATTTCAAGACGTTCGACGAGCTCCACCGCCGCCCCGAGGCCAAGGACATCGCCGGCAAACTCGGCATTGCCAACATCAAGAGCGAGAGCACCTGCGTGCAGTGCCACTACACCTCGATGGGCGCGGCGGGCGCGACGAAGGTGATTGCGGGCGTCTCCTGCGAGCTCTGCCATGGTGCGGGCGCGGACTGGACGAAGGTCCACAACGACAAGACCAAGCCCACCCACATCGCGGATGCCGAGAAGCTTGGCTTCATCTCGCCCAACAACATCTACAAACTGGCGTCGAACTGCTTCCAGTGCCACACAGTTCCGAATGAGAAGCTCGTGAACACCGGCGGGCACCAGGTGGGCAGCGCCCTGGAGCTAGTCGCGTGGACCCAAGGTGAAGTGCGCCACCATTTCCTGACCGACAAGAAAAATGCCGACGACACGCCGGAGCGCAAACGGATGCTCTACCTCGTGGGCCGCGTGGTGGACCTCGAATACAGCCTGCGCGGCATCGCCAACGCAGTGGAGAAGGGCAATTTTGTGAAAGGCATGAACGCCCGCATCGTCACGGCAAAGGCCGAGCTGCAGAAAATCGCCGACAAGCTCCCCGACGGCGCCGCCAAGACCGACGTGCTCGCCATCCTCGCCGCCGCGCCCAAGCCGGTCGCCGCCGCCGACGGCGCGGGGGTCAAGATCACGAACAAGGACGAGATCCTCGCCGGCGTGAAGACCATCTCAGACCTCGGCCAAAAAATCAGCGACACCTACAAGGGCGCTGACCTCGCCGCGCTCGATGCGCTGCTCCCGACCGCCAACCAAGGTACGCCCTTCACCGCGCCCTGAGCCGCGAGCCACGCGCTCCCCAGCGGCTGCGGGTGCGCAGCCCATTTTCCTCTCCCATCCATGGCTGAACCCACCGCGACCATCTCGCGCCCGCAGCGCTGGGACGTTCCCTTCGACAGCCAGATGGACGCTGCGGCGGTGGACCGCGTGCTCAGCATCGCGCCGTTCAGCCGCATTGACCTGTCGAATTTTCCGAAGAGCACGCCGCTGCGCGACATTCTGCTGAACGATGCCAGCGTGAGGGCCTTTGGCAAAGGGGAGGTCATCGTCCGCGAGGGTGACTACGGCAACTCCGCGTTTTTCATCATCCAAGGCTCCGTAAAGGTCGCGCTCGGCAAGGACGCCATCCCGGCCGCGCTCCTCGGCCGCCGCGAGACGCACAAGAAAAATTTCTTCGAGACCATCGGCCAGCTCTGGAGCAACCCGCCCCATGCCGAGGTGCGCGACACTGCACGCTACCAGGCCGCGCGCGATGCCACCGCGGCCGCGCGCAGCGGCGACACGCGCTCGCCGATTCCCGGCGGCAGCCGCTCCCCGCTCAGCCGCAAGGACGCGACCAAGGCCGGCGCGGTGTTTCTCTCCGACATTCCCGCGGTGCTCAAGGGCGGCACGGCGACGCTCTCGGCGGGGGTGTTTTTTGGCGAGATCGCCGCGCTCGGGCGCACTCCACGCACGGCGACCATCTTTGCGGACGAGCCCAGCGAACTGCTCGAAATCCGCTGGCAAGGCCTACGCGAGCTGCGCCTCCGCGCACCGGAGATCAAGCAGTTCGTGGACACGAACTACCGGAAATACTCCCTCGAAAACCACCTCCGGGAGACCGAGTATTTCAAGGACCTCTCCCCCGAGGAGCTGAAGCTCGTCGCCGACCAGACGCGTTTCGAGACCTACGGCGGCTTCGACTGGCACACCGACTACAAGAAAAACCGCGACACCGACCCGGTCGAGCGCCTGCGCGGCGAGCCCGTGATCGCCGAGCAGGGCCAGTATGCCAACGGCCTCATCCTTATCCGCGCCGGCTTCGCGCGCCTCAGCCAAAAATACAACCACGGCGAACGCACCGCGAGCTACCTCGCGCGCGGGCAAATGTTTGGTTTCAAGGAAATCGCACACAACTGGCGCACGAAGGAGAGCGTCTCCCTCCGCTACACCCTGCGGGCGCTCGGCTATGTGGACGTGCTGGTGGTCCCCACGTCCGTCGTGGAGCAATACGTCCTCCCCAAGATCGCGGCCGAAGCGCTGCCCAAGCTGATCAAGACCACGGAGGAGGCCGACAACCCGATCTCACCCCTGGAACAACTGAGCGGCAAGCTCCCGACCGACTTTGTCGAGTTCCTGGTGGACCACCGGTTCATCAACGGCCGGGCGACGATGCTGATTGACTTGGACCGCTGCACGCGCTGCGACGACTGCGTGCGCGCCTGCGCCGCGGGCCATGACAACAACCCCCGTTTCGTGCGCCATGGCCAGCAGCTCGGCTCCTACATGGTGGCGACGGCCTGCATGCACTGTCTCGATCCGGTGTGCATGATCGGCTGCCCGACGGGTGCCATCTCGCGCGACGCCACCGGAGGCCAGGTGGTCATCAACGACACCACCTGCATCGGCTGCTCGACCTGCGCGAACAGCTGCCCGTACAACAACATCCAGATGGTCGAAATCCGTGACGCGCGCGGCGAACCGCTGCTGGACCAGGAAAAAAAACCCGTCACCAAGGCCGCCAAGTGCGACCTCTGCCTGGAGCAACCCGCCGGCCCCGCCTGCGTCCGCGCCTGCCCGCACGACGCGCTGGCCCGGCTGAACATCCGCGACACCGACACCCTTGCCGCATGGCTGCAACGCTGACCGCCTCCGCCCGCCGCATCATCGTGCGCACCGGCCTCCTCGCCATCGCGGGCGGCAGCGCCTGGACGTGGCAGCGCCATCTCGCGACCTCGCTCCACCACACGGCGGTCGCCACCGGGCTCGCGCTGTTTGCGACCTGCCTCGCGCTTGCGCTCTTTAACTCCCGCAAAAAGCTGCCCTTCCTGCCGCTGCTCCGCGCCGCGACGTGGACCCAGTTTCACATCTACGCCGGCTGGTTCTCGGTGCTGCTTTTTCTCATCCACACGGGCTTCCGCTGGCCGGACGGCCGGTTTGAGTGCCTGCTCGCCAGTGTGTTTGCACTGGTCGCGGTCAGCGGGATCTTCGGCCTCATCCTCTCGCGCACCTTGCCCGCGCGGCTGACGCAGCACGGCGAGAACGTCATCTACGAGCGCATCCCTGCGCTCCGCACCAAGCTCCAACGTGACGTCGAAGCACTCGTCCTCAAAAGCGTGGAGGAGACGAAGTCCTGCACCATCGCCGATTTTTACGCCGCGCAGCTCAAGGCCTACTTTGACCGGCCCCGCAGCCTGCCGCACTACCTCACCCGTCGCGACGCGCCGCTGAAGAAGATCCTGGGTGAGATCCGCCTGCTCGAGCGCTATACGAACGAACGCGAGCACGCCATCCTCGCGGAGCTGACGGAGTGCCTGCGGGCCAAGGAAAATCTCGACTTCCAGCGCGCCGGCCAAGGGCTGCTCAAATACTGGCTCTTCGTCCACATCCCCCTCACCGCCAGCCTGCTCCTGCTGGGCGCCTTCCACGGGCTGTATGTGTTTTATTTTGCCGGAGGCCTCCGCTAACCCGCCATGAAACGCCTCCAGCCCTTTGACTTCAAGTCGAGCAACTACGAGCGACCCAACCAAAATTGGGTCTGTGGACGCAAGGATTGCGGCGACTCCTGCCCGCTCGGCCCGGACCTGAAGGGCAACTGCCGCGCGGTCGCCGAATGCCACCCCCGCAAGAACGGCGACCGCTGGACCTGCACCCGCGCCGACTCCCGCGGCGGCAAGTGCCCCGACGGCCCGCGACCGGACGGCACCTGCTGCCGCCCGATTCCGCCCTGCTCGCCCCACCGCAGCGTACGCGCCCGCCGGGGCGTGGCGGTGATTCTGGTCGCCGCACTCACGCTCGGCGGCATCTTCATCGCGATGGGGCACCCCGACCGGGACAGCTTTTTCAGCCCCGGCGAGCTCACGGCCCCACACGCCTCCGGCGCGGCCAACTGCGCCCTCTGCCACACGGCGGCGGATATTTCCTCCAGCGAGTGGTTCAAGGGCGCGCTGGGCAAGAGCAGCGCACACTCCGACTCCCAGCTCTGCCTCAACTGCCACAACCTCGGCCCCCGCCCCGGCGAGCAACACAGCCTCGCGCCCGCTGTCCTCGCCGCGCTGACCAATAAAATTCCCGGGAAGCCGGCCGGGCACCGCACCACCGCCGAAAATGAAGAGATTGTCCCCACCGACTCAACCAACCAGCTCGCCTGCGCCAC
>CAIQBC010000218.1 GCA_903869955.1 uncultured Opitutia bacterium
GCGAGCGCGACCTCTTCTTCCGTCCGGATGGCGCGCTGGTCTCGGCCGACGTCGTGGATCTGGCTCTGCCGGCGGAATTCACCTGCTGGCACTACGTGCTGGTCCAGGCCGGGGTGGGGCGCTGGGACTTCCACTACGTCGCCGACCATTCGGCGCCCCCCGGCCTGATTGAAAAAGCGCTCGCACCCGTCCTGGGCGAGGGCGTGCGGGTGAACACGTTTCGCCGGCGCAGCATCGCCCCCTCCGCGAGCGGCAAATTCACGCCGCTCAAGGGCGGCTTGGCCACCGCTTAGGCGGCGGCGAGTCCCCATTTCAATTCTTGGGGACGCAGGGAGGTTAGCTAATAAGCTCGCCGCAGGCGCGCGGCCTCTTTACTTCGCCTCTGAACGAAGCGATGCTAGCCCTCGCCTCTGACCCCCGAATTAGGCAATGAATCTTGCCGTCAACCTCTTCCGCACTTCGATAGGCCGCAAATTCCTCATGGCGGTCACGGGGATCGTGTTGATTCTTTTCGTGGTCGGTCACCTGGTCGGAAATCTGCAAGTCTTCGAGCATCCCGACCGGATTAACGGCTACGCGCACTTCCTCCAATCGCTCGGACCCACCCTCTGGCTCGTCCGCATCGGCTTGCTGGTCTGCGCGGTGATCCATGTCTGGGCGGCCACGGTGTTGACGATCGAGGATCGCCGGGCCCGGGGCGGCCAGGGCTACCGGGTCAAGCACTGGCTCCAGGCCACCCTGGCTTCGCGCTACATGCGCTGGACGGGCTATGTCGTGCTGGCCTTCATCCTTTATCACCTGGCGCAATTCACCCTGGGCTCCGTCCAGACGGCCACGTTCAAGGAGAATCTGCCGCGGTACACCATGACCACCGACTACCGCGTGCTCGGCCTGGTCGCGGTTCACGCGGGCACGCCGGTCCTGGATGTTCGGACCATGGTCATCCGGGGTTTTGAGAATCGCCTGGTCGCGCTCTTTTACATTTTCGCGGTGGGACTGCTCTCCCTGCATTTGCTGCACGGCGCCGAGAGCCTTTTCCAAACCCTGGGCTGGCGCAATGCGCGCTGGAGCCGGGGGCTGCGGGCGGTCGTGACGATCTGCTGCCTCGCGTATTTTCTCGGCAACCTCGCCATTCCCGGCGCGGTGCTCATGGGCAAGCTCACGACCGAGGCGCCGCCCGCCGTGGCCGCCCGCTGATCGCCATGGCCACCCTCGACGCCAAAACTCCTCCCGGTCCGCTCGCCGACAAATGGCGCCGGCACAAGTCGGAGATCAAGCTCGTCAATCCGGCCAACAAGCGGAAGTACGAGGTGATCGTGGTCGGCGCCGGCCTGGCGGGCGCCTCGGCCGCTTCCTCCCTGGCCGACCTCGGCTACAAGGTGAAGAGCTTCGTCTTCCACGACAGTCCCCGCCGGGCGCACTCGATCGCGGCCCAAGGCGGCATCAACGCCGCGAAGAATTATCCGAACGACGGCGACAGCGTCCACCGGCTGTTTTACGACACGATCAAGGGCGGCGACTATCGTTCGCGCGAGGCCAACACCCACCGCCTGGCCGAGGTCTCGGTCAACATCATCGACCAGTGCGTCGCCCTCGGCGTGCCTTTCGCCCGCGAGTACGGCGGTCTGCTCGCCAATCGCTCCTTCGGCGGCGCCCAGGTCTCCCGCACCTTTTACGCCCGCGGCCAGACCGGCCAGCAACTCCTGCTCAGCGCCTACTCCGCGCTCTCGCGGGTGGTGGGCTCGGGAGGCGTCGAGCTGAATGTCCACAGCGAGATGCTCGACCTCGTGGTCGTGGACGGGCACGCCAAGGGCATCATCGTGCGCGACCTGGTGACCGGTGCGATCACGCGGCATTCGGCGGACGCCGTCATCCTCGCCACCGGCGGCTACGGCAACGTCTTCAACCTCTCCACCTACGCCCGCGGCTCAAACGCCACCGCGATCTGGCGCGCCTACCAGCGCGGCGCCTGCTTCGCCAACCCCTGCTACACCCAGATCCATCCGACCTGCATCCCCGTCTCCGGCGATTACCAGTCGAAGCTCACCCTCATGTCCGAGTCGCTGCGCAATGACGGCCGCATCTGGGTGCCGAAGAAGAAAGAGGATTGCGGCAAGGACCCGAACAGCATCCCCGAGGCCGACCGCGACTACTACCTTGAGCGTATCTACCCGAGCTTCGGCAACCTCGCCCCGCGCGACGTTTCCTCCCGCGCCGCCATGCGGATGTGCGACGAAGGCCGCGGCGTCGGCGAGACCGGCCTCGGCGTCTACCTCGACTTCTCCGACGCCATCAAGCGCCTGAGCGAGGCCGGCGTGCGCGAGCGGTACGGCAACCTCTTCGACATCTACCACGAGATCACCAACGAGAACGCCTACCGGACGCCGATGCGCATCTTCCCCGCCGTGCACTACACCATGGGCGGCCTCTGGGTGGACTACAACCTGATGTCCAACCTCC
>CAIQBC010000219.1 GCA_903869955.1 uncultured Opitutia bacterium
CAATTTGGCCGCTCGCGCCTGCGTGAGCGCAATTGCCGACCGGGCACCATACGGCGACTGGACTGATGGCATGAAGGCCGTATTGGGCGTGCAGCAGGAAATGACATTCACTTTTTACTACCGATGATCGAGTTGAAGCGTTTCAAATCTCACCGTTTTTGGTGTCGGACTGCGATCAACGATTTGCGCAGTATTCACACCTTCGCAATTCGTTGATCAGATCTTCCGTGAAGCGGTCCGTGCCAGAAACGTATGGTGTCAGAAACGCTCTCTCCCAACGCCACCAGACGGAACCAATCGAGGACAACCTGCTGTCCGTTCACGCACACGGGGGCATTACGCCACCACACCCATTTCCACGAGAAACGATTTGGGTGTGCGCACCCTCACGCCGTAAACAACCGTGCCAAGGATGTGCGCAAAATCCGTCGTGTCGGACGTGACGAGATAGTTGGCGTCGCAGCCAATCGCAGACAAGATGACCGGTTTGTCCTTCCTGGCGTCGAAGACAATCGGACGGTCGAGCACATAAACCGAACCGACCGATTCCAATCGTGCGCGAACGATGCGCACCCAATCAACCGCACCCGCAGAGTGCTTGCGCACGTTCTTTTCAACCTCGCTGATGCAATAGCCTGCCGTGACCAGTCTCCAATCGGCCTTCGGCGCATACTCGACGAGCAGTCGCGAAAGGCCCCTATTCGACCAGCAAGCGGCGAGAATTGTCGAGGTATCGAGGAAGACAATCACCGCTTGAGCACCTTGACGCTTGCCGCATCGGCCTCGTCATCCTTGACCCACTTCTTGATTGTGCTGGCTGGAATGTCTCTAACCGGCACGGTCACAGCCGGGTGCAAGAAGATCCCGTCCGGCCGCTGTCAGCGGTCGGTCAAAGTGTACCAGGCTGGTCGATTCAAAATGTACCACCTTTGAGGGGCTAATTGCGCCCAGTGCAGCGAGCGCTGCATTGCGGCGTGAACGTCCTCAAAGTGAACCTACAACAATCGATCCAAGTCCTTCACGCCCGCGGCTGGTCGCGGCGGCGCATAGCCCGGGAGCTGGGCATCCACCGCCAGACGGTGGCCGGCTACCTGGACGAGGCAAAACCAGGGATTTCGACCGCCGGCCCTGCTGAGGTGGAAGCGGCAAAAGTAGCCATTTCGACCACCGGGTCGGAGACGGCAGCGGAGGCAAAAGCGGCCATTGCGACCGCCGGCTCGCCGGTCGGCCGGGTCAGCCTCTGCCGGGAGTTTCTGCCCACCATCACGACCGCGGTGACCGCCGGATTGTCGGCCACCCGCATCCACCAGGATTTGGTCGCCGAGCACCGTTTCATCGGCAGCTACGAGTCGGTGAAGCGCTGCGTCCGCAGTCTCGCCCAGCAACTGGCGCTGCCGTATCGCCGACTGGAGTGTGCGCCCGGCGAGGAGATGCAGGTCGTCTTCGGGCAGGGCGCCTGGATCGCGGCGGACGGCAAGCGTCGGCGGCCCCATCTGTTTCGCGCCGTGCTGAGCCATTCGCGCAAGGGCTACAGCGAGGTCGTGTGGCGGCAGGACACCGAGACGTTCATCCGATGCTGCGAGAACGCGTTCCGGCACTTTGGCGGCGTCACCCGGACGACCGTCGTGGACAACCTGAAGGCGGCGGTGCTCGAGCCCGATTGGTTCGATCCGACGCTCAATCCGAAGATGGCGGACTTCGCCAGGCACTACGGCACCGTCGTACTGCCGACGCAGCCGGCCCGACCGGAGCACAAGGGCAAGATCGAGGCCGGCGTCAAGTACGCCCAAAACAACGCGCTCAAGGGCCGCACGTTCCCCTCGCTCGCCGAGCACAACGTGTTCCTCGGCGAGTGGGAACGCCGCGTCGCCGACACCCGCATCCACGGCACCGTCCGCCAGCAGGTGAGCGGGTTGTTCGCGGCCGAGCGGCCGGCGTTATCGGCGTTGCCGGACTCGCTGTTTCCCAGCTTCACCGAAGCCCGGCGCAAGGTGCATCGCGACGGTCACGTCGAGTTCGCCAAGGCGTACTACTCGGTGCCGCCGGAGTATCTCGGCCGCGAGGTGTGGGTGCGGGGCGAGTCGCGCGTCATCCGGATCCTCAATCATCGGCAGGAGGTGGTGGCTGCGCACGCCCGCGTCGAGCCCGGCCGCTTCGCCACGACCGACGCCCATATCCACGCCCACAAGAAAAGCGGCATCGAACGCGGCGCCGCGTACTGGCTGGATCGCTGCCGGTTGATCGGGCCGAACACCGCCGCCTGGGCGGAAGGTTTCTTCGCGCAGCGCGGCGTGTACGGCCTGCGGGCCCTGCAGGGGCTGGTCGGCCTCACCAAGACCCATCCCGCCGCCGCACTCGAACAGGCCACCGCCACGGCGAAGCACCGCGGCGTCTGGCGACTGCGTGATGTGCGCCGCCTGCTCACCGACGGCGACACGGTGGTGCAGATCGACTTCCTCGAAACGCATCCGCTCATCCGCCCGCTGGCGGCATACAGCCTCGATGCTCTTTCCCACCCATGAACCTCGATCCCGTTCTCAAACAACTGCGCCTGTCCGCGCTCGGACAGACGCTCTCCGTCCGGCTCCAAGAAGCCGCCGCCAACCGACTCTCTCACGCCGAGTTCTTGGAGTTGATCCTCCACGACGAGCTCAACATCCGCGAGCAGCGCAAAATCGCGCGCCGCACCGCGGCGGCCGAGTTTACCGCGCTCAAAAACCTGGAGGACTTCGACTGGCGTTTCAACGCGGGCATCTCGCGCAAGGACCTCTACGAGTTGGCGGCGTGTCACTTCGTGCGCAAGGCCACCGATGTGCTGTTCGTCGGCCCGCCCGGCGTCGGCAAGACCCACCTCGCACAGGCCCTCGGCTACGAGGCCATCAAGCAGGGCTTCGTCGTGCGGTACCGCTCCATCTTCGACCTCGTCGCCGACTTCCTGTCGGAGGAGGCGCTCGCGCAGCGCGACCGCCTGCTGCGTGGCTATCTCAAACCCGATCTGCTGATCATCGACGACATGGGGCTCAAACAGCTCCCCAAACACGCGGGCGAGTATCTGCTGGAGGTGATCATGCGCCGCTACGAAACACGCGCCACCATCATGACCAGCAACCGTCCCCTCGAGGACTGGGGCAAACTGCTCCAAGACGTGCCGACCGCCGGCGCCATCCTCGACCGCTTCCTACATCACGCCCAGGTGATCGCCATCACCGGCCAGAGCTACCGCCTGAAAAACGCCGCGCTCACGGCCAAGGCGGCCCCTGCGACCACACCCTCCCCATGAAACCCCTCACCCCCCGCCCGCTCCCCAAGGAGCGGGAGCCCCTCCCGCTGTGCGCGGGGTGCGCTGGGGCGCACCGCTCCTGTTGGTCGCGGCAAGCCCCGTGCTCGCTCCGCCCTTTTTCTCCATCTCTGCACTTGTCCTCCACCCACTAAACTCTCTCCATCACGCCGCCCCGAGGTGGTACATTTTGATTCGACCAGGATGGTACATTTTGAATCGACCGGTGACAC
>CAIQBC010000220.1 GCA_903869955.1 uncultured Opitutia bacterium
GCCCACCGCCAGCCCGCCAAATAATTTTCCTCCACCCGTCTCAACCCTCCCTCTTTCGCCACCATGTCATCCTCCCTCCCCAAGAAAAAACTCGCTGCCGGCACCAACTCCAGCGTCGTCGTTGACCGCTGCCAGGTCTGCGACTCCGCCGACCTCGAGCCGGTCATCTTCATCGGCTATCTACCACCGGTGAACACCATGCCCGCCGTCGGCACGCGTCCCGCCGAGCAGCCCGCCTATCCGGCCGAGCTGCTCCGCTGCCGCCATTGCCAGCTCGTGCAGCTCGGCCTGGTCGTGGACCCGGCGATCCTCTTCCCGCCATCGTATCCCTACACCAGCGGCACGACGAAAATCCTTCGCGAGAATTTCGCCGAACTCTCGCAGGAGATCGCCGTGCTCTACCCGCTCAAGAAGACGGACCTCGTCGTGGATATCGGCTCCAACGACGGCACGCTCCTAAGCAACTTCGTCGAGCCCGCCCGCGTCTACGGCATCGAGCCGACCAACGCCGGCCTGCTTGCGCAAAAGCGCGGCATCCAGACGCAGATCGCGTTCTTCAACCGCGCCGCCGTGAAAAAGGCCGTCGCCGAGGTCGGCAAGGCCAAGATCATCACCGCCACCAATGTCTTCGCCCACATCGAGGACATCCACGAAGTCGTTGACAGCCTGCTTGAGCTGCTCGGCGACGACGGCATCTTCATCTCCGAGTCGCACTACCTGCTGCCGCTCGTTGAGACGCTCCAATACGACACCATCTACCACGAGCACCTGCGCTACTACTCCGTCACCGCGCTGAAGCATCTGCTGGAAATGCATGGGCTGGAGATTATCCACACCAAGCGCATCCCCACACACGGCGGCTCCGTCCGCGTCTATGCCGCACGCAAGGGCAAATATCCCGTGCGCGACTCTGTGGCCGCCTCCCTTGCCACCGAGGCCTGCGAGCTGACCGACGCGAAGCTGAAAGCGTTTCGCGCCAAAGTCGTGAACAGCAAAATTGCCCTCTACGCACTACTCAAGGACATCAAGGCGAAGGGCCAGCGCGTATTCGGTGTCGGAGCGCCCTCGCGCGCCAGCACGCTCATCAACTACGTCGGCCTCGACGACGGCATCCTCGACTGCGTGCTGGAGATCCAAGGCTCCTACAAGATCGGCAAATACATCCCCGGCACGACCATCCCCGTGGTGGACGAGGCCCGGCTCTTCGAGGACCAGCCCGAATATGCGATGCTGCTCTCCTGGCACATTGCCGACGAGTTAATCCCCAAGCTCGCCGCCCGCGGCTACAAGGGCAAGTTCATCATCCCTCTCCCCGTGCCGCGCATCGCGACGGCGTGAGCAGCTCAAACATGGCTTCCGGCCCCATCACCTTGGCTGATATTTTTGGCCCGTGGCAAAACCCCGAGTATGAAAGCGGGTTGATCAGATGCGTTCGCGGCGCATGGACCAAGCCAATGCAGCAGTTAACAAATCAAGAACTGGCCACTTGTTTGCGACAACGGATCGGCATTGAGCACCTGTTGCCTATCGCAAAGAAGCGAGTGGCCGACCATATCGACGATGATTCAGAGCTTTACGACACCGAGTTGGCTGAAGCAATAGGAGCTGTAGAATATTGCTGTCGAGCTGAGGATGAAGACCGTCGCATCCGTGGACTGCCGCCGCGTGTGTAGCAAAACTGACTATTTTCCTCCTCCGCGTCTCCGTGTCTTTGCGTTAAAATCCGTCGCCGCTCACTTCAGCCACTCCGCCACGTCCGTCCGAAATTTCTCGACCAGCCCCAGCGTGAACTCCGCCACGTCCAGCGCCGGGTCGGTGACGAGCGGCGTCAGATCCATCGCCCAGGTAATGCCCTCCATGCGGTCGGTCGCGTGCGCGGTGTGGAAGGTCGCGTTGGCCGCGCGGCGGCCAAGGGTGGCGAGGTCGTAGCGCTTGCCGCCCGCGAGCTGGGAGTCGAACACTCTCAGCAGCGCAGCCGCCAACTCCGGCCGTCGGCCGCTGTCGAGCGCGACCTTGTCGGCATCCGCCAGCCAGTCGAGGTCGCGCCACACCTCGCAGCCCAGCACGCGCCGGGGCCGTCGTGCCGCCGGCAGCGAACGCAACGCCTCCAGGCAGCGGAGAAATACCGCAACGTGCGTGGCGTGCTTGTCAGCCGGGTTGTGCAGATAGACGACCTCGGGCGTGCAGCCGGAGAAGATTTTCTCCAGATCGGCGCGCACCCCGATGTGGCCGGGTGTCTTCACGTCGGTGCTCGGATGCGCGAGCTGGATTTGGATGGCGTAACCGCCGAGCATGGCGGCGCGGCGCTGCTCCTCGCGGCGCACGGCACGCATCTGGTCGTCGGTGAATTTCGCGTAGGGCCCGGAGCGCGGCGCGCCCGCGCCATCGGTCACTACCACGCCGCCGAACGCCTTACGCTGCGGATCGTCGAGGCAGTCGCAGAGGCCCGCGTGCGCCATGATCTCGATGTCGTCCTGGTGCGCCGCCACGCACAGGTGCGTGATGCGCGCGAGCGTGGCGGCAGGCGGCGTACCGTCGGGCGTGAAGATATCGGCATCGGCGCGGGAGAAATTCATCGGAGTGACCTCGGATTACACGGATTCCCACGGATAAAAACAAAAAACGCCCTGGCCCGGTTGTAGATCAGGTCGCTGACCTAGCTCCCGGGGTCAGCCAGCTCAACGAGCTGGCCTGCAGCAGAACATTGATGCTGCGCCCATCCGTGTTCATCCGTGCGATCCGCGGTTAAAATAATCTGGCCGGATACTCGCCGCTGGCGTGCAGGGCTGCAAGCGCGGCCTGCACTCGCGGCTTGTCCTCGCGGTAGGTCACGCCGAACCATGTCGCGGTCGTCGGCAGCACGCGCACCTCGGCGGTGCCGGCGGCGATCTGGGCGGAAACGGCCTCGGGCAGGTAGAACTCGGACTTGGGTTCATGGCCGTGGGCGCGGAGAAACTCGCCGAGCTGTTTTTCCAACGCAGGGAAAATCCCCGGTGTGAACGCCCAGCAGTTCATCGAAACCGTCTCATCGCCGGTAAATTCACGGCCGGGACCGACCTCTTCGCGGTACAGGCTAGTACGCTCCGTCACGCGTGTGAGACGGCCGGTGGCGTCCACGGTGCAGACGCCGCGCGCGACTGCGCCATGCTCGGAGAGAGTGTTGGCGAGGCGGTAGCCCGCTAATGCGAATTTTGGATTTTGGATTTTGGATTCTCGATTTTCGGGACCCGAAGCGGAGGAGAGAAATTTGGCAAGCTGGACGAAAGCGTCGCGGCCGAAGAAGTCGTCGGCGCCGATGACAGCAAAGGGGCCGGTCACGGCCTGGCGCGCACACCAGACGGCATGACCGGTGCCCCAGGGTTTTTCACGGCCGGGCGGCAGCGCGTAGCCGGGCGGGAGGATCGCGGTGGACTGGAAGACCAACTCGACGGGGGTGCGACCGGCGTATTTGGCAGCGACGCGGGCGCGAAACTCCACCGCAAACTCCTCGCGGATAACAAACACCACGCGCCCAAAGCCGGCGCGCAACGCGTCGAACACGGCGTAGTCGAGCAGGATCTCGCCCGCCGGGCCGACGGGGTCGAGCTGCTTCAGCCCGCCATAGCGTGAGCCGAGGCCGGCGG
Source organism: uncultured Opitutia bacterium (assembly GCA_903869955.1). Lineage (GTDB taxonomy): Bacteria > Verrucomicrobiota > Verrucomicrobiia > Opitutales > Opitutaceae > CAIYUN01. Next base: position 3,624 of record CAIQBC010000220.1, read on the forward strand.
CGAGGACGAGGAGCGTGGGCGAAGGCACAGGCATGAGCGGAGTTTCTAACGCAAAGGCGCGAGGAGGCAAAGGCGCAAAATTCAATCTGAAACCAATTTGAACCACAGAGACACGGAGAGCACAGAGGAATAAATTTAGAAAGACCCGGTTTTCTCTGTGTCCTCCGTGCCTCTGTGGTTCAAAATCAGCCCGTCTTTGTGGCTTGGCGGCTTTGCGTTGAAATCAAAACCCTCTTCCTCACTCTCTCGACCATGTTTCGCCTTTCCGTCGATCCGCTCGATCCCACCGCGCTCCAGCGCGCGCTGGCCGCGCCGGGGGCGGGGGCGTGCGTAACGTTTGAGGGCTGGGTGCGAAACCACCACGAGGGGCGGCCGGTGAGCGCGCTCGAATACGAGGCGTTTGGCGATCTTGCCGTGAAGGAGGGCGCGCGCGTCGTGGCCGAGGCTCTGGCGAAATTTCCTGTCGTGGCGGCGGCATGCGTCCACCGCACGGGGCGGCTGGAGGTCGGTGGGCTGGCGGTGTGGGTGGGCGTGGCGGCGGCGCACCGGGGCGCGGCGTTTGACGCGTGCCGCTTCATCATTGACGAGACCAAGGCGCGCGTGCCTGTCTGGAAAAAGGAGCACTTCGCCGACGGCGGCCCGGCCGAGTGGGTCAACTGCGCGGTGCGGGCGGGGGCGGCGTGACCAAAGGGACGCTATTTATTCAGCACCATCTGATGTTTCGCCTCTAGCGTTCGTAGTAACTGTAAGTGTGCCCGAATCGTATTCAAAGGTTGTCGCGCCATCGGGCGTCGTGAATTGCAGCACGCCGGTCTGGTAGTCTAACTCCTTCACTTGCACTTTGACGCCTGCAATCGGTCCAATTCCCACGGCATGGCCTGCTTCTGGATAGGCGAGCAGTGCGTCCCTCGCAACGCGTTGCCATGTGCGCGTAGCGAACACCCCGCGACCGGAATGCGATACGGTAAGAAGAAATTCGCCCGTGGGATCAAGACCCGCCGCAACCATACCACCGATGAGGAGATGCTGAGTCATAGCTTTAGAAAAAAGTTGATCGTTGTTCAGCCATTAATGGAGAGGGTGGCAAGAATTGTTTCCAGCTAAGACTCACTCTCCTGGCGCTGTTCCGTCGAGCGGGGAGGTGGCGATGTGCTGGCGGATGGACTCGAGGTTCTCGCGCACGAGCGCGCCCATCGAGTCGCAGCGCAGGTAGGCGTCGCGTTTGTAGTGTTCGGCGAGCTCGGCGCGTAGCTCGTGGAGATGCGCGTCGGGCGCGAGGGCGTCGGCCGACATCGCGGCGAGGAGGAGGCGGAGGCGTTCCTCGGAGACGGCGGCGCGCTGGAGCATGAGCACCTGCTCCTCGCGCTGGTATTGGAGCGCAGTCTCGAGGCGGAGGTGTTTCACGCAGAAGAGCGCGAGGGGGCCGTTGTCCTTGAAAAACTGCGGGCGGTAGAAGTTGAGCCGGCCCTCGTAGCTCTGCTGGTCGAAGTCCATCGCGCGGATGCGGACCTGCGCGTCCTCAAAGTCGGGGGTGACGACGACGACGAAGTTGTAGGCGCGCATGTCGCCGAGGAGGCGGACGAAACAGCGCTCGTTGAACTTGACGAGCTCCTTGGCGAGGCGGATGGGGCGGAGGTCGCGCCCGCCGAGGCCACGGGCGATAAACATGTCGCCGGGGATGCCGGCGACGTGCTCCTCGACGAGGGTGGCCCCGCAGGTGAGGTAGTTCATGCGGTTGGGCGAGAGGACGTGCTCGAGCTCGAGGCCGTAGATGCGCGAAGCGTCGGCGCGCTTCACGTAGAAGTAGTCAGCATTGTCGTTGTAGGCGTTGACGATGCGGATGCGGAACGGTGTGGAGTTGCCGAAGGCGCAGAAATCAATGCGGTCCACATAGAGGTGGCGCATGACCGAAAGGTCGCCGTCCACGCGCAAAATGGCGTAGATTTTTTTCAGGCCTTCTTGCAACGACTCCATCTCGATCTGGTCGTAGACGACGGTCTCCCAGAGGGTGGGCCGGCCGGCGGTGTCGGTCAGGGGGGCGGACTCGGCGAAGTGGCGCAAGCGCGCGTAGGTGACGGGCAGCTCGCGCTCGCGGCGGTAGCGGCGCAGGTATTCGCGCAACACTACGGCGACGGGGAAGCTGGGCTTGCGCTGCTGGGCGGGCGAAGGCGCAGGCGGCGACGGGGCGTCCATGCGGCGGAAGGAAACAGGAGAAAGAGGAAGCGCGAAAGGAGAAAGGGGCGGCGCACACACAGGGGATTGTTGCCGCCATCCAACGCATTGCAGTCCACACACCCCGCTGTCCCACCCGTTCCGCGTCAGTCCAACACCAACTCGGTGTGGCCGCGCAGGTAGGTTTCGAGACGGCGGGCGAGGGCTTCTGCCGCAGCAGCGTCTTTTGCAGCGGCGAGGCCGGCGAGCGGAGTATGGAGAAGATGCTCGGCTTCGATGCGCCGGGCCGGAGGCAGTGACGGGAGCCATTGCTCGCGCAGTGGGTGTCCTTCATCCCGCGCGAAGCGCCAGAGACTTTTGAAATACACGGGGGCTGGCGGCACGTCGGTCGCGAAGGCCGCAAAGGCCTCGCGCAAGAGCGTGGCGACGCGGGCACGGCTCTCGGCGGGTACGGGATTGCGTGCAACGAGGGTGGCGAGCGCGCTGGCCTGACGCAGCGCCTCGTAGTTACGGCCGATTCCCGCCGGGCGTGCGAGCAGCCGTGCCTCGCGCACAAACCACGGGCCGCCGCCAGCGGAGCTTTCGAGCATCAGCGCAGCCTCGTCGAAGAGGTCGAGCACGAGACGTGACGGCGACGGTTTTTTCGGCACGCGCTGGAGGATGGTGAACGCGCCGTGCGTCGTGCAGAAGACGGTGAGCGTCTGGCACGACTCGGCGGGCGGACGCCGCACGAGCACGAAGGCATCGGTCTGGAGTGCGGGGCCGGACATGGGGTCAGGACAGAAATTTGGCTGGCCAAAAAAGCCTCAACACCCGAAAGAGGGAGAGATGATGGACGGGGAGCGAGCGGCACAGATTGCTCCTTTTGGCATCGCTCGCACCTTTTTGTGGCCAACGAATTTCACGGTGGGGCGGCCGGCACCGGCATGGGCGGTTTTTCTCCCGCCGGCCACGGCGGCACGACGGCGCCGCCGGAAATGATCAGCTTCATGCCGTCGCCCACGCTCATCTCGAGCTCGCGCACTTCGCGGCGCGACACGAACAGGAGAAAACCGCTAGTTGGGTTGGGGGTGGTCGGCACAAAGACGGCCCAGACCTCCGCTGCCAGGACGGCTCCCGCCTCCCCCGGCGACTGGTTGGTAACGAAGCCGACGGACCACACGCCGGCACGAGGAAACTCGATGAGCACAACCTTGGAGAACGCACTGCGACCCTGCGGGCCGAACGTGGCGACGATCTGCTTGACCGTGTTATAGACGGCGCTCACACCGGGGATCTCCCGGATGAACCGGTCACCAACCCTCAGGAGGTATTTGCCGAGCACATAGTGCGAGAGCCAGCCAAGCAGCGCGATGAGCAACACCATGACCGCCGTCGCGAGCATATCCCACAGCAGGCCGACCCCGGGCTTGTCGCGCAGTGAATCCGGCAGCACACTGCCAAAGAAGCCCACAATTTTGAGAAACGCCCACACCGTGACCACCAACGGCGCGAGCAATAGCAGCCCGGTAAAAAAGGCGTGGCGAAAGGCGGCAGGACGGGATGGCTGGTCGGGCATCGGCGCGAGAGCATAGCATACCCTGTCGCACCGGGAAGCAAAATGCGGCGGGTGCCATCAAGCGTTGCTCACACTTCCGTCACATTGCCCTTGTAGCTCTGGATGGGGCGGACGCCGACTTGATGGCGCTTGAGCGCGCGGATGCCATTCACCGCCGCCGCCGCGCCGGTGATTGTCGTCATGATGCACACGTTGTGGGCGTAGGCCGCCTGCCGAATCTTGTTCTCATCCTTGCGCGGCACCATCCCGCCAGGCGTGTTGAAGACGAGCTGGATCTGGCCGTTCTTGATCATGTCCACTGCGGTCGGGCGGCCCTCGTCGATCTTGGCGATCCGCGTGACGGGCACGCCGTTGTCCGTGAGGTGCTGCGCGGTGCCGCTGGTCGAGCAGAGGGCGAAGCCCAGCGCGACGAGCTCGCGCGCGAGCGCGACCGCGCGGGTCTTGTCGGCGTCCTTCACTGACAGGAACACGTTGCCCGACAACGGCAGGCCGGGCTTGGCCGCCGCCTGCGCCTTGGCGAACGCGATGCCAAGGTCGGCGTCGAGGCCCATGACCTCGCCGGTTGAGCGCATCTCGGGGCCGAGCGCGATGGTCGCGCCGGGGAAGCGCACGAAGGGAAACACCGCTTCCTTCACGCACCAATGTTTCGGTGTCAGCTCGCGGGTGAAGCCGAGGTCACGCAGCTTCGCGCCGGTCATCACCTTGGCGGCGAGCTTGGCGAGCGGCACGCCGATGGCCTTCGCGACGAACGGCACGGTGCGCGAGGCGCGGGGGTTGACCTCCAGCACATAGAGCAGGTCATCTTTGATCGCGAACTGGACGTTCATGAGGCCGACAACACGCAGCTCGCGCGCAAGCGCGTGCGTGGCCGCGCGCACGGTGCCAAGCATGGCCGGCGACAGCGTGTGCGGCGGCATGACCATGGCCGCGTCGCCCGAGTGGACGCCGGCAAACTCGATGTGCTCCAGCATTCCGCCAATGACGCTGATCTCGCCGTCGCTGATGCAGTCCACGTCGAGCTCGATGGCGTCCTCCAGAAATTTGTCGATCAGCACGGGCTTGCCGGGCATGACATCAAAGACCTGCCGCACGACCGCCTTCAGGTCATCTTCGCTGTAGAGGATGAACATCCCACGGCCGCCAAGCACGAACGACGGTCGCACGAGCACCGGGTAGCCGAGCTGAGCCGCGCCCGCGATGGCCTCGGCCTCACTGAGCGCGGTACGGTTGGCCGGCTGCTTGAGGCCAACTTGGTCCAAAATGGCGGCAAACAGCTTCCGATCCTCGGCGGCCTCGATGCTCTCGGGCGAGGTGCCGATGATGTTGACCCCATTCGCCTTGAGCGCAGTGGCAAGATTGAGCGGCGTCTGACCACCGAACTGCACAATCACGCCGTCGCATTTCTCCTGCTGATAAATTTCCAATACATCCTCGAGCGTGAGCGGTTCGAAGTAAAGCCGGTCACTCGTGTCGTAGTCGGTCGAGACGGTCTCGGGGTTCGAGTTCACCATCACGCTCTCGTAGCCCAGCTCGCGCAGGGCGAAGCTCGCGTGGACACAGCAGTAGTCAAACTCGATGCCCTGCCCGATACGGTTGGGGCCGCCGCCGAGGATCATGATTTTCTTTTTGCCGGTGGGCGGAAGGATCTCGTTCTCGTCGCCGTAACTCGAATAATAATACGGCGTGAACGCCTCGAACTCCGCCGCGCAGGTGTCCACGAGCCGGTAGGTGGTCTGGATGCCGCGCTGCTTCCGACCGGCGCGCACGGTCGTGAGGTCGCTCTTGAGCAAGTGGGCGAGCTGCGCGTCGGAGAACCCGAACTGCTTCGCACGGCGAAACGCGTCGGTCGAGACCGACGCGAGCGTCTGTTTTTTCAACGCCGCCTCCATCTCCCAAATTTCGCGGAGCTGGTGCAGGAACCACGGGTCAATCTTCGTGAGGTCAAAGATCTGCCCGACGGTGTAGCCCGCCATGAAGGCGAAGCGAAGATAGAAAATCCGTTCGGCGTTGGGCGTGGCAAGCTTGGTGCGGATGGTCTTGTCGTCGGGTGGCTCATCACCGCCGTGCTTGCCGCCGCCAAAGCCGCGCGCCCCGGTCTCAAGCGAGCGGAGGCATTTTTGCATGGACTCTTTGAACGTCCGCCCGATGGCCATCGCCTCGCCGACAGATTTCATCGCCGAGGTGAGTGTCGCATCGGCGTCAGGAAATTTTTCGAAGGTGAAACGCGGAATTTTCGTCACGACATAGTCAATCGTCGGCTCGAAGCTCGCAGGCGTGAGCCGCGTGATGTCGTTGCGCAGCTCGTCCAGCGCGTAGCCGACGGCAAGTTTGGCAGCGATCTTCGCGATGGGAAACCCCGTGGCCTTCGAAGCGAGCGCTGAACTGCGCGAAACACGCGGGTTCATCTCGATCACAACCATGCGGCCGGTCACCGGATCCACCGAAAATTGAATATTGGAGCCGCCCGTCTCGACCCCGATCTCGCGAATGACAGCGAACGACGCGTCGCGCATGACCTGATATTCCTTGTCGGTGAGCGTCATCGCCGGCGCCACGGTAATGGAGTCGCCCGTATGGACGCCCATCGGGTCGAAGTTCTCGATGGAGCAGATGACGACACACTGGTCCTTGTGGTCGCGCATGACCTCCATCTCAAACTCCTTCCAGCCCAGTAAACACTCCTCGACCAGCACCTCGTGAACCGGCGAGAGATCGAGGCCGTTGGCGCAGATACGCTCAAACTCCTCGCGGTTGTAGGCGATGCCGCCGCCGCTGCCGCCCAGGGTGAACGACGGGCGGATGATAAGGGGAAACACGCCGAGCAGCTCCGCCGCGTCGCGCGCCTCCGGCATAGATTTCACGGTGCGGGATTTCGCCACATCGAGGCCGATCTTGATCATGGCCTCCTTGAAGAGTTGGCGGTCCTCGCCCTTGTTGATCGCGTCGGGCTTGGCCCCGATCATCTCGACGCCGTAGCGGGCGAGGATGCCGGCCTTGTTCAGATCCATCGAGAGGTTGAGCGCCGTTTGGCCCCCGAGCGTGGGCAGCAGCGCCGACGGGCGCTCGACCGCAATGATCTTTTCCAAAATCTCGACCGTGAGCGGCTCGATGTAGGTCACATCGGCAAACTCCGGGTCGGTCATGATGGTGGCGGGGTTGGAGTTGACGAGGATGACGCGGTAGCCCTCCTCACGGAGAGCCTTGCACGCCTGCGTGCCGGAATAGTCGAACTCACAGGCCTGGCCGATGACAATGGGGCCGGCGCCGATGATGAGGATGGACTTGAGGTCGGTGCGCTTGGGCATGACGTGGATTTCAACGAGGGTTGAGATTGGCCAAACTCGCGGCAAGCGGAAAGGCTGGAGAAAAACGCGCCCGTTTTTTTGAAATCTCCATTTCCACGCGCAAATGGTCCGAAGCTGCCCGAGCAACCCAATGACTGTGTGTAATTACCATTACTTCGGAACGGCGACTGGAAGGACGATGGTCATCCCCGGCTTGCCAAGCCTGCCATCCAAACTGAATGATCTGGGCACGAAGGCCAGCCACGTCACTTCAACGGCGCTCCCCATCGCCCGCAGTCTTATGTTAGCTGGCGGACGGTTTTATGCGTCAGGTGAGGAATTACCCCAATTAGGACACTACCGCCTCGCACTCGCCCTTGATGGCAGCTATTTCCTCACCTACCACCGCTGGGCCACACGGGCGCAAGTCGAGGCGGCCCACCCGCGCTTCCGCGAGTTCCTCGCCTTGAAACGAGCGCACGATCCCGGCGAGCTGTTCACAAGCGACTGGTATCGCCACTACCGCACCCTTTTCACCAACGCCGCCCCATGACCCTCCACGAGCCGGCCACACTCGCCACCGACTACGTGCTCACCGCGCTCTCCGCCGGATGCGCATGGCGGCTGCGCCGCATCGCCGCGCCCACCACCCTCCCCGGCCGCTGGTGGGGCCGGGCGCTGGCATTCACCGCAGCCGGCTCCTTCGCCGGCGGTTCCTGGCACGGCTTCCAAGCCGGGCTGCCCGCTTCCGTCGCCTCGCTGCTGTGGCTCACGGCCATGCTGCTCCTTGGCCTGACCAGCGCTGCGATGATGCTCGCGCTCGTCCACGAACTTGCCCCACCCGCTGCCCGCACCGTGTGGGCAAACATCGTCTGGCTTAAATTTTCCGCGTTCACCGCTGTGGCGCTGTTTCATTCGGAATACATCGTGGTGATCTGCGACTACGGCTCGGCCATGCTGATGCTCGCCGCCTGCGCCGCCCTCACACGCCGCAGGTGGCGGCCGTGGATGCTCGGTGCCGTGGGCCTCTCTGTGCTCGCGGCGCTCATCCAGCAACTGCGCTGGGCGCCTGCGCCCTGGTTCAATCACAACGACCTCTACCATCTTGTTCAAGGACTGGCGATCTGGCTGTTCTTCCTCGGGGGTCAGCGCCTCGGTTCGAATCCCAAAATCCATCCTGACTCATCCTGCTAGGCCCACCTTGGCGCTCCCGTCTGCATGCCAGGGGTCGCGACGCGGTGGCGTTTCTAGCTCGCGGCGCAGCGCTGAGCGGGTTTGCTCGGCGGACATGACGGGCGAGCTTCCTTCCAGCATCATCGCGGACATCAGCTTCATCGGACGCGGTGGAGGTGCAGTGAAAGCGCTGGCCGGATTTCGCAAACAGCACCACACGGTGCCCGATGCGGCCAACGCGATCACGAACGCCTTCCTCGGTAAAATCTGCGAGGGCGAGCTCGCGGCGGAGGCAGAGCGGTTGTTTCAGGCCATACGCGCGGGACTGGGCTACCGACGCAAGGACCTGACGCTGAGCGTGGTGAGCCCGCTCGCAGCACTGACAGCGAAGGATTTTGCGGTGGAGATCTTTTACACCTTGGAAGAGGGCGGCCCGGCACGCTATGCAGTGACGACGACTTTGCACGGGCTGCGGAGCGCGGAACTGACGCGGACGGCGGAGTTTGCGGCGATCTTTGCCGGGAAATTTTCGGAGATCTCGTTCGCACTTAAAAGGGGCGCGCAGGTCGAGACAGTCATTGATGCGGTGGAAGCGCTCGACGGCGAGGGCGGGCTGCGCGTGAGCTATCCGTCGGACTGCCGCGAGTGCGAGCTCGCGGTCGCGGGCGTGGACGCGCGGGTGCGCTGCACGGGCGCGACGCTGGACATGGTGTTCCCGCGCGCGGGCGCACCGGCGGAGCTGATGGACGGGTTCGCGGCGGTGCGGGGGGTGTTCGCCATGAGCAAGGCGCTGGGCGGACTGATCGGGTGAGAAGACAAATGCCAGCTCCGAGGGCTGGAAATTCTCAGCTCGACCACGGCGGGCCCGAATACCAAGCGGGAGGAGCACAGTCTTTCCGAAACCAACCCCAATCGTTTAGCGTCTCGATGATCAAAGTCCTATCATAAACGCCGTAAAGAGCCGCATTCACGCGGGAAAAGTAAATGGATTTTTTCTTGGCGGCACCGGCCCAAGGCTGCCGTGAATAATTTTGGAAATCCTCAACCGCCAACATGAGCGCACCGTTCTCACTGCCGAAATCGGGGGCAAAGCCCGGTTAGGAAATTCTTTGGCCATCCTCTTCCAGCACGAAAGGCGTCACAAATGAGAAGCCAAGGGAGGCGGCAGCGACCTTCCAAGCTTCTGCGACTTGCTCGGTCGGTGTCATGCCTTTCCTAGCCCAGCAGCTCGGCGACTAGCGCGCGCTCGTCGGTCAGCTCCTTGTTGGTGGCGGCGAGCTTGGATTTCGCGAAGTCGTCCATCGCATGGCCGGTGAGGATCTCGTAGCTGCCGGGCGTCGTCGTGCGCACGGGGACGCCGGCCCAGACGTTCGCATCGAAGCCGTAGGCGCCATTGCTCTTCACCGCGACAGAGTGGATCGCGCCGGGCGTGACGAGCGAGCGAACGTGATCAACGAGGGCGTTGGCAGCGGAGGCAGCCGAGGACGCCCCGCGCGCCGCAATGATGGCAGCGCCACGTTTGCCGACGGTCTCACAAAACGAACCTTGCAACCACGCGAGGTCAGGGATGACGGCGGGCGCAGGCTTGCCACCGATGGTTGCCTGCGCAAAAGCGGGAAACATCGTCGGGCTGTGGTTGCCATAGATAAAAATATTCTGGACGGCGGCGAGCGGAACGCCGGCCTTTTTGGCGAGCTGGGACTGGGCACGATTTTGATCGAGGCGCACCATCGCGGTGAAACGGTCAGCCGGGAGGCGCTTCGCATGGCTGGCGGCGATCATGCAGTTGGTGTTGGCCGGATTGCCGACCACGGCGACCCGGGCATCGGCGGCGGCGACCTCGTCAATAATTTTGCCCTGCGCAGTGAAGATCCTGCCGTTGTCCTTAAGGAGGTCGGCGCGCTCCATGCCGGGGCCGCGGGGTTTCGCGCCGATGAGGAGGCACCAGTTGGCGTCCTTGAAGCCGATGGCAGGGTCGGAGGTCTGGACAATGCCGTGGAGGAGCGGGAAGGCGCAATCGTCGAGCTCCATCGCGACGCCTTCGAGCGCCTTGAGGGCTTTCTCGATGGGCGCCTCGATGAGCTGGAGAATCACCGGCTGGTCTGGGCCGAACATGGCGCCGGAGGCGATGCGGAAGAGGAGGGAGTAGCCGATCTGGCCGGCGGCTCCGGTGACAGCGACACGGATGGGGGATTTCATGGGAGATTCTTATTAAACGTGGAAGACGCGAAGGACACGGATAATTTTTAGGGGGAAGAAAGATAAAGGAGCACAGCGGGCGGCGAGCAAATTTCGTTATGGTTGGCTTTCGCGACCTCCGCGTTCACCGCGTTGCCAAAAAATCATGCGAAGCGCGGCGCGAGGGCGGCGTAGATCTCGTGGATGAGTTTCTCAGTCGTCGGCCAGTCAATGCAGCCGTCGGTGATGCTCACGCCGTAGCGAAGTTTCTCGACGGGCTGCGGGAAAGGCTGGCTGCCGGCAACGAGGTTGCTCTCGATCATTGCGCCCATGATGGAGGCGTTGCCAGCGGCGATCTGCGCGAGGAGCGCGCGCATGACCTCGGGCTGGCGCTCGGGCTGCTTGGCGGAGTTGTCGTGGGAGCAGTCCACCAGGATGGCGCGCGGGAGGTTCGCCTTGGCGAGAAGCAGCTCGGCCTGCGCGATGTGGGCCGGCGACCAGTTCGGGCCGGTCGCACCGCCACGCAGGACAAGGTGGCAGTCAGGGTTGCCGCGCGTGGCGACGGCGGCGGCAGCGCCCTCGAGGTTGATGCCGAGGAAAGTCTGCGGATGCGCGGCCGCCTTGATGGCGTTGATGGCGGTCGGGATGGAGCCGTCCGTGCCATTTTTGAAACCGAGGGGCATTGAGAGGCCGCTGGCCATCTGGCGGTGCGTCTGCGACTCAGCCGTACGCGCGCCGATGGCACCCCAGCACACGAGGTCGGCGACGTATTGCGGCGTGATGGGGTCGAGAAACTCCGTGGCGGTCGGCAGCCCGAGATCGAGCACGTCGCGCAGAAACGCGCGCCCCAACCTCAGCCCGGCGGCGATGTCGTGCGAGCCATCGAGATGCGGATCCATCACGAGGCCTTTCCAGCCGACGGTGGTGCGCGGCTTCTCAAAATAAACGCGCATCACGATCAGCACGCGGTCGGCGACCGTGCGGGCGAGCCGGGCGAGGCGTTGCGCGTAGTCGCGGCCTGCCACCGGATCGTGAA
>CAIQBC010000221.1 GCA_903869955.1 uncultured Opitutia bacterium
GCCGGCCGGCGCGCCACCCGCAGGGGCGGCTCCTGGCGCGGCCGCAACTGGCGGCTGTGCAGGTACCGCCGCTGGAGCTGCCGCCGGGGTCGGAGCAGGCGCAGGTGCCGCCACGGCCGGAAGGGTGACCTGCACATTCAACATCGCCGGCTCGTTCGATGGCACCTCAATGGTCACCTTGCCGGCGGAGAACTCAAACTCTCCGGTCCGCAGCGTGTCCTGCTGATTGCGCTTCACCGTATACGTGTATTTGCCGGCCGGAGCCGTGGCCCCTTCGGGCCAGGTGACTGTCCATCCGGCCGGTTCCCCCACCTCATACATTCCGCTGGCGTGAAAGGGGGTGAAAACCGGCACCGGGGCCGGCTGCGCCAGACCCGGCACACCCGCCCAGGCCAAGATGGCCCCCAGCAACAGCGGGCTCAGGCGCGCGCGCTTGGCATCAGACTTTGGGGCCTGGAGCTGGCTTGGCCTGGGAAGAGAGATCGGGCGTGCGAGGCTAGTTTTCATGGGGAAATGTGCGGGCGGTTTTTGAGGGACCGCCACGGGCTATTCCTGTTCCGCCGGGCCCGCTGGTCAAGCGGCATCTGCCAGTGGACCAAGGGTGTAATATTTAATTGGGTACATGGAGGCGGCGACGTCCGCCCGGCTTCAGGCGGCTTGAAAAGTGACGGCCCCCGCCGGGTATTTGCTTGCCCCACTCCCGGGACGGGCCCATGGGGGAATATGAAAAAAATTCTCGGGGTCCTGCTCGTCGTTGCGGCGGCGGGAACCTTGGCGTATTATCTCTTGCGTCCCGCCGCGTCGGGCGGACGGGCGGAAACCACCGGCCGCGTATCGCCACCGGCCGCCGTGCCCGCTCCGGTTTTGCTGCCGCCGCTGCCGGAGGCACCGGCGAAACCTGACCCACTGCCCGCTTTTGCGCCTGACGTGGTGACGGCGCCACCGGCAAGCCAGACCGGGCCGGCTCCTGACGGCGGCCCGGTCAACCCCGCGACCCCGGCCTTCGTGGTGGTCCCGGTGCCAGCCGCCGACACCATGCGTCCGGGCGTTGATAACCCGTCCGCCCTGGCCACCGGAAGGGCCGCCATCCCGATTGACGAGCCGGTCCCGTCTGCCAAAGCCACGCCGACGCCCGGCACGGTGGTGTATGACGCCCACCTCGCGGCGCTCAATTCCCTCGCCGCCGTGCAGAACCCCTACGGCCCTTGGAAATTCGGCTGGTCGGTCGGCCTCACCGATCCGCTCGTGCTGTTCAGCAACATGGAACAGTCGAAGCAGGACAACGGCCAGGAGGCGGTCTGGTTCGACCCGACCAACTACGCCAACGTCCTGCCGTCGGTCCGGTATAATTTTGGCCCCGATTTCAGCAACGGCGACGTGACCTTCAAATCAGGGGCGCTGCTGCTCACGCCCGGCGCCAAGGCGCGGCCCTCGTTTGTGCATGTGGTCTGGACGGCGCCCGAGGACGGAAACTACACCATCAGTTGCGCGTTCTTCGGCCAGCAGAAGGGCATTGGCGTCGTGGTGGACGTGCTGGTCAGGGGCGCGGTGGTGTTGACCGACGCCATCATGCAGGACGGCGCCAGCCGCCCTTATGTGGGCGAGGTGCTCCTGCACGTCGGCGATACGGTGGACTTCGCTGTCGGCCGTAACGGCGGCAATCTGGTCACGGGGTTGGACGCGCTGATCACGAAGAAGTGAAATGGCGGCCGCGCCTTTCGACGCCTGTTCCACCCGTTCAACGCTGGCTCAGGTAAAATCGGTCAAAAACCGGCCTGACTCCGTTTTTATTTCCATGAAAGTTATGGACGCGCTTAGCCCAGTGGGCTATGAGGCCTTTGCCCTGTAACCCTTTTCACGCCTCGGAAAAGCCCCTCTGCTGCCGTCAAGCGAACGCGAGCACCGTCGCACCAATCCTGCCCATGAAGTATCAACGGGACATTTCCCTGCGGATAAGACTGGCCGGCATCGCGCTGCTGGGCCTGTTCATCGCCTTGGCCGCGACGGCTTACTTCAGCGGGCGGCAGGTGCAGCACAACAGCGAGCTAATCAGCACAGACGCGGTGCCCGGCACGATCGCCGCGCACCAAATGCGGATGGCCATGTCCCGCAGCGTCGGGTGGGTGATGGTGGCGGCCTCGGCGCAGACGATCCAGTCCCGGGACGACAACCTTAAAATTGTGCATGACGCCGACGAGGCATTCACCGATGCCGCCAAACAATATGAGGCGACGATGATCATCAATCCGGCGCAGGACCGGGTGCTGTTGGAGCGGGTAACGGGCCGGTTTGCGGACTACCAGCGCCTGCGGCTGGCCTATGAGGCGCTGATCCTGGCCGGGGATCGCGACGCGAGCGCCGCCTTTCTCGTCGGCACCCTGGTTCCGGCTTACGTGGCCGCAATCCAGCCCGCCGAGGAGTTGCTCGCCTACAATCACGCCAACAGCATCACCTACGCGGACGACATCCACCACAGCATCCATCGTCTGTATTGGGCGATGGCGGTCGTGATCGTGCTGGCACTCGTTTGCGCGGCAGTGCTGCTGGTGAGTTTCGCGAACCGCCGCCGGGAGGTGAGGCACCTGCGGGAGAGCGAGGAAAAATATTCCAAGGCCTTTCAAGCCAACCCCGTCGGCATCGCCATCACCGACATGGCAACGGGTGCTTACATCGAGGCCAACGAGAGCTTTTGCCAGATCCTGGGTTATTCGCCGCCGGAACTGGCTGGCCGCACTTCGGTGGAAATCGGCATTTGGAGCAGCGCAGAGGAACGCAACCGGACCTTTCAGTCGTTGCTCGCCGGCGAGACCTTGCGCGATTTCGAGTTGCAGATCCGCACCCGGGGCGGCGCCGGCCGGACCGTCCTGATCAATGCCGAGCTGATCGAGCTGGGAGGCAAACGGTGCCTGGTGTCATTGGTGCAGGACATCACTGATCGCAAGCGGGCCACGGCACAGCTCGAGATGCTCAAAGTGTCCGTGGACAAGCATTTTGACGCGGCCTATTGGATGGATGCCAACAACCAGCTCGTCTACGTCAACGACACGGCCTGCAAAGTTCTGGGCTATGCCCGGGATGAATTGCTCGGCAAACCGGTGACGATGATCGCCCCCCAGGCCACGCCCCAAATCCTGCAAGAGGTTTGGCGGCATTTGCGAGCAGCGGGGTTCTTCAACCGTGAAAGCATGCACCGGCGCAAGGATGGCAGCGAGTTTCCGGTCGAAATCGTGGCGTCCTATGTGCGGTTTGAGGGCAAGGAGTTTAATTGCGGTTTTGCCCGTGACATCACCGACCTGATCATGCCCGAAAAAGAAGGGATCGAGACCATCATGGAGCTGCGCAAAAAGTGGACGGGCGTGAAAATCATCGCCATGTCGGGCGGTGGACGGGTGACGGCGGCAAGTTATCTGGGCATCGCACGCCAGATGGGTGCCGGGGCCGTGCTCTCCAAGCCATTTTCCAATGGCGAGCTGGCGGCGGCGATCAATTCCCTGCTGCCGACGTCGGAGAAAACAGCCTGATGCCATCACCCGCTCGGAGCCGGGTAAATTTTCGCCCCCGCACGTGCGTTGCAGGTTTTCCAGTCGCGTAAGGCCGCTTCGTCCTCCGCGCTCTCCGCGACCTCCGCGTTAAATTTCTGCATCCGATACCTGGCCCCGGCCGGTCCTCTGGGTGGTCTCCATGTCCCCCCTCACCGCGCCGTGATCTCCACCACCACGGCGGAGTATGGGGGGAGGTCGAAGCCCATCTCGGGCGCGTAGGCCGCCATCGTCTCCACGGAGTGGATCTTGTCCGGCTCGGTGAGGGAGTTCTCGTCGGTGAGCGCGGCGGCGATGGTCCAGATTTTGACGGTCGCGGCGGCGGGGGCACGGGCCCCTTGCACCCGGGTGAGCAGCGTGTGGCGGGTGCCGTCGTAGTTCACGGCCTTGAGCACGAGCCGGCGGCCGTCGTCGCTCCGGGCGGCGATGGCGTCCACGGTGTCGGCCGTCCAGCGCTCGGGCTTCATCTGTGAGATGTCGCTGAAAAACGCGGCGCGGTCGGGCAGGTCGCGGAAGACGCCCGAGGCGGACGCGAGGCGCACGGGCGCGTAGTGGTCGCGGAACAGTTTCTCCGCCACGTAGCCGGAGCCGGCGAACCACGAGACGTGGTCGTGGTAGATCCACGCGCGCCATTCGGGGTTGTCGGTGGTGTTGCGCATCAGTAACGCGGGACAGGTCATGTCGAGCGCGGGGCTGAGCTTCTCGTAGCTGATGAGGCTGCCGGCCGCGTGCAGGCCGGC
>CAIQBC010000222.1 GCA_903869955.1 uncultured Opitutia bacterium
ACGTCACTCCGTGGCGTCCGCGGACGGCTCGGAGAGCCTCCCTACCTTGGGGATTCAGATTGAAAATGCGTCACTACCGGGTTTCGTGCTTTCTTTTCCGCCCATGTCCGCCGATCTCGCCTTCGTCACCGCCCTCGCGCAACGCGCCCGCGCCGCGTCACTCGTGCTCGCCACCGCGCCTACCGCCACCAAAAACACTGCCCTCACCCACCTCGCCAGCCTCCTCGACGCCTCGCACCCAGCGCTCCTCGCCGCCAATACGCGCGACCTCGCCACCCCCGAAGTCGCCGCACTTGACCCCGCCGCGCGCGAACGCCTCACCCTCACCCCGGCCAAGCTCACCCACCTCGCCAACTCGGTCCGTGAAGTCATCGCCCTCCCTGACCCCATCGGCGAGATCCTCGATGACCGCACGCGCCCCAACGGTCTCCGCATCCGCCAAGTCCGCGTCCCCATCGGCGTCATCGCCATCATCTACGAGTCCCGCCCCAACGTCACCGTGGACTGCGCCATCCTCTGCCTCAAGTCCGGTAACGCCGCCATCCTGCGCGGCGGCAGCGAATGCTTCCACACCAACACCGCCCTCGCCGGCCTCATCCAACAGGCGCTCACCGCGGCCGGTCTCCCCGCCGCCTCCGTTCAGCTCATCCCCACGACCGACCGCGCCGCTCTCACCCACCTCCTCACGCTCGACACCCTCATCCACTGCATCATCCCCCGTGGCGGCAAAGGTCTCATCCGCCACGTCGTCGATCACACCACCATTCCTGTCATCAAGCACTACACGGGCGTCTGCTTCGTCTATGTGGACAAAGACGCCGATCCCGCGATGGCTGAAAATATTGTCATCAACGCTAAGGTCTCCCGTCCCGGAGTCTGCAACGCCGCAGAACAGCTCATCATCCACGCCGACGTGGCTGAAACGCTCCTCCCCCGGCTCGCCGCCGCACTCCATAAAAATGGAGTGCAACTCAGGGCCGAAGGCAAAGCGCATGAAATTTTGCAACATTACGAAATTGAACACCAAAAAATCTTCGACAGTTTTTTAAGGATAAGACCCCTAGGAGATCGCAAGGCTCTCATCGTCGCCCAACCTGACGATCTTAAGGCCGAGTTCCTCAAGCTAACAATGGGCATCCGCCTCGTCGCCACGCTCGACGAAGCCATTGCCACCATCAACCGCGACAGCTCCGCGCACACCGATGCCATCGTGACCCGCGACCCCGCCGCCGCCGCGCGTTTCCAGGCCTCCGTGGACAGCGCCGTCGTCCTCTGGAACGCGAGCACCCGATTCAACGACGGGTTCGAGTTCGGATTCGGGGCCGAAATAGGCATCAGCACCGACCGGCTGCATGCCCGCGGGCCGATGGGACTGCGGGAGCTGTGCAGCTACAAATACCTCGTCACCGGCACCGGCCAGGTGCGCGGTTGAGCGGCATCATGCAAGGTTCCGCCACCCCGATTCTCTGTGGCAATGCCGCCGTGCCCATCCTTCTCCCGTGCCTAAACAAATTATACTGGCCACCCGCAAAAGCCCCCTCGCACTCGCCCAGGCGGCACTCGTCGCCGCGCAACTGCGGGTGGCGCTCGGCATTGAAACGGAATTGTTGAAAATCGTCACCACCGGCGACCGGCAGGCCGAATGGTCCCTGGAGCAGCGCGGCGGCAAGGGTCTGTTCACCTCCGAATTGGAGCAGGCGGTCCTGCGCGGTGAGGCTGACATCGCCGTCCACAGTACGAAGGATCTCCCTGGTGACATGGCCGCCGGCCTCGCCCTGGCCGGCTATTTGCCGCGCGCCGACGCCCGCGATGTGCTCGTGTTGCGCGCGGGCGTGGTCACGCCGGCAAGCATCGCCACCGGCAGCCCGCGCCGCCGCCTGCAAGTCGCGCGGCTGTTTCCCGCGGTAACATTCACCGAGATCCGCGGCAACGTGGACACCCGCCTGCGCAAAATCGCCGAGGGTGGCGTGGCCGACGCCACCATTCTCGCCGCCGCCGGCCTTGCCCGGCTCGGCTTTGCCGTCTGGCCCGGCGTTACGTTTCGCCCGCTCGGCTGCGGCGAGATGGCCCCCGCCGTCGGCCAAGGGGCCATCGCCATCCAGTCCCGCGCCGACGACGCAGCGAGATTCGCCGTCGCCTTTGACGCGCCCACGGCGAGTCGCGTCACCCTAGAACGAGCGTTCCAAACCGCCCTCGGCGGCGGCTGCCACACCGCTTTCGCCGCACACGCGACCGACGCCATGCTGTATTTTTTCCACGACCAAACCGGCCCACGCCAACTGCCTCTCACGCCCACGGATTTCAGCGCTCCCACCGAAACGGCCCGGCGCTTCCTTGCCGCCCTCGGCTTTAAACTCTGATCACTCCCAAAGTCGAAAATGCCCTGCTTGGCTTTGCTGGTTTCGCCCACTGCGCCGTGAGATTTAATCCGGCGCATCCAAATCGCCGGCTTTTGCTTTCCTTCCGTGGGTTTCGGGTGTTCCGTGGGCGGCCACTATGGAAGTCATTTTTCTCGGCACGGGTACGTCGCAGGGCGTGCCGATGATCGCGTGCAAGTGCGCCGTCTGCACCTCCACCGACCCACGCAACCACCGCACGCGCGCCTCGATCCACGTGGTCATGGATGGCCTGCATATCCAGGTGGACGCCGCCCCGGAGTTCCGCCTGCAATGTCTGCGTGAGCGCATCCTGTGGGTGGATCGGTTCATCCTTACTCACGGCCATGCCGACCACATCACGGGCATGGACGACCTGCGGCGTTTCTGCGACCTGCTCGGCGGCACGGCGCTGCCGGTTTATTCGACTGCGGAGGGCCTGGCCCGCGTCAAAGCGGTGTTTCCCTACGCGATCGCCGACCAACCCGCGGCCAAAGGCTACGCGGCCTTCAGGCTCTCCCCCATGCCGGCGAAACTCGACTTGCCGCAAGGCACCATCGAATCCGTGCCGCTCCCTCACGGCGGGGTAGAAACACTCGGCCTGGTCTTCACGGAACGCAGCAGCGGGAAGAAATTCGCCTATTATACCGATTGCAAAACGGTGCCTCCTCCTGCCGTCGCACTCGCGCGCGGGGCGACTGCCGTCGTGCTTGACGGCCTGCGCATCCATCCGCACCCAACGCATATGACGATTGGCGAAGCCGTGGCCGTCGCCCGCGAAATTGCCTCACCGCGCTCGC
Source organism: uncultured Opitutia bacterium (assembly GCA_903869955.1). Classification (GTDB taxonomy): domain Bacteria; phylum Verrucomicrobiota; class Verrucomicrobiia; order Opitutales; family Opitutaceae; genus CAIYUN01. Next base: position 3,176 of record CAIQBC010000222.1, read on the forward strand.
TGCTCACGCACCTGACGCATCTCAACGACCACGCCGCACTAGCCGCCGCGCTCCCCCCCGGCATGGAGCCGGCCTACGACGGGCTGCGGCTGACGCTGTAGGCCACGATAGGCACCTTAATCTGCTCCAGACATCTCTTTCGCCCGAAAAAAACTCCGCGTCCAATGACAGAGCGCGGGAAATAAACTGGGGACGGAAACAGTGATCGCGGCCTGAAAACAAAATTGAGCGTTAACCGGCCCCGCCTTGAGCCGCACCTTTACCCTTTCGGGAGGTTTGCCTCCGCCGGGTCGCGCAACACATGGCGCGGACTTGTCGCCGCGACAAACCGCTCGGCCGGCCGGCCGCGCTGCTCGACGCAACCACGCACGAGCACCAGCACCTCGTCGCACAATGTCATCACCTCGTCGGCCGAATGTGTGACGTAAAGCATCGAAACTGCGAACTCGTCCCGCACGCGGGCGATGCAGGGCAGCAGACGCTCGCGCAGCGGCGTGTCGAGGCCGGCAAGCGGCTCGTCGAGCAGCAG
>CAIQBC010000223.1 GCA_903869955.1 uncultured Opitutia bacterium
GGGCTTGGCTCAGCCCTCCGCGACCCAGACGGCGGCCAGCAATCAACCGGCGGCTTCGCCGCCACCCGCGACCAATCCTACCGCTGCTCCGGCAGGTGGACCAACAGTCCAATTACCCCCTGTGGTCCTAAAAAGCCATAAGCCCCTGTCATCGCAAGCGCAGGCCAAACGGGCACCATGGGAAATCGCCTCATGGGACATCGAGCATGCTCGCCTTGTCATCGACGCAACGCCCAGGAGCCGTCTCAGCGGTGATCTCCACAGCCTCGAACCGGGCCTGGCTAGGGTGGACTTGATCCAGTTGCACTGGTAGTTTGAACGCGGCTGGCCCTCCTCCTGAGGTTATAGGGCCTTGCGGGTAGGGCCTCCACCCTTTTACGACGGAAATTCAAACTGAGCCACGACCCAAATTTCTGGCTGGCATAAAAACGTGTCGTTACATTTAGGCCCGTCGTGAATGACGACCACCGGGCAGGCGGCCTTAAGCAGCACGCGATGGATTGTGCTGCCCACGTACAATTCATAGAAAGGCGTAGTGGTCGTGGCCAGCGCCACCGCAGTTTCACAAACGCAGGCAGTGACTGCGGAGAAATCTACCGGCGCGAGGATAATTTTATGAGGTGATGTGATCCGAAATTTCATGAACATACATTACAGTGCGTGTTAACGCTAATCCAGCATAGGGCGAAGGGAACTGCGGCTCGTGAGCCAACCCAGAAGCAAAGGCGGTCCACCCGATCCACCCTAAAGTCCGGGCAGTCGAACATGGGCGAACCTCGTTTTTTGCCTTTCCCATTAAATGCCGGCTCACACCCGCAGCTTTCCCGCCCACCATGCCTTCTGTCATGCCCCAGGCACGCCGCCAATTTGTCCAGCTTCTCGTCACGGGACCGGCGCAGTGCGGCCCGGCCGCGCCGCCGCTCCCACTCCCTCTGCTCCCGTGACTCCCACCCCTCAGAAATCCGACGGCGCCACCTACGCCCCCCACGGGCGTCCGACCGTCATCCGGTTGAATTTGCTTCTGCACGGAAGCTATGCTATGGGGATTGTGACGCCGCAGAGTATTTCCATCTGATTGGGTCATCATGGCAACGAAGTCATTAAATTTCAAATTAAGACACTACCCGGTCAAGCCATTGGTTGACGCCGCGACGTGAGCATTGATGGAATCATCAAGGAAGCTCGTCTTGGAATACTTCGAAGCGACTTGAAAAAAGAGGCGCATCCGCCTTCTTCCTCGCCGTGCCGGAAATTCAGCCCGGCGGACTGACGTGTCCGGGCGAAAATTCCGTCTCGCGCGCCCGGCCATGTTCGTTCCACCCTACCCCGCATGCCCCAAGCACGCCGCCAATTTGTCCAGTTGATCGCCACCGGGGCCGCCGCCGCCGTGCTGCCCGCCCGCTCCGCCGCTCCCTCTCCTTCCGCTCCCGTGACCACCGCCCCTCAAAAATCCGACGGCGCCACCTACGCCCCCCAGGGCAAGCCCAATCCCGTGGTCAAGGCCGGCGAGTTTCCCATCGCCGCCGTGTTCCTCGACCACGGCCACATCACCGGCCAGTGCAACGGCCTCACCGAGGCCGGCGCCGACCTCAAGTGGGTCTATGACCCCGACCCGCAGAAGGTCGCCGATTTCCTGAAAAGTTTTCAGCCCAAATTTCCCGCGCTCAAGGCCGCCCGCTCCTACGATGAGATTCTCAACGACCCCGCGGTGAAGCTCGTGGCGAGCGCCGCCATCCCATCCGAGCGCGGCCCCACCGGGCTCCGCGCGCTGTCGGCGGGCAAGGACTACTTCGCCGACAAGCCTCCCTTCACCACGCTCGCCCAGCTCGACGCCGCCCGCCAGGCGGTCGCCACCACCGGCCGCAAATACATGGTCTATTACAGCGAGCGCCTGCACAACGAGTCCGCCATGTACGCGACCGACCTCGTGCGGCAGGGTGCCATCGGGCGTGTCCTGCAGGTGCTCGGCCTCGGGCCGCACCGCGAGAGCCCGGGCACCCGCCCGGCGTGGTTTTACGAGCCGGCCCGCTACGGCGGCATCCTCTGCGA
>CAIQBC010000224.1 GCA_903869955.1 uncultured Opitutia bacterium
CGGCCGTGAAGTCCGCGCCAGACACCAGCCGGTAAGACCATGACTGCACGCCCGCCGCCAGCAGCGGCGCGGCAAACGTGGCCGACGTAAAGCCGTCACTCAGGCTGGCCTTGAACAAAAAACTAAGGTTGCCCGCCGCGCGCAGCGTCAGCACGCCCGGCTCGCCGCCCGGCCCGAAGCGAAAGGCCGAAAGATCCCAGCTCGTCGCCAGCACGAGGTTGCCGGTGCGGTTGATGATCTCCGCACCGGGCCGGACATGGAGCAGGGGTGCAAGTGTGGCGTTGTTGGCGAGCAGGCGGGCGGTGATCGCGGCGGTGGCGTTGCCGAAAGCCGTCCCGTTGGTCAGCACATTCGTTTGGACGGTGCTGGTGATGGTGGCGGTCGTGCCGGTCACCGGAGTCAGGTCAAAAAGTCTGGCCCCTTCCACGACAATGCCCGACGCGCCGAGGATGGCCCCGTTGACCGGGCTGATCTGGAGATCCGTGGCGGCGGCGTTCTGCGGCGCGCGCAGGTGGAGTGTGCCGGTGAAATGACCGAGTGCGGCGCTCGCCGTGCCATTGGTGGCAACTGAGAGGTCAATCGTCGAGCCGGTCTGCACGTCCACGAGCGCGGTCGTGTTGGTGACGCCGTTGCGCTCCGCGCCCGCCTCCAGCGCAACTGCGCCGCCCTTGCCGGCGGCGTTGAAATCCTGTGCCGCAACCGTGAGCCGCGCGCCGGGCGCGACCGTCACGCTGCCCGCCGCCGCAAGACTGATGCTGCCGCCGGTCGCACCGGAGGCGTCAACGGTGCCCTTCACCGTGAGCGAGCCGTTGTCGGCGAAAAGGTTGAACACCCGCGCGGTCGTCAGCCCGTCGAGCGTCACGTTGCCCGCGCGTGCACGAAACGTGCGCGACTGCGTGAAGCCGCCGGTGTTGAGCGCCGTGTTGAGCCCGGCCAGCACCGGCAAGGTGCCGCTGTCGAGGGCAAAGCTGCCGGCCTGCCCGCCAATCCCGCCCGTGCCAAGCACGGTGCCCGCAAAGGTGAGCGTGCCAGTCGGTGCGCTCACGGTGAGGCTGCCGGCGTTGCCGCCTCCCGCCGCCGCCCCCACGGCCACCGTTCCGGCCACCGTAATGTTCACGCTGCCCGCGTCCGCCACGAGGCTGACCGTGCCGCCGTCGGTGAACTTGGTGAGGTCGAAGAAAATGTTCGCCGTGCCGCCGGTGTCGAGCCGGCTGCCGACCGTCACATCGCCGGTCCTTGCCCGCAGGGTCAGCGCGCCGCTCGGTAAAACGATGTCCGCGCCGACGGTGACGTTTGCACCGGTCAGCGCCAATTGTGCGCCGAGTCCGCTGACGACCGTCGTCGTCGCAACCCCGGCCGGGGCGGCGACGGTCAGCGCACCGCCGGCCGTGATGGTCAGGTTCGCTGCGGTTGCACCGGTGAGTGACGGTGCCGTGATCGTCAGGCTGCCCGGCACGGTGAGCGCCCCTGTGCCCTGGGCCAGGACGCCGCCGGTGGCGTTGAGCGCGACGCCGCTGAACTGGTCGAGCGCGAGCGAACCAGTGCCGAGCCGGAGGGTTTCGGCGTTGAACGTGAGCGTGCCGTTGGCCGCCGCCACCACGCCCGGGCCGGTGGCGGACGCGGCATTGTCGAGCAGGATGGCGCGCGCGGAGAACGTCACCGTGCCGCCGGCGGTGTTGAACCCGCGAATCTCGCCCGTATGCAGTGCAAGGCTGGAAACGGTGGCCGTGCCGACCTCGCCCGTGCCATAGAGATCAAGCGACGAGTAGCTCAGCAAAGACAGCGCCTGCGCCGACGTCTGCAAATTTTGCAGCGCGCTGCTGGCGAGCACGAGGCCCGTGGTCGGCTGCAATAGGCCGGGGCCCGTGAGCTGGAGGCTGATCTGGCCGCTATTAAGTGCAACGGCGACGCCGCTCAAAACTGCGCTGGCATCGAGCGCGGTGGCGCGCGTCGAGTCGAGGGTCAGGCCCGCGCCGGAAATGGCCGCACCCGCGCCGACGGCCAGCGCCGGCCCGGTGGCCGCGCTCACGCCGGCGCGTAGAATCTGCGCCGTCGGATCGGCACTCACCCGCACCAGCGCACCGTTGCCGCTGCCCGCGGCCGTGGCGCTGCCGATCAGCAGGGTTTCGGCCGCGCCGGCCAATGCGCCCGTCTGCGCAATCTCGGCCCCGGCGGCGAGCGTGAGATTGTTGTTGGCCACCAAAATAATTTCCGGGCCAGTGAGGGGCGAACCGGCGTTGTCCAAGGTGAGGTTTTTCGTCTTGACGGCGATCGTCGTGCCGCCTAGCCCGGATGATCGGACCCCACCGATCAGCAAACTCTCCGCCCCGAACGCGCTGAGCTTGGCGGCGTCAAGCACCAGCACACCCGCCGGGCCGGTTGCGCCAGGCGCGGCGATCAAAATGTCTACCGGGCTGCTGATGTCCACGAGGCCGCCGCGACCGCCGGCCGGCGCCTGTGCGATGACCGCGCCCTGCACGCTCATCGCCTGCGACGCGGCGAGCACGAGCTGGCCTGAGTCCACCGGCAGGCGTGGCACGGCAGCGTCGTTGTCCAAGGCGCTTGCGCGCAGGAAAGCGTTGGCCAGGAAGCTGTCGTATTGCGCGCGCGCGCGGACGACGGTTGCCGATGCGACCTCAAACGAGGCGAACAGCGGCGTGCCGGTGCGCGCGGCGTTGAGGTCGTTGAACCGCCAGCCTGCCACAAGACTGGAGCCATCGGGCCGTGCGACGGTCACGGCAGGTGCGCCGGTTTGCGGGGTGACGAGAAACGCGCCTGGCAGCAGCGCGTAACGTGCGGGCAGCAGGGTGTAAAAGCCGGCCGGCAGGCCGGTGCTGGCGTTGAGAAAGACCCGGTCGCCCGTCGTGAGGCTGGCATTGGTGTAACCGGGGTCAAACGGCGCGTAGTCGGCCTCGTAGCCGGGCAGCACGGCGAAGCTGCCCGTCGCCGCGAGGATGTCACTGCTGCCGCCGACGCCCGCGACGAAACGGTAGGCGTAGAGATCGCCGCCGCCGCGCAGGTCAACCTGCGCACCGTCGGCGATGGCGAGGTTCACGGCGGAGAGGTTGACCGACTTGCCCGGTACGCCGCCGACCGTGATGTCAGTGCCGGCCGGATCAATCCACGCGGTGCCGTTGAGATTGGTGCCAAAGGGGATCGTGAGCGCGTAGCCGGTCACAGGGTCAACCGCCGCGACCGAGGTCACGCCGCCGGGCGCGAGTGTTAGCCGTTGCGTCGTGGCAAAGGGCAGGTTGGAAACTAAATCCACCGTTCCCGCCCCGCCGCCACCGAGGCTGATGTTGCCCACCGGCGCGCGCAGCACGCCGCCCTGGGTGATCACCGAACCACGCAGGTTCAACGTGCCGCCCGCCGAAAGCGGCAGCGGCCGCGAGCCGGACGCCGCAACTGTGACCGAGCCGGTATGCGTCACCCCGGCCGTGACATAGTCGTAGGCGGCGATGGTGAAGCTCACTCCAGTCGGCGGATAAACCTGTCCAGCCCGCAACGTGATGTCGCCGGTGGCATCCAGTGTGCCGTCGCCGCGGATGTCGCCGCCGTCGGCGAGAAAATTTGCACGCCCGATGTTTTGCAGCGAGAGGTTGCCGACATCAATGTGGCCGGCCAACACGGTGAGACTGCCTGCGCCAAACGTAGGGGAAAAATAAAACGGCTGCCCGTCTACGGTGAACGCGCTCGGCTGCTGCTGCTCCGCCAGCGTCAGCGGCGCACGGAAGGCCGTGCCGATCCCGACAAAGGGCGCATTGAGGCTCACGGCGGCGTCGGCGAACAGCACGCCGCCGTCGGCGACTCGCAGGCTGCCGGGGGCTGAGAGCGCGACTGGGCCAGAGAATTGCACGATGCCCTTGAGGGTGAGCGAGTCAAAGCCGACGCCATTGAAACTGTCGGCGGCAAAATGTCCGAGCTGCGGCAGCGCGCCCCCATTCGCATCGTTCACCACGTTGCCGACGGCGGCCACGCCCGCCGCGCGGGCCGGGCCAGACTGCGTCACCACGAGCGTGACATCGAGCGGCGTCGCCACGATGCCTGCCAGAAAAAAACGCCCCGACGAGACCACAAGGCTGCCGCCCGCCGCCGTCGGCCCGCCGGCCGTGCCGCGCAGGGTGGCGTCGGTGAACAGCTCCTGCGCCCCGGCGAGCGTGATCGTGCCGCCGTTGCTCTCAACGCGCGTCGGCACGAAGGCGGAGCGCGAGACGGCTGGGTCGAGCGCGTCGCCCGCCCCGCCGTCGCCGAAAGCCGGGAGCAGGTCGAGGGTGTCGGCCGCGCCCGAGACATCGAGCCGCGCGCCGGCCTCAGCCACGATGTTGCCCGCCACTTTGATGCTGCCGCCCGCGAGCACGGAGCCGGTGCGGTAACCGCGCGGGTCGGGGGTCAGCACACTTGTGCCGGTGGCGGAAAGGACGCTGCCCGCGCCGAGTACGACGGTCGGCAACGCCTGCGTCTGGCTGCCCGCCAGAAAAAGCGCCAGTGAGTTTCCGCCGCCCGCAACCGCGATGGCGCCGCCCGGCGCGGCCACGGTTCCCCGCACCGTAACCGTGTCGCCCGCGAGGGAGACGTTGCCCATGGGATCGGTTTGGATCACCGCCCCCGCGTCCATCACCAAGTCGCCCCGCACAAGCAGCTGCTGGCCCGACCTGAAGCCCTGCACCCCCACGGCGGTCAGGGTCAGGCTGACGGGGGCGCGCACGCCTGATGGCTGCAATATCGGCGTCAGCGCCACGCTACCGTCGGCCGTCGTCGCGAGCCAGCTTTGGGCGACCGGGGCCAGCGCTGTGCCGGACGCGATGACAAGGGCGGGAACAAACTGATCCACCGTCCCCGTTGCCACGCCGAGGCCCATGAGCGAGTAGCCGGTGAAGCCGCCCGTGCGAAAAAACTCCGGCGCGAGCAACAGGGTGCCGGCGTTGGCTGTCGTGCCGCCGACCTGCACGAGCGGGGCGAGCAACGTGAGCGCACCGCCCTTCGCGCCGGAAAAGCCGCGCAGCACCGCGCCGAGCGTGAGCCGGCCGCCGAGCACAGAGGCGAAGCTGGGGTCCTGCCCGGCGGCGAGACCGATTGAGCCGCCGTTGCCGTAGGAGAATTTTCCCGTCGCGCCCACGGCGACGCCGCCGGACACGTCCACCACGCTGCCCGCCGCGAGGTCGGCAATATAGCTCTTCATCGAAATGCTGCCGCCGGCCGTCACCAGCGGCAGGCTGTCCGCCGTTGGCGAATTCGGCCGGTCGTCCACGATCAGGCCCGCCGTGCTCAGCACCGCCGCCGCGCCGAGCGTGAAATGGCCGCGCGTGGGATCGGCCGGCGGAGCTTGGGGAGCATTCGGATCCAGCGAGTTCTGTGCGGCCTGCGAGATGGCGCTGACCGTGAAGCTGAGACTGCCGCCGGGCGCGACCACTTTGCCCTCGAAATCGAGGTTGGACGCGAGCAGTGAGACCGAGCCGCCGGGCGCGACCGCCAGCGCGACGCCTGCAGGCAACGTGATGTTGCCGTCGCGGTTGTCCACGGTGAGCCGGCCAAAGCCGTCGGCGTTGATGAGCGCGGGATCGAGCACGACAGCCGCCTGGCGCTCGGTCCGCAGCGGCAGCGGCGCACCCGTGCCATCCAGCGCGAAAGCATCGGCCAGTGGCAGACCGCCACCCGCCCTCACGACGATCTCGGGCGGTGTGGGCGACACGGAGATGAAAGTCGAGCCACCGCTGAAAGTCTGCCCTTGAAACGCCAGCGTCAGTGCACCGGAAGCGGGTGAGGTCAAACGCTGGCGCGGACCGGCGACTGTCAGGCCACGCAGGTCACCATCAAGCGCCACGGCGGGCGCGGTGATGACAAGGCCCCCGGCGTTGCCCCCCTGCAGGTAGCCCGGCTCGAAGTTGGCGGTGTTGGCCGTGAGCGCGCGGGTGCTCAGCTGTGTGACGCCCCACTTCGGGTCGGTGCCGGCGGAAGCCGTGGCGGTGTAAATGCCGCTGTAGACCCGGTCGGGGGTGGCCTGGGTAATGTCGAAGACGTGGCCGTCGGACAAAACCTTCGTCGTCTCCACTGTCGCGCCCGCGTAATTAATCCAACCGCCCGACACGTCCACGGTCGCGCCCGGCTGCACGACGACCGACCCGCCAGCCGTGAGCGCAACCGTGCCGCCGCCGATGGTCAGCTCGCCGACGGTGCGCGAGATGAGCGCGACGTAGCCGGCGGTGTTGGCGAGCGGCGTGCCGACCCAGGCACGGCCGTTGAACGTGCCCGTCTGGCGGACATCAATCTTGATCGTCAGTCCCCGCAACGCCCCGTCGCGCTGCAACGGCGAGTCGGCCAGCTCGGCCCCGCGCAACTGCACCTCGACGATGTTCTCCGTCACCGACGCCGCCACATCCTGCGCTCCGGACACGTCAATCAACGCGCCCGCATCAAGGTAGATTTGCCCGCCGGTGAAAACAAACTGGCTCACCGTCGCCGGATTGCCAGTGAGGCTCCAGTTGCCCGCCTGGAGCGCGACGCTCGCGCCGGGCGCGAGGATCGCGGCGTCGCCCGACAGATGGATGGCCAGCCCCTGGAGGTTAAGCTGTGACGGCAACGCGAGCTGCGTGCCAGTCACCCGGTCAGTGCTGGCCAGCTCGGGCAGGATGCGCGTGATGCTGCCCGGCCCCAGCGTGACGGTGCCGGTGTTGCGCGGGAAAAACGGCGCGACGCCCTGCACGCCGCCGCTGCTCACCGCGTTGTAGCTGGCGAGCAGATCCACCCGGCCATTGAAGGCGACCGAAGTGCTGCTCTCGATCGCGCCGAGCTGCGCGACATCCTTGCCCGCAAACACAATGCTCGCACGCGGCGCATCAATCAGGCCGGTGTTGGCGGTCGCGCCGGCGGTCTGCGCCGGCGCCGACGAGTCCGTGACCGCACCAACGAACACGTCCAGGCCACGCAGGCTCGGGTCATCGCTCGCGTGCGCCGCCAGGCCGACTTGGAGGCCGGCGGCAAGGATCGTCTGGCCATCCGGCGTGGAAATCGTGCCGCCGTTGGTCACATTGGCCCCCAGAAGTTCGACGCGCCCGCCGGCGTGGTCGGCGTTGGTCGGCGCGGAAAGGCGCGCCCCGGGCTGGACGGTCACGTCGCCGGCTGGGCCGGCAGGCGGATTGAACGCCGGGGTGCTGCCGCCGGCCGCGACGGGCAGGGAGGAAAACAAAAATTGCTCGCTGGCGTTGTTCAGCAGGCCGAGCGTGACGAGGTTGTCATTGATCGGCAGCGCGGAGGCAACAAGTGCGTGCGTGTTGATCTGTGACGTGCCGCCGAAAATCACCCCGTTGCGGTTAAGGACATAGACTTGTCCCTGCGCTGAGATCGAGCCCAGAATTTGCGCCGGAACGCCGGCCGGGTCGGTGATTTTGTTGAATGCGATCCACTGGCCCGCATCCGCACCGCCCGCGCTCTGGTCGAAAGCAAGCGTGGTGTTTTTGCCGATATTAAACGCTTGCCAGTTCAGGATTGCCTGCGCCGAGGTCTGCGTGATGGCCACGGTCGTCTGGTCGGCGGTGACAGTCTGCACGGGCAGGCCCGCGCCGGACCAAAGGCCGCCCGGCTGGACAACGAGGCCGCCTGGCGCGAGACCGTCGGGGACGCTGGGCAACGTCTGGCCGGGATGGTTGGGATCGGAACCGAGATTGTTCGGGCCGGCGGCGGCAATCGCGCGCGCGGCGGCCTGCATGGCCCGCACGGCCTGCAATGCCTGCGTCGTGCGCGCGAGCCTGTCCTGCGCACTGTCACGCAACGAGGCGGCAGCGGTCGCGCCGGCGGTGCCGGAGCTGGCGGACGAAGGTGAGTTGGCCGGTGCGCCTCCGCGCAGCAGGTCGCCCGCGCCACGCAGAGATACCGCGGCGGCGAGCAGCGCGAGCGCGCCCAGCGCGACGCGGCGCGGGGTGACAGCCGTGCCCCGGAAATTCCGCCGGTGTTGGGTTTGGTTGCTCACGGCTTGGCGCGCTGGTCGAGCAGTTTGTCCTGATAGCCCTGCACAAGGTTTTCCAGCCGCACGCGGGTCGTGCCGACAAACGGTTCCTTGGCGGCGAGCGCCTCGCCGAGACCGAATTTTTCGTAGCGCGTGAGGATCTCGTTACCCGTCTTGAACAGTGCAAGGTTCTTCGCCTCGCGGTCGGCGACCGTGCGCTCGAGCACGAGGTTGGCCGCTTCGAGCCTGGCGCGCTCGGTCTCCTTCGCCGCAGCCAGTGCGGCGGCGGCATCACCGGCGGCCTTCGTTCTCGCCAGCTCATCCTTGATCCGCGCGAATTCCTCGGCCTGCATGGCGGCGCCGGCCTTGAGCGCGGCAAGGGCTTTGTCGGCGGCGTCCTTGTCCGTCCGGGCGTTCTTGATCAGCTCCTCAACTTGCTTCGTGAGCAGCTTGATTTTTTGATCGCTCTCGTCCTTCGCCGCTTGCGACGCGGCCTGAAGCGTGGCGAGCTGGCCCTGGGTGTCGCGCAACTGGACGGTTGTGGTGCGGAGATTTTCGCGCAGGCGCGCGTCCGGGGCGGTCTCGGCGGCGCGGAGCACGGGCAGGGCGAGCAGGCCGAGGACGACGAGGACGGGAAGGGGGAAAATTGGTTGCATGGCGCGGTCAGAACTTGGCATTGAGGTCGAGTTGGAAAATATCGTTTTTGAACCTGGGGCCGGCGATGCTGTCGGCGCTCAGCCAGCGGGCGACAAGCCAGACGCGGGGAGAGAGGGCCAGCGCGCCCGCGAGCGTGAAGCCCTGGAGATTGGTGCCACCTCCCCCGAAATCGGAATCATTGAAACCGTCCACAACCGCGTCGGACTCGACGTGCCGGTAGCCGAGGCCCACGTTCCAGTCGCCGCGTTGTTCGAGCGCGGCGTGGCCGACCTTCAGGCCGAGCGTCCAGGCGATGTCGCCGCCAACAAAGTTGCCCGCGCCGTCGGGTCCGAGGTTGTTGACGGCCTTGGCCGCGATGGCGGTGCGGTCAAAGGCGATGTTCTTGATAAACTCGCCGGTAAGCGAGACCTGCACGGGGGCATAGCGGTTGAAGTCGAGACGCGCAGTGAGCGCGAGGTCACGGAATGGCGTGGCGAGGCCGAAATACTGGAACTGGTTCGTCGTGCCAAAGCCGTTGAGCGCGCTGGGCGTGATGTTGCGCAGCGCCATGTAGGTGTTGCCCTTCTGGGCGAACGATGGGCGGGTACCGTCCGTGTCACCTTGGTCGGAGGCGGTAATGGGCGTAAAAGGTGTGGAGAGCCGGCCCTCGATGGCCTGAAAATCGTAATAGGCGAGGCCAGCCTTGAAGCGCACGTCGTCGTGGATTTTCCAGTCCGTTCCGGTCTGGATGGCATAGAGCCATTTGTCGGTGCTCCTGAACTTCGCGGGCTGGGTGGTGGCGAAATTGAGGTCAGTGTTGAACACGGGGAATGCGCCGGTCGTGAGAAAAACGGAGACGTCGTCTTTCACTCCCGCCGTGCCGCGCAGGACGAGGCCGTCGAAGCCGAGGTTGTTATCCCAGATGATGTCGGTCGCGAAGAACGGGTTTTCAAACCGGCCGAACGTGGCGGCGAGGCTGGCATCCGCCACATTCGCCTCGTATTTGAGAAACGCACGGTCGAGCCAGATGGCGTATTTGGAGAAGTTGCCGCCGCTGGCACCCAGGGACTGATTGGCTGAGACAGGCGTGCTGCTGTCGCCCGTGGCGACTCGGAAGCCGCTGGTGTAGCCGTCGCCAAGCTGGACCTCGCCGCCAAGGCGAAGGCGCAGGCGCTCGCGGCTGCGGGCCTTGTCCACGTTGAGCTGCGGAGAGAAGACACTGCCGCTCACGTCGAAAGGATTCCCAGAGTTGATGGCGTTGAAATTGGGGAACGCGCCGGTGTTGTCGTTGCCCGACGGATAATACAGTCCCTCGTAGCGGAGCCGGAAATCACCGCTGAGGCTGAGGCGCGTGACCCAGTCGGGCACGCTGCGCGGATCGGCCCAGTGCTCCTCGCGTGCCTGCGCCATGACCTCGGCTTTAAGCTGATCGCGAATCTGCGTCTTCACGATCTCGGGGACGTAAGTGACACGGACGGTCCCGTCGGGCGCAGGGGCGGAGCCGGGGGGGGACGCGGCAGGCGACGTTGGCTGCGCGGCGAGCGCCTGCGCGACAGCGAGCCGGATGGCGTCAGCCTGTGCAACGGCGGCCTCGGCCCGGGCAGTTGCGGCGTCGGCTTCGGCCTGCTGGATCAACTCGGCGGCGTCGGTGGCCGAGAGCAGATTGCGCTCAACCATGCGGTTAATGAGATTGACGGTGACGTTGGGCGAACGGGGTGCGGGCGCGTCGGCCGCGAGCGCGGAGAGTGCGACGGCGAACAACGGCGCAAGCAGGAGCGGGCGCAGGGGGAAAATTTGGCGGGACGACAGGAGACGAAAGTTCATGGGCGAAGCTTTTGGGCGGCTCAGTTGGGCCGGCGGGCGGTGAAGCGCATGACGATGGGCAACTTCATATCGGCGGGCGGCGGTTGCTGGAGCTGGAGGCCGGTGAGGATTTCCCGCTCAATCGTGGCGTCCACCGCGGAGTCCCCCGTGGAGCTGGCAAGCTTGGCGCTCGTGATGCGACCGGTGAGGTCGGGCCAGACGCGCACGTCGAGACGGAAGCTGGCGTTGCGCGTGGCGGGGTTTTTGCGGAGCGCCTCGCTGATCGTCGCCTGCACCTGCGCGGCATACCAGCCGAACTGGCTGCGGGGCGCGGCGGTGCCGCCGAGCCTAGTGCCGCTGCCGTTGGCGGCACCGACGCCGAAGCCGTCAGGTGGGCCGTTGCCGATGATGCTGGTGGCGACCGCCTGCTGGGGAGCGGGGGTATCATCGGGCGGCGGCTCATCCACAATTGGCGTTTGCTCGACCATTTTGTCCTCCTGCACCTGCGGCGGCGGGGGCGGTGGGGGCGGCGGCGGCGCGGGGGGCGGCTGGAGGTTGACCATCGTGATCACCTGCTCGCGGGTGGGCGGCGGGGTCTTATGCGTGGCGAGCTGGTACATGACCGCGCCGGCGGCGGAGAGTGCGAGCGCGCCCACAAGAAGCAGGAGCCAAAAACGCCGGAAAAAGCCCGGCCCGTCGTTCTCGTCGTAGTTGTGGTCGGTGGTGGTCTGGCTCATAGGGAGATTTAAAATGCTCATTTGCCCGCCGGCTTGCTCGTGGCGAGGCCGACTTGGGTGATGTTCAGCCGGCCGAGCACATCGAGCACGTCCATGACGCCCTGATACTGCGTGAGGCCGGCCCCCTTCACGACGACGGGAAACTCCGGCGTCTGCGCTTTCTGCGCGGCGAGCCGCTGCTCCAGCTCGGCGAGCGTGACCGGGATGGTGTCGTAGACAATCGCACCATCATCCTTGATGGTGATTGCCTTGGTCTTGGGCGCGGACAGCGGTTTCGTGTTGCTCGCCTTCGGGAGATTGACCTTCAGCCCCTGCACCGACGCCGTGCACATGAGAATAAAAATCACGAGCAGCACATACGCCAGATCAAGCATCGGCGTGATGTTGATGTCGTCGTAGGGCTTGTCCTCTTGAACTTTCATGGGAGGTGATTCCTGAGGTCAACCGCGCGGTTCGCTCGGCGCAAAGGGCGCCCGGGTGAGGGTGCGATTGCGCGCGGCCGGCTCGGAGTAGTGCTCGGCCATCTTCGTCACGAACTCGTCAATGAAAACGTGCATGTCGCTCGTCGCATCCTTGATCCGGGTGACGATGTAGTTGTAGCCAAACAGCGCCGGGATGGCGACCGCGAGGCCGGCGACCGTCGCGAGCAACGCGGCCGCGATGCCGGGCGCGATGGCATTGACGTTGACCTCGCCGGCCGCCGCGACGGCGGCGAACGTGATCATCACGCCGACGACGGTCCCGAGCAGCCCAAGAAACGGCCCGCCGGAAATCGCGATGGTGAGCAGCACGATCATGCGGTTGAGCTTCTGGGTCTCGCGGATCAGGCCGCCGTCGAGGCTCGCGCGAATGGCTTGGATCGAACGGGCCGAAAGCACCTTCTCGCTATGGTCGGCCCTGAGGCGGTGCCGGATCTCCGCCGCGCCGATGTGGTAGATGCGATAGACCGTCGAGCGGCGCAAGGCCTTCTGGCCGGCGGCATCCACGCGGCCGCCAAGGCTCCTCGCCTTGTCGGGATCACCGTGGTCGAGCACGGTGAGGTCGTTGGCGATCTCCTCCCATCCTTTCAGGAAGAGCTTGTTGCCCCGGCCAAGGCTGTTGAGGTAGCCGACCTTGTTGACCATCACAAACCAGCTGATGGCCGACATCACCATGAGGATGGCAATGACGACCCAGCCGTCCAGCGTGAGCGAGTTGAGAATGATGCCGAAATAGCCGCCCTTCATCCAGCTCAGCCAGTCTTTCGGCTGCTCGTCAGCCCCGAACAAGAGGAGCTTGGCGGCCCGGTCGCCGCCGCCCTGCGTGAGCGCGGCGAACTTCACAAAGCCGGCAGGCCGCGCGACCTTGGATATTTCCAGCTCGTCGAGCTCGCCGACGAAGCCGCCGGCCGCCGCGCCAAGCTGGGCGGCGACAGTCATCGCCGGCAACGCGGCGTTCAGTGCCGCATAGGGCTCGCCATCGAGGAAGACCGTGATTTGCGGGCCGCTCGCAACGACTGCAAGATGGTGCCAGCTCGTGGCCACGAGCGGCGCGCCGCCGGGGCTGCGCTGCGGGCCGGCCGTGCCTGCGACCTCGACGAACGGCACGCCATTGTCCAGGCCGATGACAAATGAGCCGCCGCCGTCGCGGCGGCTGAAGATGACTGCACCCGGCTGCAACGCAGCAGGCTTGAGCCACGCGCTCCACGTCATGGAGCCGCCAGCAGCCCACGCGAGCGAAGGCGAGGCGGGAAAGCTGACGGGGGTCTTGCCGTCAAGCCGCAGGCCGGTGCCGATCATTGCGGTGTCGGCAGGCAGGCCGGCGTTGGCCGCGTTGTTGCCGTTGCCGCTGGCGTCCACGGCGGGCGCACCGTGCTCGGCGAGATGCCAGACGAGTGCCGTGTCGGCGTCGTAGGTGCCTTTCGGGTCGTCGGCACGCACGGCCTTGGCGGCGGCGTTGCCGTAGTAGAGCCAGAGGCTTGTTTTCTCGCCGGGCTTGAGGTCAGGAATTCTGACCCAGATGAAGGCCTCGTTGAGCACGGGGTCATATTTCTCAATGTGGTAGGCGAGCGGTGTCTTGTCGTCCTCGGCGACGAAACGCAGGTCGCCGCCGTCCTCCTTTGCGCCAGCGAAGGAAAAATTGCCGTCGTGCAGCCGGAGCAGGACAGGCGTCGCACCGATCGGGCCGGCGATAGCCGCGCCGGCGGCCGTGGGGTCCATGGTGATTTTTTTCCGCAGCGTCCATTCGGGGTTCCACCACGCACGGACGGGGCTGGCACAGACGAGCGCGAGCAGCACGGTGGCGAGCAAACGCGGGAAAAATCTGGCGGAGCGCAGTGAGATGGACGAAAACATTTGGATGGGCGGTTTGAAAAAATTGGCGGCGGGCGGGGCGTCAGTAGTCGGCCCAGACACGGAAGGTGAGCCGCCAGTCGCCGACGCGCGTGGGCAACTGGCGGATGAGCGGCACGCCGGCGTCGAGCGAGAGGTTGAAATGCCCGGCGGCGGTGAGCCGCGAGCCGACGCCGACGCTGGCAAGGTCGAAGTGCGCAGTCTGGCCCGGCAAGGGGCGGTTGAGTGTCTGCCGGCCGGCGTCGCCAAAAACATACACGCGCCAGTCGGCGTCCTTCACGCCCATGCGGCTGGCGAGGGGCGGGCTGCGAAGCTCGAGCGTGCCGAAGAGCGCGTTGTCCCCGGCGGTCGCACCCTCGAGGTAGCCGCGCGCCGTGCCGAGGCCGCCCGCGCTGAACTGCTCGCCACTCAGGAGCGGCTGGCTGGCGAGCTGGCCCTGCGCCTTGCCAAAAAGCTGGAAGCCTGCCGGCAGCTCGCGCGTCTGTGCAAGGTCGCCGCGAAAATAAATGAAACTGCCACCCGCGCCGAAGCGGCTGTTGTTAAACGCCGCCGAGCCGCTGCCGAAACCGCGCAGGTGGAGGAAGACGTTGGCACCCAGCACCGTCTCCGTTTTTGGACTGGTCCAAGTCGCGTCGTAGCTCGCGCTGAGCGGCCAGTAGGTGACGGGCGCGAGCGTATGGGTGCCGGCGACGACTACGTCCTGGTCGAAATGCTTGTAGTCGAGGCCGAGGCTGGCTGACTGGTAGAAAAATTGCCTGGCCCGCTCGTCTTTCCAGTCGGGCAACGTGAGCAACGCACGCGCACCAAGAATGTTGCCGCGGCCGGCAACGGCCGCGCCGCCGAGCGTGGAGATGTTGCTGTCCTGCTTTGTGCCTTGCAGCATCAGACCCAGTCCGTCGTCAGCGGGCACGAGATAATAGCCGGAAACAACCTTGGCGTCGCTGGGGCGCTCGGGCGCGACCTGCAGACTGAGGCCGGCGGTGTGGCCGAGCTGCCAGAGGTTGGTCGCGCGCACGGCGGCGTTGAGACGAAGCGCGGTGGTGTTGGGGCTGGCACGGTTGTTCAGCTCGACGCTGGCGTGCAGCGGGCGCGAGTCCTTCACATCGAGGTCCACGTCCACGGTGTTCGTTCCGTCCGGCCCGGCACGCAGGACGGGCGTCACCCGCCGGTCGGGATTCTGGTTAAGCGCGACGATGTCGCGCGGCACATCGTTGAAGTTGACCACGTGGCCCTCGGCCAGTGAGGGCGCGGCGGCCTTGATCGCGTTGGGCGAAAAAAATTGCGCCCCCGTGACGCGCAGCCGCCCGACGGTCGCCTCGGCCACGTGGAGGACAACCACGCCGCCCGTCACCTCCTGCGGGGGAATTTGCACGGCTACGGTCTGCCAGCCCCTGGCATGGTAAGTTCTCTCCAGCGCGGCGCGCGCCTGCTCGACCTCGGCCTGCGTCCGCCCCGGCCCGAGGAACGGATAGACCGCCTCCTCGACCTCGGCGTTGGTCAAAAGGTGGACGCCCTCGACGCGGTATTCCTGGATGAAGAGCGTGCTGTTATCGGCCCGCGTGGCCGTGGATGTCTCGGCTGCCGCCGCATGCGACCGCCCCGCGATCAGCGGCAGCAAAACCGCCGCGAGAACTGGCGCGGACAGGTGGCCGCGAGCGAGGCGAAGTGAGCGGAGGATGCGCAAGGGGAGGTGGACAAAAGGTGAGGGTTGCGCCCCCGCCGCGCTCGGGCGGAAACGTGACAAAAATCAGCTCTGCACAGCGCGGGCGGCAAAACCGGCCGCCGGCGCGCGGCGGCGGACAGCGGCGAGGGCGAGCATCGCCGCGCCCAGCAGGGCGGCGAAGGCGGACGGCTCAGGAATCGCGGAGAGCGCGAAGGTGGCGGCGTTGTTGCTGAACTGGAGCACGCCGTCATTGCTCAGGGCAAATGAGCCCTTGTAGACGCCTGCGCCGCTGCCGGGCTGCAGCTCGAAAAGGTCAATCACCGCGAAGGAACCGACGATAGACAGGAAATCGGTGGAGGCATCAAAGGAAGAGGCGGGGTTAAACCCGCCAAAAGCCGCCGCCGTCGTACCTTCTTGCTTGCTCCAGCTGCCGGAAGTTGAGTTGTCGAGCACCGTGGACGTCGCGCTGTTGGTGGTGGAAGTCTTGCCGTTCAGGCTACCGGTTGCGCCAGTGTAAAGGGCCGCAATGGTGTTGGCGGTGCCCTGCTGCGCGAAGGTGCTGCCCCGGTTCCAGGCGGTGGCTTGGACGCCGGCTGTGGTCTCCGTCTTGCCGGCCCAGAGGGTCTTGGCCGCGATGGTGACGCCGCCGATGGTGGTACCGGTGGCTGAGCCCGTCGTGCCAGCCAGACCCCAGGAGAGATCATCGCGCGCGTTCCAAACCACGTCATAGACCGACTCCAAATCTGCCCGCAGATTGCCGAGTGTGACGGTGGTGTTGGCCGCAAGATTGTAGAACTGACCGACATTGCCGAGATCAATTTCCAAATTCTTGTCTGTCCCCGCCCCATTGCCGGGATTGGTAGCGTGAAAGCCGAGAATGAGATCGCTGGCCGTGGCGACCACGGTGGATTGCGCACGCGCCGCAGTGGCCGAACAGGCCAGAACGAGCAGGAGGGAGGACATGAATTTTTTCATGCTCAAGAATTTGGGCGACACGCTGGCGAACGTGATGACACGCACGCGGATGGCGTCGGATGATAGTTCGGGTGGTTGGATGGACTGCCTGCCCGCTGCGAATGCGGGACGGCACCATCACCCTAGCCGGACCACGTCACGTTTATGCGGCGAACGTGTTACGAATCGGAAACAACGTCGGCTAAAGAATCATGCACTGCCGAAAACAAAGCCGGTGTCCGCGCTGAGCGGACACCGGCTGTAAACCGCAAGACGCAGGTTGGTCTCATCAAGCCTTGGCCGACCGCTGAACACGGCGGCGCACGACGACAAAGCCGAGCGTTACCGCACCGAGGATGGCGGCGTAGGTTGAGGGCTCCGGTACGGTCGTCGCGGCGGTGTCAGCCGGGTTGCCGGCAAAGACCAGGCCGTTGGCGTTCAAGCCAAAGGAACCGATATAGGTGCCAGCACCGCTGCCGGGCTGCAGTTCGTAGAGATCCGCCGCCTGGCCGAAGTTGGCCGGGGTGGCATTGTCGAACAGGTTTTTGGTGAAGTTGCCGAAGGCCGCCGCGTTGTTGCCCTCCTGCTTGCTCCAACTGCCGGCCAGCGTGTTGTCCACGAGCGCGGCCGTCGAGCTGTTGGCCGTCGCCGTCGCGCCGTTCAGGCTGCCCAGCCCGCCGGAATACAGGGTGGCGATGGTGTTGGCCGGCCCTTGCTGCGCGAACGTGCTGCCGCGGGCCCACGCCGTGGACTGGATCCCGAAGGTCGCCTCGGTTTTGCCGGCCCAGAGCGTCTTGGCTGCGATGGCGTTGCCTCCGATGGTTGTGCCCGTGGCGGAGCCGGTCGTGCCCGCTACGCCCCAGAATAGGTCGCTGCGGTTCATCCAGTTGGCGCCGTAGGCGCTGCTCAGGTCGGCCACATTGAGACCCGTCACGGTGAACGGACTGCTGACACTGTAGAACTGTGAGACGTTGCCGAGATCAACCTCGACATTCGTGGTCGCCCCGGTGCCACCGGTGGCGTAGAAGCCAAGGATCAGGTCGTTGGCACCCGCCGTGATGGTCACCGCCGAAGTGGTGAGCGCACTGCCCGCAAGGACAAGGAGCGCGGCGAAAAGATTTTTTGTTTTCATAGTGATGTTGGTTGAAAGTTTTTCCGACGGAGGCCGTGGCGGGCGCCATCGCCCACCACCGGCCAGACCGCCGGCTCAGGTTGGGTGGCAGGAACTGGTTTAGTATGGGTTGCCAAAAGTGACGGCCCCGCCCTCGACCGTACGGCCAACCGCCATCGTGGAGATTACCACGCCAACTGCGGCCGCGTCGGTATCGTGGATCTGGGCGGCGAGGTTGTCGGCCGCAGTTTTTTTCGTACCGCTCAGGGAGCTTTTGTACATAAGATGTTCGTACGACCAGAAGGTATATGTGCCCTGCCGAATATTGGCGTCGCTGTCAGCCACACCGTTATATGTCAGTTGGACGCCGTTGGTCACATTCAACGCGTCGCCACGGCCCAAGTAACCGATAACGTAAGAGGCAATCGCGGGATCCACCGCCCGATTCACTTCCGCCGCCAGTGTGCCGCCGCTGGAATAGCCGGAGTGGCCGACGGGATAGTTGATGCCGAGCACCGTGTTGGTCGGGAAGGGATTCAACGCGGTGATGGTTGATGCGAACGTGCCCGTGCCGAGCACCGTCGTGTATTGCAGCGGGGTGGACTGGGGGCCGAAACCGGGCTCGGCAAAGGAGACGAGGCGCGTACCAGAGTCCTCATCGCGCCCGAGCACATAGACGGCCGTAGCCGAGTCGTCCGAAGCACCCGAGAACTGCGAGAGCGGCAGACCGCCGTTCAGGAGATTGATCGCCTGCAGCGTCGTGATGTTAGTAATAGCCGAGAAGCCTGAAGGCGCACCAGAAGCATTCCCACGAACCCAGCGGAACGGAACGACTCCGACAACGGTGTCGGTCAGCGTGGCGTAGCCCGTGCCAGTAAAGATTGAGGAGCCTTGAAAGGTGTCCGACATGGCGACGTCAGCGGGCTGTGTCTCGGTGATGGTCGCGCCGGAGGTGCCGCCGTTGAAGGTGGGGCTGGCGGTCGTCCCGCTCATGGTGATGGACGACATGGTGTTGGCGGTGGTGAGCCACGCCTTGGTGAGCACCGGGCTCTGTTGTGCGACGGTCTGGATGCCACCCGTCGAGCCAGCCCAGGTGACCTGGATGACCACGGAGGCACCGTTCGACTTGAGGGTGCCGGCAAAAACCGCCGAGCTGACGCCGGACACGTTGGAGGCGGTGCCGCTCCAAGCCGCCGTCGGGTTGTTCAACATGTTGACGATGGCGGCGTGCGCAGACTTGCGGAACGCGGTGGAGCCAGTGATGCGGATGTTCGTCTGGGCGATGGCCACTGAGGCGCACGCCATGGCGAGCAGGCCCGCCGTGAGGAGTTTGAACGTTTTCATTTTCTGAGGATCCTTGAGGGTTGTTTGGTTGCAGTTGTTTTTTCCTGAGTGATCGGCGGTGAACGCTCTCCGCGGACGGAGCGCAGCCCAACTGATCGTATCCAGTCTAGCCGGGCCGAGTGACAATTTCGCGGCGCCCACGCTACATTCACGTGACAAAATCGCGGTCACCGGAACTTCGACCGCGATGGGCGCGGGTGGCGTTGCCGCCACCCGCGCCGTTTTCGCAACTGTGAGTCCCCGAATGGACGCCCAGAAATCGCCCGGCCCAAGTGCCCGCTGGCACCCCCGTGATCCGGCCACTGACACTCCGTTAAACAACCAGACACCGTAGCCAGGCCGTGTGACAATTTCGCGGCAACCAAGCCACAATTAGGCAACAATCTCGTGACGGAACCATCTGCGTGCAGGCGCGGGGCAAAGCTTCCTGCCTCTTGCCCGCCCCACGCTGGAATCATCGGGCCGAAATTTCAGCAAGCTGCGGCTCATCGGCCACCGGCTCCAGTTCTTCGTCTCCCGGCAACGGGTGGTCGCGCACGAAATCAGCAAAATGAACCAGCTCGAAGCGGCCGTCCCAGTGCTCGACGATGGCGGTGAGCGACTCGACCCAGTCGCCGCTGTTGAGATAATGAACGCCATGCACCATCTGGTCGGCGGGCGTGTGGATGTGGCCGCAGATAACGCCATCGCAACCGCGTTCGCGGGCGAGGCGCGCGATGTGGCTTTCAAATTTCGAGACGTGGTTCACGGCGCTCTTTACCCGGCCCTTGATGGCCTTGCTCAGCGACCAGTATTCCTTGCCGCGCCATGCCCGCCAGGCATTGTAGGCCCGGTTGAGCGTAAGGAGCATCTGGTAGCCCCAGTCGCCGAGGTGCGCGAGGAAGACGAAATTTCGCGTGACGGTATCGAACACGTCGCCGTGCAGCACGAGATAACGGCCACGCGGGCTGTCGTGGATGTGCTCCTCGACGAGCTCAAGATTTTCAAACGCCAGCGGGAGAAACTTGGCGAGGACGTCGTCGTGGTTGCCGCGCAGGTAGACGACCTGGGTCCCGCGTTTTTCCATTTTCTTGAGGATGCCACGCACAAAGCGCGTATGGGCATTGGTCCATTTGCCACCGCGCACGAGCTGCCAGCCGTCAATGATGTCGCCGTTAAGGATGAGCTTTTCGCAACGGATCTGCCGGAGAAAATGATCGGCCTCGCGGGCCTTGCTATCCGGCGTGCCGAGATGCACGTCGGACAGGATGACGGTGCGGACGTGGAGTTTGCTCATAAGGAAATTGCCCCCGACTCGCGGGCGGCCAACTCAGTGACCCGACCGGCGGGGCCGACGCTCGCGAGCACATACGCAGCGATGTCGCGGGCGGCGTGCGGGCGTGAGAGCTTGGCCAGTGCGGCTCGCCGTTCGCTCCAGACGCGTCCATCACCGGCAAACACGTGGCGGCATGCCGCAAGGATGGCGGCGGGCGTCTCGGCAAGTACGCCGGCCCCATGGCGGCGGAGCAACTCGTAGTTGCCCTCTTCCTGGCCGGGGACGATCTGGCTAACGATCATCGGGCAGCGCGCAGCCACGGCCTCCTGCGTGGTCGCGCCGCCGGCCTTGCTGACGACGAGATGATGCGTGAGCAACAGATGCGGGATCTGGTCGGTCCAGCCAAGAACTTGCGCGGGGGCGGAACGCCCGGTGGCGAGTTTTTCAAGGCGCCGGCGAAGGCGGTCGTCGCGGCCGACGGCAACCGTGATTTCCCAATCGGTCTCGGTGAGCAACGGGCGAACCAGCGCGGCGGCATCGCGCGTGACAGAGTTGATGATGCAGAGCACGCGTGGCCGGCCGCCGAGGGCAAGCTCCGGTGGCGCAAGGTGCGCGTGGCCGGCGATAAACGCGGGCGTGGGAAAGCCGAGGGCGTGGACCCGCGCGGCCGCGACACCCGCACGCAGGAGAACATCCGCCGAATCGGCATTCGGTACGAACCAGCCGTCGCACGGCACGCGCCACCAAATCGAGTTGATGCTGATGGAATCGGTGACGATGTTGAAATGCGGCACGGCCAGCCGGCCCGCGCGCGCGAGCCGCGCAAACATGAAGGCGTAAACCGGGTAGGTGCTGCACACGGCAACGGGCTGCTCGCGCGCGACCAGCTCGGCCAGCCGCTTGGTCTCGCCGCGTAGCAGCCGCAGGCTGCGGCCGGGAAACTGTGAGCGGTCGAGCCAGCCATAGATGGCCTGCCAGAGGCGCGGCGCGCGGTTGATGAGGGCAAGGTAACCCCGGCGCGAAACAGCGTTGAGGCGGGGCGAGGCCAGGGCAAAGATGTCGGCCACCTGTGCCGCGCCGGGTGCGAGGGCAGCATCGAAGGCGGCGGCAAGATTGCACGCGGCGGCGTTATGCCCCTCGCCGAAACCGGCGGTCAGAACGACCACCCGCATGGCCCGCGCGGCGCAGCAACGCCCAGCCTCCGACCTCACATTTCCAACGTCGAGCGTGCCGGCGCAAGATAACGAAGGCGAGATCATAGCCGGGTGGGAGCAGGCGGCACGACGGAGGGGGCAGGCGCAGCAGCAGGAGAAGAAGATGGAAGCGGAAGAGGGGATGCGGGCCGTTCGCGACCGGCGACGACCGCAACGAGGTCGGCCTCGAAACCGGTGATGACATTCTCCCACGATTGCGGCTCCACCGTCGCGCGGGCGGCCGGGCCGAGGCGGGCGCACAGGCCGGGCTCGGCCGCGAGACGGACGGCGGCGGCGATGAGCGCACCGGGCCGCGCGCAGGGAACAACGAGGCCGTTTTCGCCGTCACGGACAAATTGCCTCGCCGCCGCGTAGTCAAATGAGGCCGTGGCGAGCCCACTGGCCATCGCCTCGGTGAGCACGTTGCCAAATGTCTCCGTGAGACTGGCGTGGACGTAGAGGTCCGCCGAAGCGTAGTGCTCGGCGAGCTGGTCGCGCGGGATAAAGCCGGTGAAAACAGCGCCGGGATGCGCGTGCCGGAGCGAGGGGCGCAACGGACCGTCGCCAACGAGCACGAAACGGCAGCGAGGGTTGGCCGAACGCATCGCGGCGAACGCGCGAAGGAGCAGCGGGTAATTTTTCTCCGCGGCCATGCGTCCGACATGGATCACCACGGGGTCGCCGGGCGCGGCACCCCAGGCAGTGCGGAGCTTGGCTGAGCGGCGGGCGGGGGAGAACTGACGCGTGTCCACACCGCGGGAGAGAACCGTGAGGTTGCGGAAGCCCAGAGCCGCCAGCTCGGCGCACAGCTCACGGGTGGGGGCAAAGGTGACGCACGCACGGTTGTGGACCCGGCGCAGCCACGCGAACGCGAGGCGGCGCAGCGGCGCGCAGCCGTAGTGGCCGGTGTAAGCGTGAAAGTTGGTATGAAAGCTCGACGTGACCGGCACCCCGAGCGCCCGCGCCGCCCCAATGGCTGTCGCGCCAAGCGGTCCCTCGGTGGCGACGTGGACGAGATCGGGCGGGACAACCCGCCAGATTTTTTTCAAGGTTCTTCCAGCCGGCAGCCCGAGCCGCAGCAACGGATAGCCAGGAATCGGCAGCCCGGGCATCGCCACCTCGCGAAACTCCGGGTGCGACGCATCGCCGGGCAGATCGGGCCGGCGCGGGCGATAGACCGTCACCTCATGACCCCGGCGGCCCAGCTCGCGGGCGATGACGCCAAAGGTCATCGCGACACCGTTGATTTCCGGCGGAAAGGTTTCAGTGACAATGGCGAGTTTCACGAGGGAGGCTGGTGACGGAGCGCAAAGATGGGCGGAACCCTGTCATAGCCGTGCGCCAAATGCGTGACGGGCTGGTTACGATTGGGCAAAACCGAGCGGCCATACCGCGCATGATTTTTCAAACTCAAGCTCGGCAACACACCTCCGGCCCGCCAAGTTACTGCCCATGCCCAAAACTTCTCGCGGCACCATCGGCATCCTCACGGCGGGCGGTGACTGTCCCGGCCTCAACGCTGTCATCCGCGGCGTGGCGAAAGCCGCGATGCACCACGGCATCCGCGTGCTCGGTATCCGCGACGGCTTTCGCGGCCTCGTCGAGAACCGCGCGGTTGAGCTCAGCAATGGTCTCGTGAGCGGCATTCTCACGCAGGGCGGCACGTTTCTCGGCAGCAGCCGCGACAAGCCGCACAAAATGCCTGTCGGCCATCGCATCGTGGACCAAACGGCGGTCGCGGTGAGAAATTATCACCGGCTGAAGCTCGACTGCCTCGTGTGTCTCGGCGGCAACGGCACGCAGAAAAATGCCCTCCGCCTGCACACGCGGGGCGGCCTCAACGTCCTCACGCTGCCCAAGACCATTGACAACGATGTGGCCGAGACCGACATCACCTTCGGCTTCGACTCCGCCATGTCCATCGCAACCGAGGCGATTGACCGTCTGCACACCACGGCGACGAGCCACCACCGCATCATCGTGTGCGAGATCATGGGCCACGACGCCGGCTGGCTGTGTCTCGGTGCCGGCATC
>CAIQBC010000225.1 GCA_903869955.1 uncultured Opitutia bacterium
CGCCGCCGCCATGTCCATTGTCGAAAATGTGGGCGAGGTGTTTGAACAGTCAGGCCAGTTCCCGGCGCTGGCGGCGTTGGTCGAGACCCTGTCGCTCCCGGCGGTATCCGGCCCGGGAGCCAATTTCGCCGGTGTCGTCACCTCGTTGAGCGACAAGACGCAAAAGAGTCACCCCGCCGAGTCAGCCCGCCTCTTGCGCAAAGGGGTGGAGCTGGCCGGGGTCCAGGCCGATGTCGCAACCGTGCTGGCACTGGCGGTCCGGCTCCAGCGGGCAAACCAGCGGGAGGGGGCCGCCTCGCTGTTGGAAAAATATTTTGCCCGCGAAATTGCCCCAACCACGGGGGCGACGTTGCGCCGAGCCCTCTTCGACGGCAACAACTACCCCTACGGCACGGGCAACGGCCAGTTCGTGTTGCCTCCGACCGTGGAACTCCTCGCAATGGCCGTGGAGTTGGGCCTGGGCGAAAAGCTGCGGGCCGGCATCGAACGGCGGGATCCCTTGGAACTCTACCTCGACCTGGCGCAAGAGGCCACCGACGATTTATTCAGCATCATGCTCCGGATCGAGTCGCGCGACCCGGCCTACCGGGCCGAAATGGACCAATTTCTCCAATCTGGCAAAGCGGCCACGCTCCCCAACCGAGGCGTGATCCATCTGGGCATGCTCGCACAGGAGCTGGCCCGCTGGCCCGAGGAGCGGCCCGAGTCGGCCCGCATCTTGGGCGAGGTTCTGAACACCTTCCAAACGATGGTCTCACGTTCCCCGGTCAGCATGAGCTCACGCGTCTCCCCCCTGATTGCCCGGCAGTATGCCGACCTGGGGGCCAAGTTGGGTGATCGGGTCGCAGTCGCCGCCGGCCTGAGGGCTCGGGCGGAGGCGCAAAAACTGGACTTCGGCAGGCCGATGGCCAACATCACGCCCTTGGTCCATGACCTGATCGTCGCCGGGTTGCTGCCCGAGGCCGAGGACTTGGTCGAGGCCATGCGACTTGGCGCGGCGGGCATCCAAGCCAGCACCCGGGCAGGTTTTCCCGGCGCGGTCGAACGCCAGACCCAGGAGAATCTCCAATCCGTCCAAGCCGCGCAGGCGGAGCTGGACCGTAGCCGGGCTCGCACCCCAACCGCGACCGCCGCCCCGGCCGGCGGCAAGCCGCCGCTGGAAGCATCGGCCCGCCCAAATCTCCTGCCCAACCCGGGCTTCATGACCGAGCGCAACCCGGCCGGGATCATGGAGGTGCCGGGCTGGAACTGGCTGCGCCCGGGCCGGACCGTCCGGGAAGACGGCGGCCCCGGGTCTCGCGACGGCTATGTCACGCTCGTGCCCTTGGCGATACCGCTTCAAAACCCGGCACCCAACCGGGTGGAGTCCGATCGGATACCGCTCAGCTCCGCCGGCGGGAGCTACCAGCTTTCCGGCCTGACCCTGGGCGTTTCGCAAATCTCCCTGGCGTTTCTGGATGCCGATCGCAAGCCCCTTGGCCAGCCGGCGAACGTCGCGGCCGGCAAGGGCGGAAACGAGCCATGGAGCCGGTATCAGTACCGGCTGGGCCCGGCGGCCGAAACCGGCGTACCCCCCGACGTGGCGATCCCTCTTGGCACGGCCTTTGTGGTCATCGGCCTGGCCACCGCCGATGAGTTCAAGCTCGCCAGCCTCCGCCTGGAAGCCGCCTCCCCCCTCGCCCCACCGTAGCCTCTGCGAACGCGGATCCGCCCCCCGGCCTCTTTCCTCTTTCTCGCCCGGTGTAGCGCAGACTTCCAGTCTGCCTCCGAAAGCAGGCTGGAAGCAGGGACGAATACTACAGGCAAGTGACCCTAAACGCAGGGTGCTCAGTTCATGGCCCTGTATAACAAGGGGCGCAGACTTGCTGCGCCCAAGGATGCTCTGCTCCGCGATCTTCGCGTCCTCCTTGTTGAAATCTCCGCCCTCCGATCTCTGTCCTCCGACCTCAGTCCTTCAGTCTTTCAGACCTCCGCCCGCAACGCGGGGCTTGCCAACCCCTGCCCGCCGCGTGAAGTCCCCGTGCGGCCTGTCCGCCCAACTCAAAACTCCAAACTCCGCACCCGGAACTTGAACTCGGCGGCTCCGCCGCCTCCACCCAGCACCCATCATCCGCCTGTTTCACCGGTAGGACACCAAGACCATCCGCCTGATCTCGCTGAACCGCGAGCTGTATCCCGACACCCTCCTGAAGAACAGCGAGTATCGCTGGTGCTGGCCCGTCGAGGAGTCCATCCGCCGGCATTTTTAACCGCCATGACCTCCGACCCCGACGCCTGGAACGAACTCTCCCGCGAGGAAAAGCTCGCCGCATTTGAAAAACACGCCGCCGTGCCTAAGTCGCCGCGCGCTCGGGCGGTATTGATTGGATTCGGTATCGTCGTCATCAGCTGCATTGTCGCCGCCGTCTACAATGACTGGTCCTACCATGCCGGGCAGGGCGCCGCTCAGCGCAACGACGGCGAGAGCATCGCCAGCGCCGTCGCCCGCACAACGGCCATCGAAAAACGCAGAGCGCTCGAAGACGGCATCGCTCGCGCCAACCGTGAGCTCAGCGCCGCCGCCACTTATGAGCAGGAGACGATCAAATACGGCTCCGCGGGCGAAGGCCAGTCGGCGCGTGATTATCAGACCGCCGCGCTCAAGCTCGCGCTCGCCCAGTTGGATCTCCATGAGTTCGACGCCACCGCGCGCGCTACCACCCCCGAGCAGCTCGCCACCATCCGCCGCGACTACGACCACCGTCGCGAAGTCGCCAAGCTCGCTGCCCCGTGATCACGCCTCACAACCTCGACGCGCGGTATGTGGCAAACGCGCTGTGCGATCCGCGACTACGGTATGCTGCCGATGTGTTGGTCTGTCACGACGGCACCGAGGAGGACAAGCAGCGCCAGTTTCAAAAATACCTTTCGTCGATCAAAGGCCTGGAGATCGGGCCGCCAATGGCGGTGCTGGGAGAAAGTGTAGAGCAGCTGACGGCGCAGGGGATCGTAGGGCTTTACAGAAAAATTCAGCTCGCACCTTGGGTGGCTAGTGAAGTCAGGAGAAATCCCCCGTCATCATCCTCGATATTGGGAACACCAGCCGAAGGCAGGCGCGTGGCAGATCGGCGTGATCCGCTGCCACGGCCTGAAAAACAACCGGAGCCTCCAGAGGGGAAGGTGCCCCTGCGAGTGCAGGACTGGGAGCACCGCATCGGTATACTTCAGGCTTGGCGACATTGGAAAAACTACGACGAGCACGATCAGGAAAAATGCCGCGCCAGCTTTTGCGCGGACTTCGGGCCGCATACCTATCGGGCCGTGCTCGATGGCTGCGCAATCACGATCCGTGCGTTGCTTGGCGTCTACGGCATCACGTGTAACTTCAGAGGAGCTCCGAGAGATGCGGTCGAAGCGTTCAACGAAAAGAGAAAGTGGTTTTACCAATACTGGCCGATGCTCCATTCGCTTTCTCCGGCGCAAAAAATGTCCCTTTTTGAGGTGATCTATCTGAGCAACCGGCCGGTCGCCCATCCGGGCGACGGCACCGGCCTCGACCATAAGGTGGGGAAATCCGAAATGACCGGGGCTATAGATGCGATTTTATTTTGGCTGGCGCAGTCGGAGCAGGCACAGGACCAACCGGGCCTTGACCAACTACTCCAGACCAAGCCGAAATATTTCAGCGACGTGAACCTCAAAAAGGCGCAGGCCGAGAACACCGTGAAGGCGCAGCAGGAAATTCCCCTTTAGCTTAAAGGCCACGCCATTGCCCCAATGCCGGAAAAAAAGAATCAACATTACGTTCCGCGCCTTTTGCTGCGGCCGTTTGGCCTGCCAGCCAGAAGCCCCGATGAGACTGTCGCGGCCGTTCGCACGTTGCTAATCTCAAGCGGCAAGATCATCCCCGCGGCGTCTATTGCCGACCAGTGTTCCAAAAATTATTTCTACGGTTCCAATCTGACCACGGAGAGACATCTGGAGGATGTTGAGGCCGTGTTCTCGGCCGTCCTGCCGAGGCTGGCCACGGAACCGAACAATTTCACAGTGGGGTCGGATGAAAGGGCTGCCATCAACACCTTCATGGCGCTGCAAATCTCCCGCACGCAAACCGCCGCGAACGATGCCGACGACTCCCTCGACCGGCGGCGGAAATACGATCTCGATCCAATGCTGATCGCCAAGGGCGTCGCCACCAAGGAGGAGTTGGATTCAGTGAAGATGAGATTTACGGAGCCGGGTCTTTTTATGGTGGGCATCGGGCTGCACTCGGTTCCGATGTTGATCGATCTGCATTTGCGGATTCTCACCACGTCGGGGCGAGCGAGGTTTATCATCAGCGACAACCCGGCGGTGGAGGTGAACCAAGCCTACGCGCACCTGCGAGGATTGTCCGCGGTCGGCGTCGCCATGCGCGGGCTTCAGATCTTCTGCCCGCTGTCACCCACCCAAACTCTTTTGCTTTACGACGGGGAAATCTACCGCATGGGCGACACGATCGAGTCGCTCAGGGTGGCCGTGACCGACGACGACGTGGAAGTGCTAAACGGCTTGCAGGTCGCCAACGCAATGAACGCGCTCTACATTCCGCCGGAGATTACTGACGCACACGCGCATCAACTGCTGCTTAAGTATCGGCGTTATCATCTGAAAGAGCGCTCGCACGTTGTTGAGGTTCGGACACCGCCCGGCGTCTCACGGTCGGGCACCGCGATTTTGAGCACGAGGCATGATCTGCGGGTGCCTCTCACTTGGAAATTTTGCCGCGTGAAACGAAGGTTCAGAGGCGATGCGCTGTCCAGCCCTGCGCCCCGTGATCCCGAACTGTGCCGGATCGCAAAGACCCTGCGGCTGGATGGGACGGGGCTAGGAAAACTGCTCGCAATCGCGATGCAGCGTGCAGCAAAGACGGTCGCTGATAAAAAATCCGCGATGGAGAGAATAAACGGAACAATAGGATAACTCCCCCGACGCAGACCTAGTAACGTGACGACACGCCGGCAATTAAGCTGGTGTAGATCGGGCAGGAATAGCAGCCTCCCTCCTTCCCGTCCCCCTCACCCCAACATGTGGGAATTTTTCGCCATGAGGATGCGTCGTTGAATAAAAGTCTTTGCCGGAAAAATGGCGAGTATTTCATGATCTAGTTGAGCGCCGGTGTCGTCTCGCCCAAAAACCCGGAACGGGCTAACGGTTTTAGCCGTGGGATGGGTGATTTGCCGGACACCCGGTAATGTCGGCGGCACGCAATGCCACCGACCGCCACAAGTCTCGCCGAATCTGTCTGCCCGCCGCCGCACACCGAGCTGCACGGCTGGTGCGCCGTGCCACAGTCGCGGCGCGAGTTCGCCCGCGTTCTCCTCGCGGTCCTCTCCGCCCGGCCCTGCGGTGGACTGCACCGCAATGACACAGCGGCAAGCGGCGGCCTGCACTCTTCCGCATCTGCCGGCCGGTTCGGTATTGAGTTTCGCGCGACTTTTCTCCACCCGTTCCACCCTCACCATGACCAAGCGCGCCCACCCCCAAAAGCGCCGCCCCACCGCCCGTGTCGCGGGCCGCAACGCCACCCCTGCAGCACCCGCTCCCGCGCCGGCGGTTAATCCTCCGCTTCCGGCCCCATATGAGTTCACCGCCTCCGCTCCGGCGCCGCTCATGCCGCTCCACCGCGAGACCGCGAGTTTGTCAGATAAGGAATTTGGTGAGGCTTGGCCCAGGCGGCGGCGGCCCTTTTGGGCCGCAGGAGCTGCGCTTCATGATTTCGAACAGCAGTTCAGAACGGA
Organism: uncultured Opitutia bacterium; assembly: GCA_903869955.1. Taxonomy (GTDB): domain Bacteria; phylum Verrucomicrobiota; class Verrucomicrobiia; order Opitutales; family Opitutaceae; genus CAIYUN01. The sequence continues at coordinate 5,760 of CAIQBC010000225.1, forward strand.
GCGGCAATTGGCCGGATTTCCTTCCTGGGTCACCCCGACGGAGAAGGCGATGATCGTCTCTCACCCTGGAATCACTATGTCAGAGGTCAGGCTGTTGTGCTCCAACACCCGTTTTACACGGATCGCCGCCAATCCTAAAAAGAAAGCGGCCGCCCAATTTGTTGTCTCCGGCACGCAGTTTCTCGAACAGGCCCGAAATTTTTTGGCACAGGAGAATTTGGCAGAGGCCCTGCGCGCTGCCGTGGAGTTCGGTGTGTGTGTTGGGCGGCTGCGGGAAAAGAACGGAATTGGTGCGGGTCGGCGGCTGTCGCGTGATCAGCGGCAGGACTTGGCTTGGCAGGCGGCCATTGACCATGCGTTTGTTCAGTTCGTCGCTGTCCCAAGAAATCGGAATTTGCGTCTTTCCTACAAGGAAATCATGCCCTCTTGTGTCTCCTTTGTTGGTCATCGCGGAGCCAGGACCATTCAGAACCGTTACGCTGCCTGGAAACGAAGTCTTCCGCGTGAGCTTGTGCTCGGCATGCCGATAACGAATGCGCGCATTGCCGCCGGCCTTAAAAATTGGCGCGAGAAGAGGGCTGTGCTCTTGGCTGCTCCCCTGCGTACCCCGCATCGGCCACTGCTCGGGCGGCCTCCTCGTTGGGAGCAATATTTCCCGACATAGCATTCCGGGGATCGTGTGCCTTTCGGATTGCTCTGGGTGCCATATCACAAGGGTCATTCCAATGAGCACCCATCCAAATCCCTCCCTCCTCGCCGCCGGCCCCGCCGGTGTTTCCACCCTCTATCCGCTCGCCTTGCCCGCCCACCCGGCCGCGCTGGCCGGTTCCACCTCCTGCCCGGGCGGCGTTCTCACCGCCGCCTCGCTCACTCCTGCGCCCCGGGATCTCGCTGTCGTCTCGCCTGCGCCGGAAACGCCTCCCGTCCCGGAGCCCGCCGTCGCTCCGCCTCTCGAAACCCCGATGTCTGTCCGCCATCACCTCGCTGTCGTCCGCCATCACCTCGCCGCCGCCGAGGCCCTCCTGACTCCTGACTTCTGTCTCCTGTCTCCTGACTCCTCTTTTCCCTCCATGAAAACCAAATCCTCCCCCGAGTCCCAACCGCCCTCCCGTTCCGCCGCCCGCAACGGCAAGATCGCCCGTCTCCCCGCCGCCCTCCGCGACCAGCTCGGCCACCGCCTCGACGACGGCCAGCCGGCCGCCTCCATCCTCGCCTGGCTCAACGCCCAGCCTGAGGCCGTCAAAATCCTGCGCGACCAGTTCGGCGGCGTCCCGGTCAGCCCGCAGAATCTCTCCGAGTGGCGCGCCGGCGGTTATCTCGACTGGCAACGCGCCCAGGAGCGGCTCGCCCTCGCCCGCGACTTCCTGGCGGAGGCTGGCGGGCTCGGCTCCACCGCCCCTGCCACTGTGGCCGACGCCGTTGCCTGCCGCCTCGTGCTCAGCCTCGCCGCCCTCATGCCCGACGAAATCACGCCCGCCGACCTCCCCCGCGTCGTCTCCCTTTCCAAGGAGCTTGACCGCCACCGCCGCGCCGACCGCCAGCAGTCCCTCGACGGACTGCGGCGGGCCGAGTGGGACGCGGGGGCCGCCGGGCGGGCGCGGCTTGCGCAGGATAGCGCTAGGAGAACACGCCGCGACGAGATCCTCGCGCCCGTGTTGGCGGCGGGCACCGAGATCCACCTGCGTGTCATGCATAAACATCATAATTTGTGCGACAATGCCGATCAGCTCTTTGCGGAGGCCGCCGAGGCCCAACACGGCTGTCCCGGGGCGCTCATTTCGCCGGCCAAACCGCCGCCGCCGGTCGCCATTAAGCCGCCGTCCCCTGCCCCCGCCAAATCGCCGTCTCCTGCCGCCAAGCCGCCCTCCGCGCCTCCGGCCGCCCCTCGCGCCTCCGCCCCGCCGGTTTCCCCTCCGCCCGCTCTCGGCCCACCACCCGCGGTCCAGTTTATGCCTTTCGAGTCCTACCAGTCTGACCCCGCGTCCCCGTCTGCTACCTCCCGATTTCTGGGTCCTCCCTCCTGACTGCTGACCTCTTTCCCCCCTGCCCCATCCAACCTAATCAAACCCAATCAAACCGAAATTTTTCCGCTCCCTCCTCCCACCAGACGCATTGCTCCCTGACTTCTTGCTTCAGGTCCCCTCGCCTCCGTTCCCTCCGCCCTTCTGCGCTTTAGCTTGGCGTCTTTGCCTCCTCGCGTCTTGGCCTTGAATGTTTGGCGTCCCTTTAGATTCCTGGTTTCTTGGGTTCCTGCCTCTGATCTCCGGGTGATTCTCCCGTTGCTTGGCTGTGCGTCAGGTGCGGCGAATTGCTTCGGCTCGTCATTCACCTCCTGAATGTCTGCATCCGTGGTATCCGTGCTATCCGTGGTCCATTTGCACGACGGAATTTGGGTTCAATGGTGATGGTCGTGATCGTGATGATCGTCGTGCCCGCGCGGGCGCTTGGTGGGCCGCGCCTCGGGCAGTTCGATCGTGGCCTCGCGCACGAGCAGGCCGCGGTTTTGCACAATCAGGCGGCGGATGGCCTCGCCAGTGTCGGGGTGCTTTTTGAGTGGCGCGTCCTTGATGGACTGGCGGAGCTCGTAGCGGCGCGCGGGTTTGCCCGCGCGCGGGAGCGTTTCATAGACGTAGGTGATCATGGGGGAAGGTGGGGCGGCGCGGACCGGCGGCAACCGTCGCCTGATTCCGCGCTTGGCGTCAGCGGAAAAACGAGTCCCGGCAACGCGGGCTGCGCGTTCGGGGCGGACGCCGTCGGTCAGGTCGCCGGGGTGGCGGGGGCCACCGGGGCGGGTGCGGTGACGGGAGCCGCCGGGGTGGCCGCATC
>CAIQBC010000226.1 GCA_903869955.1 uncultured Opitutia bacterium
CCTCGCCGGGCTCACCGAGAAGGATCTCGCGCGCGATCCCTTCCGCCAATTCGAGAAATGGCTGCAGGAGGCGGAGGCCGCGAAGATCCCCGAGTACAACGCCATGACACTCTCGACTGCCACCCGCGACGGCCGGCCGTCGGCGCGCACGGTCCTCCTCAAGGGCCTCGATGGCCGCGGCTTCGTTTTCTACTCGAACTATGAGAGCCGCAAGGGCCGCGAGATTGAGGCCAACCCCCACGTGGCGCTCGTGTTTCCGTGGCTCCTGCTCGAGCGACAGGTGATCATCGAGGGCACGCTTACGAAAGTGGCCCGCGAGGAGAGCGAGGCATACTTCCACTCTCGGCCGCGGGCCAGCCAACTCGGCGCCTGGGTGTCGCAGCAAAGCTCGATCATCTCCGGCCGCGCACTGCTGGAGGGCAACATGAAGGCGGTGGAAAAACAATACGCCGATCAGGAGGTGCCCCTCCCGCCCAACTGGGGCGGCTGGCGCGTGGCCCCGGAGACGGTGGAATTCTGGCAGGGCCGGCGCAGCCGCCTGCACGACCGGCTGCGGTACCGCAGGGGGAAGGATGGCGGGTGGTCCATCGAGCGCCTCGCCCCATGAAACCGCTCCTGCGAGGCGGCGGTCGGACCGCCGCCCGTCGCGCCACCCGGGCCGCCCCGGTCGCGCTGCTCGCCGCGGCCTTGCGGGCGCAGAGCGAGGGCGTCTTCATCGCCGAGCGCAAGTGCGGCCCGCTCGGCCTCAAGATTGTCTTTGCCAACGACAGCTTCTGCGCGATGACGGGCTACGGCGCGGCGCAACTCGTGGACCGCGAGCACGGGTTTCTGCATATCGAGCGCGTCGATATCGAGCGCCTGCGCCACTGGCTGCCAAAGACCCAGCCAGGCCAGCCGCTCGTCGGCGAAGGTTATCTCGTGCGCGCCGACGGCAGCACCATCAGTGCGGCGTGGAGTTTCGACCCGCTGTGCGACGCGCGTGGCCGGGTCAGGCACATCGTCGCCACGTATCGGGACCAGACGGAAAAGCGGCGCCTGCAGGAGGCACTCGTACACGCGCAGCGGCTTGATGCCGTGGGGCGGCTGGCGGGCGGCGTCGCGCACGATTTCAACAACCTGCTCTCCGTGATCAACGGCTACTGCGAGATGCTCGCCGCCCACGTGTCCGCCAATCCGCAGGCCATGCGCGAGGTCGCGGAAATCCACCACGCCGGGCGCAAGGCCGCCACCCTCACGCAACAGCTCCTCGCCTTCAGCCGGCGCCAGCCGCTCAACGCCCGTGTGATCAATCTCAACGATCTCGTGCAGTCCAACGCCGAGATCATGCGCCGCCTCATCGGCGAGGCCGGCCGCCTCGATCTCGAGCTCACCGAGGGCCTCGCCAACGTGCGGACCGATCCCGCGCAGTTCCAGCAGGTGGTGCTTAACCTCGTGCTCAACGCCCGCGACGCCCTCCGCGACCGCGGCCGCATCGTCATCAGCACGGAAAACCGCGAGATTAAGACCGTGATGCACCGCCGCGTCACCGACACTCCACCGGGCCGCTATGTGGCGCTCATCGTCGCAGACAATGGCACCGGCATGGACGCCGACACCCAGAAACACCTCTTCGAGCCGTTTTTCACCACCAAGCCCGAGGGCAAGGGCACGGGTCTTGGCCTGGCCCTCGTCTATGGCGTGGTGCAGCAGAGCGGGGGCTTCATTTCCGTGAAGAGCGCGGTGCTGGTGGGCTCCACTTTTGAAATCCTCCTTCCCGTCGTGGGCGCCCCGGTCGAGGAACCGCCGGCGGCGGTCACGCCCCTGCCCACCACGCGCGGCACGGAGACCGTGCTCCTGATCGAGGAGGATGAGATCGTGCGCAAAATGGTCGCTGGGATACTGACGTCGGATGGCTACCGCGTGGTCGCCGCCGGCTCGCCGCACGAAGCGCTGCGCGACCTGCGCTCGCTCGCTCGCCCCGTGCAGCTGTTGATCGCCAATATCAAGGGCGAGGGCGAAAAATTCGCCCGTCGCCTCCTGCGGACCTACCCCGGTCTCCGCGTGCTCTGCACCGGCTGCTCCGAGGAGGGCGGTCCCGTCGCCTGGCTGCCCGCCGAACGCTTCGTGCGGCTGGCCAAGCCCTACGCCTTGAGCGAGCTGCTCAAGACCGCCCGCAAGCTCCTCGACGCTTGAACCGCCACCCTCCTCTCCCCGCATGAACCTTCTTCTCACCGGCGCTTCCGGTCTGGTCGGCTCCGTCTTCGCGCAGGCCGCCACGCGGCGCGGGCACCGCGTCGTCGGCATCGTGGGCAGCTACGCCGGCGAACTCCCGGGTGTCGCCGTAAAACGCGTGGTCGATCTCCGCGACGAGCGGGCGACCACGACCGCCGTGCTCGAC
>CAIQBC010000227.1 GCA_903869955.1 uncultured Opitutia bacterium
TCACCGAGGCGATGACCGCCAAGGCGGCGAGCTGAAAGAGAATGAACAACGAGACCGCGACCCGCACCACCATCGGCTCCCAGTTTCGTTTGCGAGGCGGCGGCGGAAGTTCGGTTTCGGGCGTCGCGCCCGCGCCGCCCGGCCACCTCGGGCCGGAGTGGTCCGACCACGCCGGTGGCTCCGGGCGGCGCGGGACGCTGGCCGGCGCGGCTGGTGGGCGTGGTGCGCTGACCACGCGCGCCTCGCTGGCTTTGCCATAGGCGAAGTTGATTTGCTTCAATTTTTCCTGCGCGCGGCTTTGGAGCCTCGGGTCATCGGCAAAACGGTCGGGGTGCCAGACCTTGACGAGGTCGCGATAGGCGCGCTTCACCTCCTCCGGGGAAGCGCCCGGCTCCACCTCGAGCAATCGGTAGCTTTCGCGGAGGTCATCCATCGCGGCCAAGGGTGCGCGCCCACGCAGCGCCCCGGCAACCCCAAAACGGGAGTGGCGTGGCACCCAGCCGCCGACACGCTTGCGCGCGGCGTGGCGCAACCGCTAATTTTCCCGCCATGCCCAAGCGCCGCCAGCTCCGCGCCTTTGATTTGAAGCAGATTTACAGCTTCGAGAGCCTCATCGGCGTGGACGAGGCCGGGCGCGGCGCGCTCGCCGGGCCGGTGGTCGCGGCCGCCGTAGTGGTCAACCAAGCGTTCCTCGAAGGCCGCTGGGCCGTGGGCCGCTCCGGCCGCGTCAACGACTCCAAGCTGCTCACGCCCGCCGACCGCGAGGAACTGTTCGCCGAGTTCGAGGCGCTGGCCGCGCAGGGACAGATCCACGCTCACCATGGCACGGCCCATGTGGCCGAAATCGAGCAGCTCAACATCCTCGGTGCGACCAAGCTCGCCATGCGCCGCGCGCTGGAAGGGATATGCCCGCCAACGGCGTTCGCCCGGAAGACCGAACCCGACCTGTTCGCCAGCGCCGAGGAAATGGAAAATTTTTCGCCGACCGTCTCGGCGCATATCGTGATTGACGGGCTGCGGCTGCGCAACTTCCCCTACCCGCACACGCCGCTCGTCAACGGCGACGGCCGCTCGCTCTGCATCGCGATGGCGAGCATCGTCGCCAAGGTCACCCGCGACCGACTGATGAACACATTCGACGCGAAGCACCCTGGCTACGGGTTCGCGCAGCACAAGGGGTACGGCACCGAGGAGCATCGCGATGCCGTGCGGCGCCTCGGCCGCTGCCCGCAGCACCGCGAACTGTTTCTGCGCAAGCTCCTCGCACGACGCGTGGATCCGGCACAGCTCGACATGTTTGGCTGACGGCTGGGCGGCATGGACATCTTGCCATGTCCGGAAGAAACACGGGCAAGTGCCGTGCCACTTCCCGCCCCGCTTTCAGTCTTTTAGTTTTTCCGTCTTTCAGCCTTTCTTCCTCCGATGCCCGCCAAGAAGAACTCCCCCCTCGATCGCGTGCTCGGCCGGCTCGACACCCTCGACCCGGTCAGCCTCGCCAACCTCGTGCAGCGTCTGGCGCGCGAACGCGGGCTGTTTGAGAACATCTTCAACACGTTGCAGGAAGGCGTGCTCGTCATCGGGGCCGACGGGCGGATTGATTACGGCAACGCCGCCGCCCGCCGCCTCGTCGGCCTCGGCGACGGCGAGCTGGCGGGCGAGACACTCTGGCGGCTCGTGCCCGGCCTGCACGCCTCGCTCGGCGCGGCGCTCGACGAGAGCGCGGCGGGCGCGACGCCGCCGGTCGTGACGCGCGAGTTTGAGCTGACCTATCCCGAACCGCGCACCGTGCGGCTCTACATGGTGCCATTTTCCGGCGACGGACGCGATGCCGCGCGGCGGTTTGCCATCATCCTGACCGACATCACCCGCGAGAAACAGAGCACCGAGGCGCGCATCGAGAGCGAGCGTGAGTCGTCGCTGCGCCTGCTCGCCGCCAGCGTCGCACATGAGCTGGGCAACCCGCTCAACTCGCTCACCATCCATCTCCAGCTCATCGGGCGAAAATTGAAAAAGCTCAAAGCCGCGAAAGGGACGGAGGCCGCCGCGCTGGCCGAGTCCGTCCGCGTGTGCGAAGAGGAGGTCACGCGGCTCGACAGCATCATCAGCAATTTCCTGGAGGCCATCCGCCCGCGCCCGCCCGACCTTGCGGAGACCAACCTCGCCGAGGTGCTCGCCGAGGTGCTCCGCTTCCAGCAGCGAGAACTGGCGGACCGCGGCATCACCGTCGAAGCCGAGACGCCCGCCGCGCTGCCGCCCGTCATGGCCGACCGCAACCAGCTCAAGCAGGTTTTTTTCAACCTCATCAAAAACGCGTCCGAGGCGATGACGCCCGGCGGCCGGCTGCGCATCCGCCCGCGCGCGGACGACGAGAGCGTGTTCCTGCTCTTTGGCGACACCGGCAGCGGCATCAAACCGGAGAACTTCGCGCGGCTGTTTCAGCCCTACCAGACGACGAAGGCCGCCGGCCACGGCCTCGGCCTGATGATCGTGCAGCGCATCATGCGCGAGCACGGCGGCCAGGTCGGCATCGAGAGCAAGGAAGGCGTGGGCACGGTCGTGACGCTCCAGTTCCCCCGCAAGGACCGCCGCGTGCGGATGCTGAAGTGAGCCCCCATCAATCAGGCACAAGGATCCTCGACGGCAAAGCCTGCGCCCTGCCCGTGGCCTCCTCGTGTCCTCCCGTTCAATTAAATTCCCCATGACCCCACGCCCGCTCAAGGTCGGCCTCACCTGTTACCCCTCCGTCGGCGGCAGCGGCATCCTTGCGTCGGAACTGGGCGAGGAGCTCGCGCGGCGCGGACACGAGGTGCATTTCATCAGCTACGAACGGCCGTTTCGGATGCCCGCCGACGACCCGCGCGTGTTTTTCCATCCAGTCGTCGTCAACAGCTACGACCTTTTCAAATACCCCGACTACACGCTCCCGCTCTCGGTGAAAATGGCCGAGGTCAGCCGCGACCACGCGCTCGACGTGCTCCACGTCCACTACGCCGTGCCGCACGCGACTGCTGCGCTCCTTGCGCGCGACATGTTGCCCGTCGGCCGCCGCCCGAAAATCGTCACCACGCTCCACGGCACCGATACCACGCTGCTCGCCCGCGACCCCGGCTACGGCCCGGCCATCCGCCACGCGCTCGAACACTCCGACGCCATCACGACCGTCTCGGAGTTCATGCGGCGGGAAACGCTCGCCCACCTCGCCGTCACCCGCCCCATCGAGGTCATCCACAATTTCTTTGAGCCGCGCCCGCCCGCCCGCGCTCGCGCCGACGTGCGCCGCGATCTCGGCCTGCGCGACGGCGAGGCGCTGCTCCTGCACCTCTCCAACCTCCGCGCGCTCAAGCGCATTGACCTCCTGCTGGAAACCGCCTCCCGCCTCCACCGCGCCAGGGAAAACTTCCGTCTCGTCATCCTCGCCGGCGCCGACTTCGCGCCTTTCTCCGCCGAAGTGCAACGCCTCGGCCTCGCCGACCGCGTCGTTGTCCGCACCAACGTGACCGACATTGAGGACTATCTTCACGCCGCCGACCTCGGCCTGTTCACCTCCGAGACGGAAAGCTTCTGCCTGAGCATCCTTGAGCTGATGAGCCTTGGCCGCCCGAGCGTGGCGTTTGCCGTCGGCGGCATCCCCGAGGTCACGGCGCACAACGAGACCGGCCTGCTCGCCCCGACCTTTGGCGACACCGCTGCCCTCGCGGCCCTCGTGCAAACCCTGCTGCGCGACCCCGCCCGCCGCGCCGCCCTGGGAGAAGCCGCCCGCCAACGCGCCCGCGACCTGTTTTCCGCCAATGTCATCGTCACGCGCTACGAGGAGCTTTACCGGCGGCTCGCGGTCTGAACTCAGTTTCCCTCCGATTAAAATGACCCTTCGCTTCTCCCTCCGTGCCCTGCACATCCTGCTTTGCGCTCTCAGCGCTGGCTGCAATTCGGCGAGTTTCTCGACCACGGCCGAGCGAAATGCTTCGGTCGCTCCGTATGCCAATGAGAAAGTCGGCCAACTGTCACTCCGCGATTTCCTTTTGGCGCGGTCCTTTCTCGCGGTTGATAACACGAAAGCGACAGTTGGCATTGGTTCTGCGGCGGCCATTGACCGCCGGGGCTACCTGCTGACGGCAGCCCACGCTCTGGACAGCAAGGATACTCCACTGCAACTGCTCAGCATGGGATCGTCGCCAGCGTTGAATCATATATTGCAGCCACAGGTAGTGTGGCGCGGTGATGTCGCGAAAAATCAGCCTGACTTGGCGATCCTCTACGTGGGCATCCCGTTGACGGAGATTTTTGAGTGGGCGCCGGAGCCCAAGAATGGGGGCCTGGTCTTTGCTGTTGGCCCAATTTACGATAAAAACATGACGACGGTGAGTTACAGCTACGCGGCTGGCCGTCTGCAGGATTTCTCCCGCCAGTCCAAGCTGGTTCCACCGACCACCCGGTTCGACCACAGCGCTCCCATTCATGGCGGCGACAGTGGTGGGCCGCTCGCGACGATGGACGGCCGTTTGCTTGGCATCAACACGGAGGTCTTTTTGGCTTTTTTGGGCTGGCACTACGGGCGCGCCATTCGTCCCGATCTGGACTGGTTGCGCCAGATCATTGACGAGGATTTTTCCAAGCGATCGGCGAGCAAGGGCGCCGGCCCGGCCAGCAATTGAAACTAAAGCGGTGTCTTGCAACTCACCCTACCCCAAACCGGCACCGAAGCTCACCGGCCACCAGTCGCCGTCCACATCAGGCCGGCCCGCGCGCAGCGACTCCTCCAAGGCGAACAGCTTTGACGGGCGGCTCTTGGTGCCTGTAGGGCGTCCGAACCTGTTGCTCACGCAGAAGGCTAACGCCCACCCGCGATCTCATCGCGTGGCAGCCTTGCCTTCGTTCTCCGGCCAGCGGCGAGCGGCGACATCGGCGAGGAAGAGCAGCAGGGCGGCGGCCACGAGCCACGGCCAAAGCTCTCGCTCGACCTCGGCAAGACGCGGCTCGCCCTTGAGGATGTCGGCCGGCGCGGGGTTGAACTGGCCGCCGGTGGCGGCGGCGAGGGCGCGCAACTTCGCCTCGTCGGGCGGCTGCAAGGAAAACTCGTCGGGGTAACCGACCGTGCCGCTGACGTATTGCTGCTCGACGATCTTGTCGCCGCGTTTCAGCAGCACCTGCGCGTGGTAAGCCCCCTTCGCCGGCGCAGGCCAGAAGGCCTCAAGCTGGCCGGGCGCGGTCAGGTCGAGGGGGTATTGGTGCTGTGTGCCATCGGGAGCCACGACGGCAACCTCCCCTTCGAGGTCGGAGAGAAACGCCCCGGCCTCGTTGACCGCATCGAGACGCAGCCGGAAGCCGTTGTTCTCGGCCGTCACGGTGGCGGGGAAATTTTTCAGCGCGGCCGGGCGGCGGAGCTTGCGCGTGAGCTGCGTCCAGAATTTGGCGAAGCCCTCCCAGCGCAGCCACTCGCTGGCCCAGCGCGCACGGGCGTCGGAGGTGGGTGCGCTGCTTGCGGTAGGCGGCCGCTCCGACCTGCCACGGGGCCGACTTGGGCGTCCGCGCGATGTCCGCCGTGGTTGGCTCCAGCACATGCATCCATTGGGCCAGAGAAGCCAGAAGGGGTCGGGTTTTAAGTTTTGTGGTTCGACATCTGGAGTCGGCCGGATTTCCATGTTGGGGAGGAGGCGTGAACATGGTGGCGGACGCTCGGTGGCATGGAAGCAGAATTTTCAACGCGGAGACCGCAGAGCGCGCGGAGAAAAGACCACTTCGGACTTTGTCCTTGTCCGTTAACACCGCTGCTTCGCGTTTAAATGTTCCGGTCGGTGCCGATCCGCGTTGCCCAGCAACAGCGCCGACACCCGGCTTACTGGTGCCAGGCGGGGGATACCCCCGGCTTTCTGTGTCCACCAAATCGAGGCAACCTCAAACCTTCAGTCAGCCCGGCGCAAATCCCCGCGCGTCTTGGCTTCCCTTGTGCTGGGGCTTTCTCCACGCTGCCCGCCCACCCAGCCTCCCGCCCATGAGCGAACAAAAAGAACTTCTCACCACCAACCGCAAGGCGCTCACGATCAACCTCGCCGACCGCATCTACGGCACGTTCGCCGAAATCGGCGCCGGGCAGGAGGTCGCGCGCGTGTTTTTCCAAGCGGGCGGCGCGTCGGGCACCATCGCCAAGACGATCTCGGCCTACGACATGACGTTCAGCGACGCCATCTACGGCAAGGCCCCGCGCTACGTCTCACGCGAGCGCCTCGCGCTGATGCTCGACCACGAATACGAGCTCCTCATCGAGCGCCTCGCGGCGCAGCGCGGCGACCGCACGACGTTTTTTGTCTTCGCCGACACGGTGGCCACGCGAAATTTCAAGGGCACCAACGAGTCCCACGGCTGGATGGGCATCCGCTTCCAGTCCGAGCCGGGCGGCCCGCCGAGCGACATCGTCCTGCATGTCCGCATGTGGGACAAGGACGCGCTGCTCCAGCAGCAGGCACTCGGCATCGTCGGCACCAACCTCATTTACGGCGCCTACCACTACCGCAACGAGCCCGGCCAGTTCGTCGAGTCGCTGCTCGACAACCTCACCCCCGAACGCGTCGAGGTGGACATGCTCAAGTTCTCCGGTCCCGCCTTTGAGGATGTGGACAACCGCCTCATGTCGCTCCATCTGGTGCGCCACGGCCTCACCAACGCCGTGATGTTCAGCCCCGGCGGCGACGTGCTCCAGCCCTCTGAAATCCTCTACAAAAAGCCCGTCCTCGTCGAGCGCGGCAGTTTCCGCCCCGTCACGCACGTCAACGTGGACATGCTCAACTGCGCCACGGCCCAGTTCGTGCAGGAGCCCGCCGTGAAGGGCAAGGACGTCGTCGTGCTGATGGAGATCACGATGAACAACCTCCTCATGGACGGCGTGCTCGACGCACAGGACTTCCTCTCGCGGGTGGATTTGCTCGGCGACATCGGCCTCACCGTGCTCATCTCCAACTATCCCGAGTATTTCCGGCTCACCTCGTACTTCCGCCGCTACACCTCCGAGATGATCGGCGTGGCGATGGGCGTGAACAATCTCGTCGAGATTTTTAACGAAAAATACTACGAGAGCCTCCCCGGCGGCATCCTTGAGTCCTTCGGCCGGCTCTTCCGCAATTCCGTCCGCCTCTACATTTATCCGATGCGGCAGGAGGCCTACGACCGCTATGTGGCGACCGGCCAGACAGTCGCCGACCACGGGGCCGCGCCCGTCCACGCCTTCGCCGCCAACGTCCTGATCAATGCCAAGAATGTCCAGGTCTCCGAACACCTGCAAAACCTCTACGCGCATCTGCTCGAGAACCATTACCTCGAAAGCATCGTCGGCTTCGACCGCGACATCCTCGGTGTCTTCTCGCGCGACGTGCTCCAACGCATCAAGGCCGGCGACACGACCTGGGAAAAAATGGTTCCCGCCCCGGTGGTCGCCGCGATCAAGAAACGCGGCCTCTTCGGCTATGTCGCCCCGGCGGCCGCAAAATAAAGCCGTCTCAATTTTGACCACCGATCACACGGCGGAACACGATTTCCCCGATCCGTCATCCCTACACTCTGCGTTTGATGATTTTGGGGCGGTCCGCATCCGCCGCCGGTGAAATAATTTTGGCTCGCTTGAACCCCGCGCCGCCGTGTCGAAACAAATCACCCCCGCCCAAGTCCGCGCCGACTTCGACGACCTGGTCTCTGTCGCACACTACACTCGCGCGGCGCATTTTCTCGGCCTGTGGGAATCCGAGCGCAGTCTGATCGGACGCTTTTTTCCCGACCACGCCGCCCCGCTGATTGAGGCCGGCTGTGGCGCAGGCCGTGCCACGCTCGGCCTGTGGACGCTGGGCTACCGCGACCTGACCGCCTTTGACTTCGCCGCCGAGCAGCTCAGCCAGGCCCGCCATCTCGCCGCCGAGCGCGGTGCGGATGCCATCCGGTTCCTCCACGCCGACGCGACCGCCTTGGAAAACTGCCCCGAGACCCGTGAGCGGGTGTTTTCCGGCGCGCTCTTCCTCTTCAACGGCCTGATGCAAATCCCCGGCCGGGCGCGCCGCCGCACCGCACTGCACGGGCTGCGCGCCGTCTGCGCACCGGGCGCTCCGCTGCTCTTCACGACGCACGACCGCGACCACTCGCCCGCCGAGCGCGTGCTCTGGCGGCTCGAGGCCGCACGCTGGGAGGGCGGCGCGCAGGACCCATGCCTCGTTGAGTTTGGCGACCGCTATTTTGAGGACGAAGCCGGCCGCACGTTCATGCACCTGCCGGACCGCGCCGAGATCCTCGCCGACCTCGCCGCCACGGGCTGGACGCACGAGTTCGACGCGTTGCGCCGCGAGGTTGCCCACGAGTCCCGCGCCGTCCGCGATTTTTCCGACGAATGCCGCTTCTGGGTGGCTCGCAACCCGTGAGACGTACCACCCGGTCTGGGTCTGACCCGGAAGCGCCCTACCCTCCCCCGGCACCAAGCTCATCCCAACGACACCAGCCCCACCACCAGCCCCACCGTCATCCCGTAGGCCATGTGGCCGGCAACATGGCTCAGGCCGATGGCCAGATCGGCGTCCTTGAACTCTTCCAGCGGGTGGTGGTCGGCGATGACCCACACCAGCATCAGGCTCACGAAAATGCCATGCACCACGCCGAAGCCGACCCCGGCGGCCAGCACCGTCGGGAAATGCGTCAGCCCGGCGGCGCGCAGCCCCCAGACGTAGAGCAGCGCGAAGACCACACCCGCGAGCAGGTGCGCCGCGAGACCAACCCGAAAGGCGTTCGTCCGCGAACGCGTGAGTAGGCCGCCAAGGGCGACGATCATGTTGCCCCGCGCCAGCCCGTTGCTCGTCATCAGCCACATCGCCAGCTCCAACGCCGCCACCCCGAGCAGACCAGCGGCCGCCGAAGTGAGGAGATAGTTCACACCCAGATTTTCCGCATTCATGGTGCCTCCTTGAGTTTTGAGGGTTGGGGTTCGCGCCCCGTGGCGCCGCCCCATGACCGTGCGCAGAACGCGGAAAAACGCAAATCGCCCGCGCATTTTCCCGGTCGCGGTTAAAATTACGCGGCCGCGGTTCTCGCCCCCGTCAGCTGGCCGCCGGACGTTGCCGTTGAAACTGCGCGTCGGCGCGGCGCTGGAGCTCCTCGGAGCCGAGGTTCTCGCGGCGGGTGGCGAGCCACCAGTAGTTGCCGTTGGTGTCGAGCACGCCGCCCATGCGGTCGCCATGGTGCTGGTCGGCCGGCTGCATCACCGGGGCCGCGCCCGCCGCCACGGCCGACTGAAACATCGCGTCGCAATCGGCGCAGTAGATGAACAGCGAGGAGGGCATCGCCTTCCACTGGCCGCTGGCGTCGGCCAGCATCACGGGTGAGCCTCCAATCCTGATCTCCGCGTGGGCCACCGAGCCGTCGGGACGTTTGATGCGGTGAACCTCGGTGGCGGCGAAGGCCCGCTGCGCGAACTCAATCAGCGCGGCGGCATTGGCGACCACGAGATAGGACGTGACGGTGGGATAGCCTTCAGGAATGGGAGCGATGGGCATGGACGGCGAAACTTGGCAGGGTCTGGGGTGAGGTCAAAGCCAACAATATGCCGGGTAGTGACGCATTTTGGCAGGGGCGTCACTCCGTGGCGTCCGCGGACGGCTCGGAGAGCCGTCACTACCTTGAGAATTCAGATTGAAAAAGCGTCACTGCCAAATGCCGCCGGCCGCGCGGCGGTTCCAGAAAAGTTGGAAAAAATCCCACTTGCGCCTTCACGACCGCGAGCGCACCGTTCGCCCAAGGGCCAGATCGTCCTCCCGGTCGCCATGCGCCGCCGCCTTCGTCTCGACCCTGGCTCGACCGTGGACATCGAGGAGCGCGCCGAAGGGGTCTTCATCCGCCCCGCCGGCCCGCGCCCGCTCCCGCCGGCCAAGGGCACCGGGGCCGACCTTCTCCGCCAGATTGATGCCGGTGAGTTCGCCGTCGGTGCGGACTGGCCCCGCGTCAAGGCCGCCGTCGCCCGCCGCGCCCGCTCGCGCAACCTCCGTTGATGCTGCTCGACACCGATTTCCTCATCGCCGCCGGTGGCGACCGTGGCCTGGCCCGCCGCAATGCGGCCCGCGCCTTCCTCGCCGCGCACCGCGCCACCCCATTTTTCGTCTCCCGTGTATCCTGGGCCGAGTTTGCCGAAGGCCGCGAGCACAAGACCGAGGTCGAGCGCGACCTCGCCCTCTATGCCGTCCTCGAGGTGGATGAGATGGTCGCCTGGTCCGCCAGCCGCCTCGCCCGCGCCCTCAAGGGCGGCGGCCTCCACATCGCTGACAACGACCTCTGGATCGCCGCCACCGCGCTCAATTTCGGCCTGCCGCTCGTGACGAACAACAAAAAGCACTTCGCCCGCGTCCCCGGCCTGGACCTGCGCGTCTACTGAGCGGCCGAAAATCAGGCTGCCCTCGTTGGTTTAGCGGTATGCGCGATTACAGAAATAACAAAAGTTAAAGCCGACCCCTTCTGGCTGCTTCTCCGAACCCATTCGCATCGCTTCGCTGTCGAATCTGCGGTACTGCTCAACACGGCTATCTGATTAATTGGTTCTTATCCCCCGTGGCCGTTTCGATGTGCTTTTGCAACGCCTGCGCGCAGAATGTTTGCACTAGCTCAACCGAAATTTCCTCCGGCTGAAGAATCTGGCGTGTCCTCCATGCGTAGAGGTAGCGAGCAGCTTCCGCGTGGAAATATACGGCATTTTGGCTCCGCGTGACGCCGATTTTCACGCAACCCCTTCCATCCCATTTGTTGGACTGTCTTTGATCCAAGAATGTAAGCGTCAAATCCGGCCACCAATCGCAATTATTTGCAATTTTCTCTGTAAACTCAATCGACACGTCGACCCCGTTTTGTTTCATTACCGCAGCAATCTCCGCAAAAGCTGGACGCAGCACCTTGTCGCAAACTTCAAGAAACCGTGCCGGCAAGACTTCCAGTCTTGCCTCAGCGTCTTTTCTGGTTTTTTGCTCCATATCGCGCCGGAGTTTTTCGTTGTTGATGACATCGAGCACGGCGTTGGTGGACATGGTTTTCCTTTGCAATATTAGGGTTTCGGACAGTAGTAATTGACCGCATTTAGTCCTCCTTTGCACGCGAAAGTTCCCCTCAAGGGCAAACTCGGCATATTTCGGTTCCGCAAGAGTGATCACCCACGGCTGTAAACCCGGCCCAGCCTAAAATAATTTCAGCAAAGCCTTTGTAGCCCTCACCCGCGCTTTTGCGCGATGAGCTGCTCCAATTTCACGATGTCGGCGGAGAAGAGGCGGATGCCTTCGGCGGTTTTTTCCGTCGCCATCGCGTCCTCGTTTTGTGCGAAGCGGAAGGATTTTTCGTCGAAGGAAATCTTCTTCAAGTCGGCGGCAGCGGCCAGCGCGGGGTCGAGCTTGCGAACGAGCGGCTCACTCGACGCCTGCAGCTCGCCGAGGAGCGCGGGGGCGATGGTGAGCAGGTCGCAGCCGGCCAGCTCGGTGATCTCGCCCTTGTTGCGGAAGCTCGCGCCCATGACCTCGGTCTTGTAGCCGAATTTTTTGTAGTAGGTGTAGATCTGCGCGACGGATTTCACACCGGGATCCTCCGTGGGCGCGAAATCA
>CAIQBC010000228.1 GCA_903869955.1 uncultured Opitutia bacterium
CGGTTCGTCCGCGCAGATCAAGGCCACAAAGCAGGTCGGCGGCAAACTCAAGGGTGAGCTCGCCCAGTTCCGCGAGCTCGCGGCCTTCGCGCAGTTCGGCTCCGACCTCGACGCCAAGACCAAGGCCCAGCTCGAGCGCGGCGCGCGCATCGTTGAGCTGTTCAAGCAGCCCGCCTTCAGTCCAGCGCCGATTGAGCTGCAGGTCGCGGTGCTGTTTGCCATGCAGAAGAACTTCTTCGACGCCATTGATACCAAGAAGGTTGTGGCCGCCGCCGCCTCGATGAAGGACTTCTTCACGACGCGCAAAGACGCCCTCCTCACTGAAATCCGCACCAAGGCCGCCCTCGACAAGGACCTCGAGGCCAAGCTCCAGGCCGCCTGCGACGAGTGGAAGGCCAGCTTCGCCGGCTGAGCCAGATACTCCCGACTCCTGCATCCTCGCTCCTGACTCCTTCAGATGGCCTCCACCCGTGACATCCGCCGACGCATTAAGTCGGTCAAGAACACCCGCCAGATCACCAAGGCGATGGAGCTGGTCGCCGCGTCGAAGATGAAAAAGGCGCAGTCGGCCGCGCTCGCAGGCCGCCCTTACGCGCAGCTCATGGCCGAGATGCTCGCCGCCCTTGCTGACCGCGTCGAGGAGACCCAGCATCCCTTCCTGATGAAGCGTGAGGTTCGCACGCGCGGCATCATCCTCGTCACTTCGGACAAAGGGCTTTGCGGCCCGCTCAACGGCAACCTTTTCAAGCTCGTTACCGATATCAGGACGCCTGCGAAATACGCCGCCATTGGCCGCAAGGGCGCCCAGTTTCTCGCCCGCACGAAGCGCGACTTGCTTGCCGATTTCCCGGTGGGCGACCGTGCGGCCTTCGGCGATGTCCGGGTCGCGGCCGAGTTCATGGTAAAGCAATATCTCGAAGGCGTCGTGGACACCGTCGAGATCATCTGGCCACGTTTCAAAAACACCCTCATCCAGTTGCCCACGCTCCTGCCGCTGCTCCCGCTGGCGAGCGTGAAGACCGCCCTCGCCGACCTGCGCGCCGAGACCGGCCAATCCGCCGCCCCCGCGAAGATCTCCGACAGCCAGATGCTTTTTGAGCCGGACGCCGCGACCGTGCTGACGGCTCTGCTCCCGCTCTATGTCAACCGCGAGGTTCACCAACAGGTGCTCGATGCCAAGGCGAGCGAGCACAGCGCGCGGATGGTCGCCATGAAGACCGCCAAGGACAACGCCACTAAGCTCCTCGGCGACCTTACGCTCGAATACAACAAGGCCCGCCAGGCCGCCATCACGCAGGAAATTCTCGAAATCTCCGCCGCCGCGTTTGCGGCGTAACGCCGCAAACCAAGGCTGAGGGGCTGAAAGCTGAAAGGCTGAAAGTCCCAAGCCACCTCCCACCAACCCAAGCTTTCTTACTCAGTCCTTCACATTTTCTACCATGAACACCGGCAAAATCGTCCAAGTCATCGGCCCCGTCGTTGACGTCCAGTTCGCAGAAAACGCCATTCCGCCGATTTATCAGGCGCTCACCATCAGCTTCTCCGCCGCCGGTCGGCAGGAGAACCTCACGCTCGAGATTCAGCAACATCTCGGCGGTGGCGTCGCCCGCACCATCGCTATGTCGTCCTCCGAGGGCCTCGTCCGCGGGATGGAGGTCACTGACACCGGGGCTCCCATTTCGGTGCCCGTTGGCGCGGGCGTGCTTGGTCGTATCTTCAACGTCACCGGCGACGCCGTGGATAACAAAGGCCCGGTCATTTTCGACAAAAAATACCCCATCCACCGCGCCGCACCCGCGCTGGTGGATCAGGACACGAAGGCCAACATCCTTGAGACCGGCATCAAAGTCATCGACTTGATCGCCCCGTTCACGAAGGGCGGCAAGGCCGGTGCGTTCGGTGGTGCCGGTGTCGGCAAGACCGTCGTCATTCTCGAACTCATCAACAACATCGCGAAGGCGCACGGCGGTATGTCGGTGTTCGCCGGGGTGGGTGAGCGTTCCCGCGAGGGCAACGATCTCTACCACGAAATGTCCGAAGCCGGCGTCATCGACCAGAAGGATCTCTCGAAGTCGAAGGTCGCGC
>CAIQBC010000229.1 GCA_903869955.1 uncultured Opitutia bacterium
CGGCGATGGGCTCGTTGTGGAGGTGGCGCGTGATGTCCTCGGCGAGCGCGCTGGCTGAGTCGTAGCGGCGGGCGCGGTCCTTTTCTAGGCAGCGCATCACGATCCAGTCGAGGTCGCCGCGGATACCCGAGACGAGGCGCGCCGCGTCGGTGCCGTGCTGGCTGGCGCGCGTCGTGAGCGTGGCCCCGGCAAGTGTGGCCAGTTGCACAGACGGCCGAAGCGGCTCGACCTCGCGGATGAGGCGGCGCACCTCGTCCACGCCGGCGGAATGCAATTTTTCCGGGGCGAGCGGCGGCTGGCCGGTGAGCAGTTCGTAGAGCAGCACGCCGAGGCTGTAGACATCGCTGCGCGTGTCCACATCAGTGCCGCCCAGCCCCGCCTGCTCGGGGCTCATGTAGGCGGGAGTGCCGACGAACTGCTCGAAGGCGGTAAACAGCGTCTTGTCCGTGAGGTGGCCGGCCGTGGCCTTGGCGATGCCGAAGTCAATGACCTTGGGCAACGGCGCCCCGTCGTGCAGCGCCACGAGGATGTTCGAGGGCTTGAGGTCGCGATGGATGACCCCCTTCTGGTGCGCGTGCTGCACCGCCTGGCAAATGAGGACGAAAAGTTTCAAGCGCGCGGACGTGTTGAGCAGATGGTCGTCGCAAAATTTTGTGACCGGCTCGCCGCGCACCAGCTCCATCACGAAAAACGGCCGGCCCGTTGGCGTCGCGCCGGCGTCGAGCACTTGGGCGATGTGCGGGTGCTCCATCAGCGCGAGCGCCTGCCGCTCGGCCTCGAAACGCGCGACGACCTCCTCGGTGTCCATGCCGAGGCGGATGATCTTGAGCGCGACGGCGCGCTGCACCGGCTCGGTCTGCTCCGCGCGAAACACGATACCGCAGCCGCCCTCGCCGAGTTTTTCGATCAGCTTGTAACGTCCGATGGTGCTGCCCGGCCCCTCGCCGACCGCCGCCTTGGCCGACGCCGGCCCCGCCACCGTCTGCTCGCGCAGGCAGCGTAACCGGTAGTCTTCCAGCAATGTTTCGACGGTGGCTCGCAGGGCAGCATCGCCAGCGCAGGCCTCGGCGAGGTAGGCGGCCCGCTCTTCGGGCACGAGCCGCTCCAGCGCCTGCCGGAAAATAGCGGCGGAGCCCGGGTCCGGTGGTGTCGGCTGGTCGCTCACGCTGGAAAATCTGGCCGTGGCCCGGCGATTGTCCATGCCGGAAACACGCACGAGGTGGCGCCCTCTCATTCCATGCAGACCTAGGTCGCGACGGGTTGTCTGCCAGATCGCCGTAAGCGTTCCCTCATTCCACCTCGGCCGGGCCGGCGGCCAACTGCTCGTTGATCATGATTTTTTGCCACGCCTTGCGCGAGAGACTGGCGGTGAAGTCCTCGATCTGGTCCACCGCGCCGAGCACTACGGGGTCGTCATACTCGCGCACATAGAGCGCGGCGACCTTGCCAATGAGCGATGACATTTCGCTGCAATAGTCGAGGTAGCGCGATAGCTCGAAGCGCGTCATCACGCGGCGGGGCGAGGAGGCCGTGACCGCAGCGGGATCAAGGATGGTGGCGGGATCCTTGGTGAGCTGGTGCATGTCCACGATATGGGCAAGCGAGCGCAGTTCGTGAAGGAGCTTCAGCGCGTGGTTTCGCTTGCGCCGCGCTTCCATCGCGAAGAGAGAGAAAATCGCGCCGCCGACGAGCAGCAGCGTGTTCAGCGCGGCGTCGAGCGCCTGCACCAGATCGGTGAAGCGGTCGATCTGCGCGGACGACACCCTTACCTGAAGACCGAGCCACGTCAGGGCAGCCAGCAACACCATGACGAGCACCGCGACACCGACCCGGAACGACCGCTGCGGCCGGGCGATGGCGCGCGAGCAGGCATCGGCCTTTTGGGCCACGAGCAACAGCTCCGCCGCCACACCGCCCAGCCCGGCCGACGGAAACCGCTCCGCGATCCGGCTCTGCAGCACGCGGATGGTTTCGACAATCTTGGTGGCATCGAGGCTGCGATACACGCGGCCACGCTTCCGCCACCGCCAGCGCTGTCAAGCGGGGAGTGGGCGGGGTCCAGCACGTCGCCACTCTCTGCGCAGCTTCCAGCTTGGCAGCCGGCGGGAGCGTGCCCAGCATGGTGGCATGTTTCTCGGCCTCACGGGCGGCATGGGCTGCGGTAAATCCACGGCGCTGCGTTTTTTCGCAGAGCTGGGTTTTCACACGCTCGATTCGGACCGGATCGTGCGCGAGGAGGTGCTGCTCGATCCGGAAGTTGCGGCGGCCATCGGCGCGCGCTGGCCGGAGGTGATTGAGATCCGTCCGACAAACTCCGGGCGAGACGATCGAGAAGCAGGCACGGTGCGGCGCGAGGCGCTGGCGGCGCTGGTGTTTGGCGAGGGCGAGACGGCGGCAGATGGGCGGCGCTGGTTGGAGGAGCTGGTATTGCCACGGGTGCTTGCGCGATGGCAGGCGGCATTTGCGGCGGAGCCGACGGCGCGATGGGTGGTCGAGGCCCCGCTCCTGTTTGAAAAGAATCTGCAAAAATGGTTTGATTTTACCGTCTGCGTGACGGCATCTTCCACCTCCCAGCTCTCCCGGCTGACTGAGCGCGGACTCTCCCCCTCGTTCGCCGGACAGCGCATCTCCAAGCAATTCCCCTTGGCCCAAAAAACCGAACTCGCCGACTTTGTGCTGTCCAACGACGGCACCCCCGAGGCCTTGCGGCGGCAGGTCGTCCTGCTCGCCGACCGGCTGGGCAACGCCCGCCGCTGAGGCGGTATGCGCTCACGAAGAGCCTGCAGAAATTTCCCGCCCGCCAAACTCATTTAACATGGCTGAAGACAACGAACCGAAGACCGACAACGCCCAGCCCGCGCCGAAGCGCCGGGGCCGCCCGCCGAAGAAGGCCAAGGTCGCCGTCGAGGAAAGCGGGGGCGCGCCGGTGAAAGCAACTTTAACCGGAGTGGGCGAGACCGCACCGCCCGGCGGGTCGGCGGCAGCAGTAACGCCAAAGATGACCGATCCCGAGATTTCGTCACCAGCCGAGCGGGCAGAGAATGGGACCGCAGCTGTCGCGAGTGCGCAGGAAATTTTTACGCCGCCGGCAACAGGTGGCGAAGCGACGGCTATGCCTGCCGGCGGTGGTGACGCCGCGCCTGCACCCGCCGCGCCGGTGCCAGACAACCGGCCATGGTGGGAAAAGAAGCGCGACAAGAAAAAGCAAAAGTGGCTGGAGCGGCAGCAGGGCAAGGGAGGCCACGGGCAAAGTCCGGCGCATCCGTCGGCGCAACCCGCACGCCCCGCACAAGCGGCGCGCGCGCCCCAGCCACCACCACCAAACCTTGCGCCACAGCACTTCGGCGACCTGCCGAGCCCGGCGCGATTCGCCGACCTGGCCGTGCTTGACGCGCTGGCGGCGGAATTGGGCAGCGGCGCGGCGGAGCCGTTGCGGCTCGATGAAATTTACGCGCTCAACCTCGCCGACCTCGTGGCGCGGGCACGCTCGCTGGGTGTGACCTTTGATGGGCCGCCGGGCCGGAAGCAGGCACTCGAGGCGCTGCTGCGTTTTGCCGCCGAGAAAAAAATCCCCTTGCTTGACCGCGGCTGGCTCGACCTCACGGAACGCGGACATGGCTTCATCGTACACGAACGCTTCAATTACCGGCTGTTCCCGGAGAACACCTACATCGCCGAGAGTCTGGTAAACCGTTACGGGCTGAAACGTGGGCATCTCATCGAGGTGGTGGCGCAGGCGCCGCAACCGGGCGAACGCTGCCCGGCGGTGGCGGGCGTGCGAACGGTGATGGGACGCGCGCCGGAGGCGGCGGCGGAAGTCACACCCTTCGAGGAGCTAACGCCTTATTACCCGTTGCAGCGGATTCTGCTGGAGGCACCGATCCACAAGGAAATCTCCATGCGTGCGGTGGACTTGCTCACGCCGGTGGGCTTTGGGCAACGCGGGCTGATCGTCGCGCCGCCACGCACGGGCAAGACGGTGCTGCTGCACAATATCGCCAACTCGATCTCGCACAATTTCCCCGAGATCAAGCTCATCATTCTGCTCGTGGACGAACGGCCGGAGGAGGTCACGGATTTCCGGCGGCATACCAAGGGCGAGGTCGTCAGCTCGACGTTTGACGAGATGCCGGAGAGCCACGTCCACGCCGCCGAGATGGTGATTGAGAAAGCGCGGCGACTGGTCGAGCTGGGGGAGCACGTCATCATCCTGCTCGACTCGATCACGAGACTGGCGCGCGCCTACAACGCCTTGGCAGGCAACTCCGGCAAGATCATGTCCGGCGGCTTGGAAGCCACAGCTTTGCAAAAGCCGAAACGGTTTTTCGGCTCGGCGCGCAATATCGAGGGCGCGGGCAGCCTCACAATCCTCGGCACGGCGCTCATTGACACCGGCTCGCGGATGGACGAGATCATTTTCGAGGAGTTCAAAGGCACAGGCAACATGGAGTTACACCTCGACCGCGGCCTGTCCGACAAGCGCATCTACCCAGCAATTAATATTGATCGCTCCGGCACCCGCAAGGAAGAGCTGATTTACCACCCGGAGGAAATGCTGCGCGTCTACGGCCTGCGCCGGGCAATGCAGGGCATCCCGCCGGTGGAGGCCATGGACATGCTTATTCAGCGCTTGAAAAAGACAAAAACCAACGCGGAGTTCTTGCTTAGTCTTAACCGATAGCTTTCGCTCCCCGCCCCCATCCCCCTCCCCACCGTGACCTCCACCGAAGATTTCGTCGTCCAACTCGCCCTCACCAAGGGTCTGATTACCCAGGCCCAAATTGACACCGCGCGCGAGCAAATCGCTCAGCACACCGACCTGAGCACCCCGCCGCCCAAGGTGGCCGAGGTGCTCATCAAGGAGAAGGCTGTCACACCCTCTCAGCTCAGCAAGCTGCTGGCGACGGAATTCGGCATGCAGTCGGTGGACGTGAACATGGTGCGCGTGCCCAGCGAGCTGATCAACGTGCTCCCCCGCGAGCTCGCCACCCGATACAAGGTATTTCCTATCTCCCGAGACGGCAGAAAAATGCGCGTGGCCATCAGCGATCCACTGGACGTGCAGGCGCTCGATGAGCTCGGCTACGTCCTCAACCTCACGTTGGAGCCGTGTGTCTCCCCCGCCGAGGACATCAAACAGGCCTGTGACCGCCTCTACGGCAAAGACGCCGCCTCGCTTGAAAAGATGCTCGAGAACGCCGGCGAAGGTGCAGACGAACTCGTCACCGCCAACGACGCCGACGCTCCGACCGAAGGCAAGGAAAACGACGGCCCCATCATCAAGCTCGTCCACAGCATCATCATGGAGGCTATCCAACGCCGCGCCTCCGACATCCACCTTGAGCCGATGGAGAAGCGTTTCCGCGTTCGCTACCGTGTGGACGGCGTGCTCCTTGAGGTGGAAAACCCCCCGAAACGCCTTCAGGCCTCCATCCTTTCCCGGCTGAAGATCATGTCAAACATCTCCATCGCGGAGAAACGCATCCCGCAGGACGGGCGCATTCAGGTCAACACGGGCGGTAAATCGCTCGACTTACGCGTGTCGTCGCTGCCTACCTCACACGGCGAGAGCATTGTCATGCGTATTCTCGACAAGGAAGGGCTCTCGCTCGGCCTGCCCGAGCTAGGCTTCTTCAGCGACGACCGGGCTTCCATGGAACGCCTTATCACCCTGCCGGACGGGCTCCTCCTCGTCACCGGGCCCACCGGCTCCGGCAAGACCACCACGCTCTACTCCTGCCTCCATTTCATCAACAAGCCCGACAAAAAAATCATCACGGTCGAGGATCCCGTCGAGTATCAGCTTAGCGGCATCAACCAAGTGCCCGTGCGGCACGAGGTAGGAATGACGTTTGCCTCGGCGCTTCGTTCCATGCTCCGCCAGGCACCCAACATCGTCATGGTCGGTGAAATTCGCGACCTTGAGACCGCCGAGATCGCGATCAACGCCTCGCTGACCGGCCACATGGTGTTCTCCACCCTGCATACCAACGATGCCCCCGGTGCCATCACCCGGCTCAGTGATATTGGGGTCAAGCCCTTCCTCGTCTCGACCGCGCTCCGCGCCGCGCTCGCCCAACGCCTGGTCCGTACCGTCTGCAAGAAATGCAAGAAGCCCTACACCCCGGACGCCGAAGAACTTCGCTCCCTCAACATCACGCCCGCGCAGGCCTCGGCCGCCACCTTCACCAAAGGCCTCGGCTGCCCCAACTGCAACGGCACCGGCTACCGCGGCCGCTACGGCATCTTTGAGATCTTCTTGGTAAACGAGGAAATCCAGCGTATGATCTACGACGGCACCGGCACCGGCCAGCTCCGGGAAAAAGCCCGGTCGCTCGGCATGCGGACCATGCGCGAGGATGGCGTCCGCAAGGTTCTGGCCGGAGCCACCACCATTGAAGAAGTCGTCTCCATCACCGTGGGTGACGCGGGCTAGAGTTCCCTCGACGGAAAACGTCATGGCCTACGAGATGAATGACCTGTTGGAGCTGATGGTGGATCAGCGCGCCTCCGACCTGCACCTGCAAGTCGGCCTGCCGCCCACCCTCCGCCTGGGCGGCGGCATGGTGCCGATCGAAGGCCCCAGCCTCGTCGCCGCTGACACCGAGCGGCTCATGCTCTCCATCACGCCGGACAACCACCAGCAAAGCGCCAAGCTCAACGGCGGTGCCGACTTCGGTTTCGCCTACATGGACAAGGCCCGTTTCCGCGTCAGCGTGCTCAAGGCCAAGGGCAACTACGGCATGGTGCTCCGCCAGATCCCGAACAAATTTTTCGGCCTGCGCGACATCGGCATCCCCGACAAGATCAAGGAACTCCTCTACCGTCCGCGCGGCCTCATCCTCGTCACCGGCCCCACCGGGTCCGGCAAATCCACGACGCTGGCCGCGATGATCAATTACATCAATGAGGCCCGCGACGGCCATATCATCACCATCGAGGATCCCATCGAATTTTTTCATCCACACAAACGCTGCGTCGTCACCCAGCGCGAGGTGCACTCCGATGTGCCCAGCTTCTCCGAGGCCATCCGCCGCGCGCTGCGCCAGGACCCCGACATTATCCTCGTGGGCGAAATGCGCGACCTTGAGACCATCGAGGCCGCTATCAGCGCCGCCGAGACCGGCCACCTCGTATTCGGCACCCTCCACACCAACAGCGCGCCCAAGACCATTGACCGCATCATCGATGCCTTCCCGGCCAATATGAAGGAGATGATCCGCATGCAGCTCTCCACCTCGCTCATCGCCGTCATCTCCCAAGTACTTTGTAAAAAAATCGGCGGCGGCCGCGTCGCCGGCTACGAGATCATGATCAACACCAGCTCGATCGCCTCACTCATCCGCGAGAACAAGACCTTCCGCATCACCTCCGACATCCAAACCGGCGCCAGCCTTGGTATGATCACGATGGACACCCATCTCATGAGCCTCGTCAACCGCGAGCTGGTCGCGCCCGATGAGGCGGTCGAAAAAGCGCAGGACACCGTCCTCATGCGCGAAAAACTGCTCGCCGCCGGCGCCCAGCTCCGCCAGATTTAATTTTTTCCCCACGCCAGCCCCCTTTCTACCCACCCATCCCCCATGTTCGAAAGCCACGACCAAGCCATTTTGGATTTCTGCCGCGAGCTGAAATTCATCGCGCCCGCCGAGCTTGAGGCCGCCAACGAGGAGCACAAGGCGACCGGCAAGTCGCTGACCGATGTCCTCATCGATCTCGGCCACATCACCCGCGAGGATCTGCTCGTAAAACTCTCCGGCCACCTCGGCGTGCCCTATGTTGAGGACGTGCCCGTAATTCCCGGCGAAGTCGTCAACAGCGTGGACGGCGAATTTGCCCGCACCCACGGCATCCTCCCCATCCGTTTTGACGGCCAGACCCTGGAGGTGGTCGCCAGCGACCCGTTCAACAGCCACCTCGCCACCGATGTCTCCTTTGCCCTCGGCAAAAGTGTCCGCGTATCCTTGGCCGATCCCATCCGCGTGGACGCCCTGATCAAGCTCCATTACGGCGAGGACGCGGCCAGCTTGGAAGATTTGCTTCACGACCTCAGCGGCGACAACAAGACAAAGGAGCTGACCGCCGAGCAAATCTCGGACAAGGAACTCGCGGACAAGGCCAACGAGGCCCCTATCGTCCGCTTCGTGAACCTCGTTCTCAACCAGGCCATCCGCGACAAAGCCAGCGACATCCACTTCGAGCCCTTCGAACACGAATTCAAAATCCGCTACCGCATTGACGGTGCGCTCTATGAGATGGCGCCCCCGCCCAAGAATCTCGCGGTCTCAGTCACCTCCCGCGTCAAGGTGCTCGCCAACCTCAACATCGCTGAGCGCCGCGTCCCGCAGGACGGCCGCATCAAGCTCCAGATTGCCGGCCGCCCCGTGGACCTGCGCGTCTCCACCCTCCCCACCCAGTTTGGCGAGTCCGTCGTGCTCCGCGTGTTGGACCAGTCCGCGATCCAGCTCGACATCTCCCAACTAGGCCTGCCGAAGGACGTGTTTGATGGCATCAATGATATCATCCACCGGCCCAACGGGATTTTCATCGTCACCGGTCCCACCGGCTGTGGCAAGACCACCACGCTTTACTCCGCTCTCCGCATTATCAACACCTCCGACCTCAAGCTCCTCACCGCCGAGGATCCCGTCGAATATGAAATCGAGGGCATCATGCAGGTGCCGGTCAACCACGCCGTCGGCCTTACCTTTGCCGCCGCGCTTCGCTCCTTCCTGCGGCAGGATCCCGATGTCATCATGGTTGGCGAGGTTCGCGACCTTGAGACCGCACAAATCTCCATCCAAGCATCACTCACCGGCCACCTTGTGCTCTCAACTCTGCACACCAACGACGCTCCCGGTGCCATCACCCGCCTCATTGACATGGGAGTCGAGCCGTTCCTGCTCGCCTCCAGTGTCGAGGCTGTGCTCGCCCAGCGCCTCGTGCGCCGGATTTGCACCAACTGCCGCACCTCCTATGAGCCCCCTGCCGTGCTCCTCAAGCAGCTCCGTGTTGACCCAGTGGACATCGGCAACCGCGAATTTTTCTTCGGCAAGGGCTGTGATAACTGCAGCAAGAGCGGCTACCGCGGCCGCATGGGCATCTACGAGTGGCTCCGCATGACCGAGGGGGTCCGTGACCTCGTCGTCCAGAAGGCACCCACCCTCGCCATCAAGCAAAAGGCACTTGAACAAGGCATGCGTACCTTGCGTGACGACGGCCTCCGTGCTATCTTCGATGGAGCCACCTCTATCGAGGAAATTGTCAAATACACCTGACTTGTTTTTTCTGCAACCTCACTATCCCCATGTCCACCCTCGCATCCACCGCCCTCGCTACCGCCAGGGGCAAGCCCGCCAAAAAAGACTCCGCCATGGCTGCTCCCACACCGGATGCCCGCAAAAAAAAGCCCGGGATGTCGATGTCCTTTTCCTTCGGCCGGGCGGTTAACGTCGCCGGCATCACCCTTTTCACGCGTCAGCTCGCCACCTTGGTCAATGCCGGCATGCCTATTGTCCGCAGCCTTGAGACGCTCGCAAAACAGGAAAAAAACCTCCGCTTCAAGGCCGTTCTTGACTCCCTCGCCGACAGCATCAATTCCGGTGGCAATTTCTCCGACGGCCTCATGCAGCACCCCAAACTGTTCGACCGGCTCTATGTCAATATGATCAAGGCCGGTGAGGCAGGCGGTGTGCTTGGCACCGTGCTCGACCGCCTCGCCAAGTTCATGGAAAAAGCCCAGAAAATCAAGGGCAAGGTCAAGGCGGCCATGACCTACCCCGTCATCATCGGCTTTGTCGCCGTCGGCATCGTCACCCTGCTGATGGTCGTCGTCATCCCCAAGTTCAAAGAGGTCTTCACCTCCATGCTGGCCGGCGAGAAATTGCCTTGGCTCACCCAGCAGGTGATCACGATTAGCGAGTTCATGCAACATCGCTTCCTCATCTGCCTTGGCATCGGCATCGGGGCCTTTATCCTGTTCCGTATGTTTGCGGCCACCAAGTTTGGTACCAGCTGCATCCACTGGATGCAAATCAAGGCCCCGGCGTTCGGCCCGCTCTTTCTCAAGGCAGCCATCGGCCGGTTCACCCGTACCCTCGGCACCTTGCTAGCTTCCGGCGTCCCTATCCTGCAGGCCATCACCATCACCCGTGACACCAGCGGCAACGTCCATGTCGCCCACGCTCTTGATGTCGTGCATGACCGTGTCAAGGAGGGCGACAATGTCGCCAAGCCCCTCGAGGCCACCAAGGTTTTCCCCAGCATGGTCAGCTCCATGATCGAGGTCGGCGAAGAGACCGGTGCGCTGCCCGACATGCTCAGCCGCATCGCCGACACCTATGACGAGGAAGTGGATAACGCCGTAGGTGCCCTCACCTCCATCATCGAGCCCATCATGATCGTGTGCATGGCCGGGGCGGCCGGCACCATTGTCATCGCACTGTTTCTCCCGATCATTAAGATCATGGAAAAGATGTCGAAGGGTGGCGGTTGAGCAGGGTAATCAATGTTTGGACTTGGCCAACGCCAGCGTGATAGGTTTCTGCGACCGAGCCCACGCATCAAGGAGGCCCCTTTTGGCCTGTCAAAAGGGAGTTCGCTGGCAAAACCCGGCATATTTGTGGGTAATTGAAAGCTAGCCCGCAGCGTCGCAACCACGCCGCGCTGGCCAGACTGGGACTGCTGGGTTTGGTCGCGTTTTGCGCGAACGCACTGGGCCGACTAACAGGCGATGACCGGCCATCGGCAACCGCCCGGCATTATTTGGAGCAAGGTGAACGGGGTGAGGCCCCTCCTGTATTCGGGCAAGATGGGCGCAGCAGGCCGGCGCACCTATTTTTTGGCGGCGTCGGCCGGGGCAGGCGGCGGAGCAGGAATTTTTTCCGACGCGGGAGCCTGCCAGAAATAGCGGGGCTGGCCATCGGCGGCGCGGTGACTGGTGGCGTCCCAGCGGATCCAGCAGGCGGCGGCGGCCAGCAGCACGGCGAGCGCGAGCAGGCGGCGGCGCTGACGGGCGGCGGCCTTGTCCTCGTAAGGATCCTCGAGCGAGCGGCGTGAATTGGCGGGGAACGTGGCAAGGTCGGTGAGCTTGGTCCCAAAGGGGAGGTTGATTTTCACGCGGCCGTTGATGGCCCAGCCGTTGGCCTCAAGAAGCGGGCCAAGGTTGCGCTGGCGGAGCTTGAGCCACGCGATCAGCATCGAGGGACCAGAGATGGCGGCCATCAGGCTGAGCGGCACGAGCGGGAGCTGGGTCAGGCTGAGCTTGGCGAGACCGGTGACGACGGCCCCGACCGCGCCGCCAATCGCGCCGACGGCGACGCCCAGCGCGGCGACGGTGCCGATGTCAATTTTGCTGGCGGACTTGTTGCTATTGGCGGCCAGGGCCGCGGCGTCGGCCAGACGTGCGTTGGCGTCGGCATCGGCGGCGGCGGCGCGCTTGGCGACCTGCTCCTCGATGAGGCGGACGAACTTCTTGTAAGGCGCGAAGAACGCCTGCCGGATGCTAATAGGGTTGTCCACAATGCTCGTGATCGTGGCGTCCCAGTCGCGGCCGGCGCGATCGTAGAAGACGCCGTTGCGGCCGGTAAAGAGATAGTCGCTGTCGCCCTGCGTGAAGCAGGCGGCGATCTTCAGGGTCGCGCCGCCGGGGCGGCGGCAGTCGCAGTAGGCGATCTAGGCCTGGCTCATGGCGGCAAGCGGGGCGGGGCCGTCCACGCGGAGGCAGAACTCGGTGCTGCGGCTGTCGAGGTAAAGTGTGCCGGCCTGAAAGACAGCATACCGGTCGTGGGAGAAAAAATCGGCGAAGTTGACGAAATTGTGGAGCAACGCACGGAGGTCGCGGTGCAGGCGCGCGAGGCGCTCAACGTCGGTGACAGCCTGGTACCCGGGCGCGAGCGCGGCATCCTGCGCGACGAGGGCGGCGAGCGCGGCGCGGCCGGGGCCGGCGAGGACGGTGCGGATGCGCGCAAGCCCGAGCCGCTCGACGGAGCCGCCGGCCTTGCCACCGAGCCACGCTTCGCAGGGGGCCAGTTTGGCATCGAGCGCCGCCCACTCGGCCTCGGTGAGGGAAGTTTTCCCCACGCCGAAAATCGGCGCGACGGCACAGGCGTGCAACGCGGCAAGCGCGGCGGCCCACGCGGGATTGACGCCATCGAACAGCGGAAGCGCCCGGCCCGCCTCGACGCGCGCAAGCGGGAAACCGGCAACCTCGGTGGCCGTGATGGTGAGATCCTTGGCCGCAAGGGCGAGGTATTCGGTCTCGCTGCGGTTGAGCGCGGCAAGGGCGCGGGGGTCGAAGGCGGCGAGCCGGCAGCGCGCAAAAAAGTCCCCGGCCTTGGCGCGGACGGCCTGGAGCGCGGTGACGGCAGCGGGGGTGTTTTCGCCAAGGACGGCGAGGCCGGGGGTGGAAATTTTTTCCACCCACGCGAGGTGCGCGGCGAGGTCGGCGAAAAATGCCTCGATCTGCGCGGGGGTCACACCAGAGGAACCGGTGCGGTCGGCCGTCCCGCCGGTGCAGGCAACGATATCCACGATGAGCGCCTGCGTGGCGGGGTCGGCGGTGGCGGCGGGCGAAATGACGCCATCGCCGTTAAGCGGACTGGCGGCAAAAATTTTGGCGGTGTCGGCGGCGGCGGTGACGGAAATGGCAGCGGCTTTGTCGCCGAGGTTGGCGAGAATTTGTTTCGCCGAGGCGAGGAGAATTTTGCCCACGGGGGTGGCGTCATTGATGGCAGCGAGGGGAAGTGCGTCGGCCCCCTTGAGGAGATCGCCCGCATCGCGCAGGCGGGCGGCGGCCCACGCGACCGCGGCGAGCAGCTCGGGCACGCGGATGCGGCCGTCGTGATCGGTGTCAATGAGCGCGAGGGTTTTCTCATCAAGCTCAAGGCCCTTGACTGGGCAGCTCAACGCGACCCAGAGCTTTTGGTCGAGTTCGGCGAGCGCGAGAAGGTCGGCGCCGGTCTCAAGGGCGACCTGGTCGAGACCGCCAGTACGGTAGAACCTCCAAGAATGCGCGATGGGCATGGCGGGGAAGCTGACGGCGATGCCGGCCGAGGGCAAGACTGGGAAAGGGTTGCGGGCCGACTCGTGCTCAAGGCAGCTCCGTCCAAGTGATGCGGTACAGGCGGAAGGGCGTTGCTCCAAGATGCGCAGCGCGGGCGGAAGGCGCAGGATTTTGGCCCAACGCAACAGCGCCCAAGCCGCGCCAGCCAAGCCGAACTGCAAGGCCAGACCAAAGGTGGACATCCAAGACCGGCCCGGTGGGCCGAAAAAAAACCCGCCAAGCAGGCGGGTTTTTGAAAAACAGAGAAGATTTTTTCGTGGGCTCAGCCGCCTCGGATGGGCGCAGGGGCGGCCGGCGCAGTGG
Source organism: uncultured Opitutia bacterium (assembly GCA_903869955.1). Classification (GTDB taxonomy): domain Bacteria; phylum Verrucomicrobiota; class Verrucomicrobiia; order Opitutales; family Opitutaceae; genus CAIYUN01. The sequence continues at coordinate 13,367 of CAIQBC010000229.1, forward strand.
GGCGGGCCGGCACAACCGCAGACCTGGCAGCAGCAGAGTTGAGCGAGAGGGCGACGAGGCTGAAGGTCGCATTCACGCGCGGGCCCGTCTGCTGGACGCGCGTGGTCACCACGTTGGTTGGGCGGGCACCGGGCTGCGGAACATCGAGGGCCCCGATGGTGGTAGTAGGGTTTGCCCCGCGGCCACGGCCACCCGGGCCGCCGCCACCGGGCTGGCCAGCCTGACCACCAAATCCGCCACCGGGCTGGCCGGCCTGACCGCCAAAGCCACCACCCGCGCCGGCAGCCCCGCCGCCACGCCCACCGCGTCCGCCGTTGAGCCGAATGATGCTGTTCACGATATTGATGTAGGGCGCCTTTTCCTCGAGCTTACGGTAGAACGCGAGCAAGTCCTGGTTGTCCGCGCTCAGGCCAGTCAGGGTAACATCCACCTTGATAATGGTGAGCGGCGAAACCTTGCTGGGGGGAGAAACAAGCGGCTTGCCATAGTTGAAATTGAGGCCGGGAACTTCGGCCGCCAGCGCCTGCATCGCTTCAGCCAGTGCGGGCTCATTGGTGATGCTCTGCGCCGGATCGAGCTGCTTGATGGTCTCCTGCTGCTTGGCGATGATGGCGGTCGCGCGGGAGAGCACGCCCTCCTGCTCGGTGCGGGCGGCGAAGGTCTTGGTCTCGTCCGTGCGGTAGGCTTGGTTGGCGGCGACCAAATGCATGATCCAGAAGGCGAGGCCGACACCGACGACACCGACAAGGAGGAGTTTTTCGCGAAGCTGGCGGGTGAGAAAAAAGGTTTTCATGGGAGGAGGCGGGGAGGGAAATTACTGCTGCAAGGAAACGGGGCCGGGCCCAGCCGGCGCGGAGGAACGAACCTCGCGCTGGATCGAGTCGGGCGGGAACGTGATCCGGAGAGTGAAGTCGTAGGACTGGGTGAGCGGCTGGCCATTGACCGGCTGCTGGTTCTGACCGCCGCCACGGCCGCCGCCGCCGGTGGCCTGGGAGGCGAGCACCACTTTCGGATTCTCGGGCAGGCGCAACAAGGCACTTTGGAAGTTTTGCGCCTCACGTGCCGGCGTGCCCTGCTCCGCAGTGGTGGTGGCCGTGGCAGAGAGCAGGAGGATGGCCGTGTTGTCCTTCGGATCAATGGAGGCCGTGGTGGTATTGACCGTGATCGTCGGGGGGAGCACGCCGGTGACAACGCTGGCCAGCATCTCAAGCGGATAGAGCCGACGCCCGAGGGCACGCTCGGCCTCGACGGTGTTGGCCTCGGTGGCCTTGAGCTCGTTTTCCTTCGACAGGTTCGCGGCGACCAGCGCCTTGACGGCGCTGAGCTTGTGATTGCCGACCATGATCGCGCCCTCGGCGACGCCACAGAGGAGAACCAGCGCCGCCATGCCGAGGAAGACGCGCCAGAGGAGGATGTCGCGCCGCTGAATGCTGCGGCGCTCGGCAATCTCGGCGCTGTCCCGCACGTCAAGCGCAGCGGCAAGGTCGGCGGAGACCACCAGCTCGCGTTCGCCAGACATAAAGGTGACTTCGCCACCGTCGCTCACGCGGCGCAGCGTGGGATAGTCCCAGTCCTCGACGGCAACGTCGGGACCGAGGCTGCGGAGCAACTGGTCGCGCGCCGCGGCACGGTCGGCCTCGGTGGCCTCGGGCGCGAAGGGGTGGATGAGCGCGTGCGTGGGCACAAGGGCCTCGTCGCCCCAGTGGAAAACGGTGACCGCGTCAGAACTCATCAGCACACGGGCGGTGCCGATGGCGGGCGGATCCACGAGCAGGGAGGTGAAGGCGGGAAGCACGACCTGAGCCTCAGCCCAAGCGACCGTCTCCTCGGCAGGGAAGCGTTTGCGGTAGACGGCGTAGACGAGCGCGCGCGGCGATCCGGGCTGCCAAAAATGGCCGTGGTAAAGCTGCGCGAGCGGGAAAGGAGCCAGCGTCTCAAGGGCGAGGGCGACCTGCTCGGCGGCGGAGGCCGCATCGCCCTCCGGCTCGACGGGGACGAGGCGCAGGAAAAAGCGGCCGTCAGGCAGCAACGCAGCGAGCCGGGTGGGCGGCGCAAAAAGGCGGCCGAGAAAGCCGGGCTGGGCAGGAGAGTCAGTGGTCATGTGCGGGAAGGCGAGAGGGCGATGACGGGGTTGGTAGAGTCGGGACCAGAATCTTGGGCAGGGGGGGCGGCGGGGTCGAGATCGTTTTCCGTGAGGTCGAGGATAGTGTAGGGGTAGTTGAGCTGCGGCGTCGTGAGGGGCGCGGTGGTGACGGTGTTGTTGGTATTGGAAGTGGTCGCCTGGGAGGGCGGCGCGGGCGCGGCAGTCGCGGTGGCGGCGTTGGGCCAAGTCACGAGCGCGCTCAGGGTAAAGA
>CAIQBC010000230.1 GCA_903869955.1 uncultured Opitutia bacterium
CGCCGCCCAGACCGCCGCGCAAATGTCGTCACGATGGACGAGGTTGAGGCGGTGGTCGCCGCGCCCGTCGAACTCGGTCACACCCGCGCGCAACTGATCGAGCAGGTGGTGCCGCCCCGGCCCGTAGATACCCGCGAGCCGCAGGACGAAGCCGCGTTGCCCACAGCTTGAAAATGTGGACGCCGTATCATCACCCTGCTGCTGGAAAACGCGGGGTGATGATACTCGGCCCACATCCAATCCAGCCGCCTCCCTCAGCAAATTCTCCGCCTCGACCAGCACGTCCGCCGTCGCACTACCGCCGCCCACCGGCGCGTCCTCGTCCACCCGCGCACCGCCGCTCTGCGGGTACACCGACGTGCTGCTGGTGTAGACCAGCGTGCCGCCCACCCTGCCCTCGCCGCCGTCGCCCCGCGTATGGGCCAACCCGCCACGCGCGGCCCACGCGAGCACCGAGCGCATCCCGACTACGTAGCTTTGCCGGTAGCCTTCGATTCCGCCACCGCCCGAGCTGACGCTGTTTAAAACCAAATCCACCCCGCCCGCGATTTGTGCGTGCCAGCCGTCGTCGGCGAGATCTGCCACGATGGTCTCGATACCGGCCGCGGCAAGGGCACGCGCTTTGTCGGCGTTGCGCGTGAGCGCAGTCACGCGCAATCCGCGCGCGACCGCTTGCCGGGCAACCATCGTGCCGACGTAGCCCGCACCGAAAACCACCAGCCGCTTTCCGAGAAATTCCATGTCGGAAAACTGCACAATAAAATTGGAAAAGCACAAAAAATCGGGAGCGACCAACACCGGGTGTTTTTAACCAAGGATTGCACGGGTCATTCTAGAGAAAATTATCTCCAATCCGTGCATCCGTACAATCAGCAGCTAAACCGCCCTGCTACATATCGCTCCAGCGGTCAACCGCGACTACTTTCGCGCCTATGGCGTGCCGGAAGAAAAACTCCATTTTGCCCCGCACTGTGTGGACGCCGCTCACTTCACCGCCACCGCTGCTGTGGATGGCGACCAACGAGTCCCTCAAGTCGCTCCAGTCGCTGGCGGACGGCGTCAACGGCATCCTCGCCGGCACCACCGACCAGGCTAGCGTGCGGCTGGCCATGAAGGAAGTGCTCGCGGCCGAGGGCTACCAGCCCGACCCGGAGAAGGCCGGCGGCCTCGAAGACCTCGGCTCGACCGCGCGGCTCAACCTCGCGCTGGAGACGCAGGTGGACATGGCGCGCGGCGCGGGCTGGTTCGAGCAGGGCCAGCAGGCCGGCGTGCTCGACGAGTGGCCCGCGCAGGAGCTTTACCGCGCCGCGATCCCGAAAGGCGGCGTGAAGGCCGAGCGCGACTGGCCGGCGCGCTGGCAGAAGGTCGGCGGGGAATTTGTCGGCAACCGCATGGTCGCGCTGAAAACCGACCCGGTCTGGAAAAAGCTCGGCGACCCCGCGCTGTTCACCGACGGCCTCGGCAACCCCTATCCGCCGTTCGCGTTCAGTTCCGGCATGGACGTGCGCGACATCGCGCGCGACGAGGCCGAGTCGCTCGGCCTGCTCGACGCCAACACCGAGCTGCTCCCGCAGCCGGCCGACCTCAACGCCGACCTCGCCGCCTCGCCGGCGACGCGCGAGCAGTGGCTGCGCGACGCGATCACGGGGAGCGGCCTCGGCCGCTTCGACGCGAAGGGCGTGCTGCATTTCAACCCGGAAAGGAGCGCCCAATGAGCGGCACCACCGTCCTCATCACGCGCGACGATTTCGCGCCGCTGCTCGACCGGCTCGAAACGGCCGCGCAGGCGCAGGGGCTTTCCCTAGTCATGGGCCGCGCGGTCGGCATCCTGGTCAAGGGCTGGCTCGTTGACCTGAACAGCGAGCGCCACAAATACGGCCGCAACTACTACCTCCAGGCGTCGCGCAGCGTGACCGTCAACGCCGTGCCGCAGGGCGCGGCCGTGAGCATCACGCAGACGGGCCTGCGCCAGCGGCTGCTCGGCGGCCTGATCGTGCCGAAGAACGGCCACAAATACCTGACCGAGCCGGCGTGCCCGGAAGCCTACGGGATGCGCGCCCGCGAGTTTCACGACCTCGATTTCGCCATCGTGCTCGACGAGCACGGCGCGCTGCGCCCCGCGCTCGTGCGTCGCGTCAGCCAGGCGATCTCCTTTGTCCGCCGCCAACGCGGCGACGGCACCGTCAAGACCAGCGTCAAGCCCGGCGACCTGCGCGGCGGTGAGGTCATGTTCTGGCTCATCAAGCAGGCCGACCAGAAGGCCGACCCGACCGTGTTGCCGCCCGGCCCACTCATGCTCGCCACCGCCCTCAACGCCGGCCGCCTGCGGCTCGACCGCCTCGACGCGCGCAGCATCGGCAACAACTGACCATGTCCGCCTTCGTCCCCACGCTCACCCTTATCACCGCCCTAAAGACGGTGCTCGAAGCCACCATCGAGAACGGCGGCTATCTCGACTTCGCGTCTGGTGCGACGTTGAGCCACTCCTCCCTGCTGCTCACGGCACTCGGCGCGCAGCCGCTGGACTCCGACCTCACCAGCATCGCCGCGCTCACGACGACGGCTCCGGGCCGCTCGCTCCTCACCCTCAGCCCATCCAGCGCCGAC
>CAIQBC010000231.1 GCA_903869955.1 uncultured Opitutia bacterium
CGAATTTCACGACCGGGCGCATCTACGAGCGCGTGATCGCGAAGGAGCGCCGCGGCGATTACCTCGGCGCCACCGTGCAGGTCATCCCGCACATCACCGACGAGATCAAGCGGCGCATTTACGAGGGAGGCAAGGGCGTGGACGTGCTGATCACGGAGATCGGCGGCACGACGGGCGACATCGAGGGGCTGCCGTTTTTGGAGGCCTTGCGGCAGTTTGCGTTGGAGGTCGGGCCGCGCGACTGCATTTTTATCCACGTCACGCTGGTGCCTTTTGTCGGGGCGGCGGGCGAGCTGAAGACGAAACCCACGCAGCAGTCCGTCGCCAAGCTGCGCGAGATCGGGGTGCAGCCACACCTCGTGGTGTGCCGGTGCGACCGCCCGCTCGACCGCAGCCTGCGCGAAAAAATCTCCATGTTTTGCAACGTCCCGGTGCGCGCGGTCATCGCGTGCCTCGACGTGGCCTCGATCTACGAGCTGCCGCTCGCCCTCCAGCGCGAGGGGCTCGACACGGAGGTGCTCGCCCGCCTCGGCCTGCACCGGCCGGCGCCGCGCCGCAACGTCTGGCGCGGCATCGTTCGCCGTCTCCGCAACCCGCGCCATGCGGTGACCATCGGCGTGGTCGGCAAATACATCGAGCTGCAGGACGCCTACAAGTCCGTGTATGAGTCCATCACGCACGCCGGCATCGCCAACAACTGCCGCGTGACCGTGCGCCGCATTGACGCGGAGAAGCTGGAGAAAACCGGCGGCCACGCGCTGCTGCGCGGGCTCGACGGCATCCTCGTGCCGGGCGGCTTTGGCAACCGCGGCACCGAGGGCAAGGTCGCCGCCGCGAAGTTTGCGCGCGAGCGCGGGGTGCCGTATTTCGGCCTCTGCCTCGGCCTGCAGATCGCCGTGATCGAGTTTGCGCGCAACGTCCTCGGCCTGCCGCAGGCCAACTCGATGGAGAACAACCCGCGCACGCCCGACCCGGTGATCGCGCTGATGGACGAGCAGCGCAACGTCGTGGCCAAGGGCGGCACGATGCGCCTCGGGGCCTACGAGTGCCGCCTCAAGCCCGGCACGCTGGCGCGCAAGGCCTACGGCCAAAGCCTCGTCAGCGAGCGCCACCGCCACCGCTACGAGGTCAACAACCGCTACCTCGAACGCCTCGAGGCCGCCGGCATGGTCATCTCCGGCTGGAACCCGAAACGCGGCCTCGTCGAGGTCGCCGAGCTGAAAAACCACCCGTGGTTCCTCGGCGTGCAGTGCCACCCCGAATTTCACTCGAAGCCTGACAAGCCGCACCCGCTCTTCGCGGCGTTCATCGCGGCGGCGGTGAAGCACCAGCGGGCGGGGCAAGCGCCCGGTCGCAAAGGGACGAAGGTGGCGGGCAGGAAATCACGGGCGTGAGGTTCAGGTTGGAGGTGCAGAGCCGGTCACGGACAGAGGGGATCGCGGCCAGTTAGACTCCCGCTGCCTTTGCCTCCTTTCCTCCTTCGTTCTTGCTCCCCACCTGCCTCCTCTGGCATTGTTCGGGCGACCTCCTGCATGGCTCGCTCAATTTCCAACCGCCCCAGCAATGCCGCCACCGCGTTCAACTTCGAGGTCGGATCGGTGGGCTGCTTCGTTACCCCGACCGCATGAAAATCGAGACGGCCGAACGCGCAAAAAGTCGTCAGGCGGAACTCGGTCAGTTCCTCACGTCACCGCGGGTGGCCGAGTTCATGGCCTCCATGTTCGGGCCGGTTCCACCCGTGGTGCGATTGCTGGATGCCGGCGCGGGCGCGGGTGCGCTCACCACCGCATTGGTCAAACGCCTGTGTGCAGGCGATGACGGGGTTCGCCGCATCGAGGCGACGCTACACGAGGTTGATCCAGACATGTTAGACGCCCTCTTTGCGGCCATGCACGAATGCGAACGCCTTTGCGCCGAAGCGGACATCCAGTTCGCGTTCACCGTTCATGCCGACGACTTCATCCAAGAAATGTCTGCCCGTCTGTCGGATGAGTTGCTCGGCATGACGTCGCCTGCTTTTGATGTCGCGATTGCCAATCCACCTTATCGCAAAATCAGCACCGACTCCGCCGAGCGGCGCGCTCTGCATTCGGTCGGCATCGAGACCAGCAACCTCTACACCGGTTTTATCGCGCTCATTCAGCGGATGTTGGTTCCCGGCGGGCAAATTGTGGGTATCACACCCCGGAGTTTTTGCAACGGGCCTTACTTTCGCCCGTTTCGGGAAGACTTTCTAAGCCAGATGGAACTCTGCCGCCTGCATGTTTTTGAGTCACGCCAAGCCGCCTTCCGCGCCGACGCCGTTTTGCAGGAGAATGTCATTTTCCACGCCGTGAAGGGCCGGAACCAGCCCGAAAAAGTCACCATCTCGACCAGCAGCGGGGAGGAGGGCGACTTTGTTACCAAAGCGGTCCACTCCTTCGCCGAGATTGTCCACCCTCGCGACGTTGAACACTTCATCCACATCCCCTCCACGGTCAGCCACGTCACGGCCAAAGCCACCATGGACGGTCTCAGCTGCAGTCTCGCCTCGTTGGGGGTGACTGTTTCGACCGGGCGGGTCGTGGATTTCCGGCTAAAATCCGCCCTGCGCATGGCCCCGGAGCGCGGCACCGTGCCGCTGCTTTATCCCTGCCATTTCAACGGTGGCACGGTTCACTGGCCCAAGCCCGAAGCCCGCAAGCCCAACGCCATCCTCGCCAACGACGAGACACGGCCGTGGCTTGTGCCCTCCGGCATCTACCTGCTCACAAAACGCTTCACATCGAAGGAGGAGCGCCGCCGCCTCGTGGCCTGCCTGTTCGATCCCGCACAGGTGAAGGCGGAGTGGGTCGGTTTCGAGAACCACCTGAACTATTTCCACTCTGACGGACACGGCTTGGAACGCAACCTCGCCCTCGGTCTCTTTGCCTTCCTTAACTCCACCGTGGTTGACCAGTATTTCCGGCGTTTCAGCGGCCACACCCAGGTGAACGCCACCGACCTGCGGGCGCTGGCCTATCCCGACCATGACACTCTGCAAGCGATGGGCCGCGACCTGAATGCCCCCGACCTTGCCCAGGACAAACTCGACCAACTGGTCGCCCAGCACCTTCATGCCAGCCGCTAAACCCAGCCGTCTGGCCGCCGCCCGTAAACGACGGCTCGCCGAAACCATCGCGGCCCTTACCGCCTTGCAGTTCGGTCCCAAACAGCGGAACGAAACCGCGGCCTATACCTTGCTCGCCCTGCTGGATCTCCGGCCTGATGCCACATGGGTCGAAGTCCAGTCTCCGCTCCGCGGCATCACTCCGGTCATTGATTTCATCGCCACCGCCTACGGCGTCCGCTACGCGCCAAACACCCGTGAAACCATTCGTGACGATGCGGTAAAATTCTTTGTCGAGGCGGGTCTGCTGCTACGCAACCCCGATGCCCCCGGACGTCCGACTAACAGCGGGAAAACAGTGTATCAGATTGAACCGACGGCCCTCGGGTTGTTCCGCAAGACCGGAACTCCCGGCTGGACACCCGCCCTGCGGCAATACCTCACCAGCCGGGAAAGCCTCAAGCACGAGATCACCCGCAAACGCAACCTGGCACGCGTGCCCGTGATGTTGCCCGACGGTTCCACCATGGCACTTTCCCCGGGTGGCCAGAATCCGCTCATCCGGGGAATCATTGAGCACTTCTGCCCGACTTTCGTCCCGGGTGGGGTGGTCCTCTACATCGGTGACACCGAAAACAAGTTCGTCCATCTGGAGGCCGCAGGCTTGGCCGCACTGGGTGTAACCTTGGACTCCGCCGCCAAGATTCCTGATGTCATCGTCCACTATCCCGCCAAGAACTGGCTGTTGCTGATCGAGGCCGTCACCAGCACCGGGCCGGTGGATGGGAAGCGCCGGAAAGAACTCAAGGAGCTGTTCGCTGGCTGCAAGGCCGGGCTGGTGTTCGTCACTGCCTTCGAAAGCCGCCGCCGCATGCAGTCGTTTGTCTCGCAAATCGCCTGGGAATCCGAGGTCTGGATCGCCGAAGACCCCGACCACCTGATTCACTTCAACGGCGAACGGTTTCTCGGGCCGTATCCCGACGCGATGCCGAAATAAAAATCAACCCAATCAACCCCCCATGATCTTCGCCGCCAAAAAACTCCTGCTCATTGCCGGGCCGTGCTCGCTGGAAAACGAGCGCGTCTGCCGCGCCGTCGCGGAGCAGCTCACCGCGCTCGCACGCCGGCACCGCGAGCTGCGCATCGTGTTCAAGGGCTCCTACGACAAGGCCAACCGCACCTCCCTCGGCGGCAAGCGCGGCACCGGCCTCGATGCCGGCCTGAAGCTGCTCGCGATGGTGAAACGCGACTACGGCTTCCCCGTCCTCACCGACATCCATGAGGTCGCGCAGGTGCCGGCCGTCGCCGCCGTCTGCGACGTGCTGCAAATCCCCGCGTTTCTCTGCCGCCAGACCGACCTGCTCCTCGCCGCCGCCGCGACCGGCCGCACGGTCAACGTGAAAAAAGGCCAGTTTCTCTCGCCGCAGGAGATGCCGTTCGTCGTCGCCAAGCTCCGCGAGGGTGACGCGAAGGAAATCTGGCAGACCGAGCGCGGCACGACCTTCGGCTACCAAAACCTCGTGGTGGACATGCGCTCGTTTGCACTCATGCGTGCGAACGGCTGCCCGACCATCTTTGACGCGACGCACAGCGTGCAGCTCCCCGGCGCGGCCGGCGGCGCGAGCGGCGGCCAGCGCGAATTTGTGCCGCCGCTGGCGAAGGCCGCGCTCGCCGCCGGGGCTGACGGGCTCTTCATCGAGACGCATCCGAATCCGGCCAAGGCCATCAGCGACGCGCAGAGCCAGATCCCCCTTGCCGAACTGCCGGCGCTGATCGCGTCGTGCCTCGCGGTGTGGAAGGCCGCGCGGTAAGCAACGCGGGCCGTCCCGGCGCGCGGCTCCCTGCCATGAAGCTCACGCCCAAGTTTCGCCGGCGTGCGCTGCTGGCCTTCGTCGCCGCCGGGCTCAGTTTTGTGGGCGCGTCGGCGGTGGCCGCGTGGTGGGTCACGGCTCCGGTGCATCACGCGGTCGGCGCGGTGCCGGCGGATTTCGGCTGGCCCGTGGAGACAGTGAGTTTTGAGGCGCGGGAGGACCGGGTTGGGCTCGCCGGCTGGTGGGTGCCCTGCCCGGGGGCGAAGCAGGCGGTCGTCCTGTTGCATGGGTATCAGGCGGACCGGCGGTCCATGCTGACGCGGGCACGGTGGCTGCGCGCGCAGGGCTTTGCGGTGCTGCTTTACGATGCGCGCGGCTGCGGTGAGAGCGCGGGGGGCAAGATTTCCGTCGGCTGGTTTGAGACGCGCGACCTGCTGGGCGCGCTGGATTTTTTGCGCGGGCGCGGGTTCACGGAGTTCGGCTGCGTCGGCGAGTCACAGGGCGGCGCGACGGTTGCGCTGGCGGCGGCGCGGTTGGACGGGGTGCGCTGGGCCGTGCTGGAGAGCGTCTATCCCACGCTGCGCAACGCCCTCGACCGGCGCTTCCGAATCAAGGTCGGCGTCCCCGGCTGGCTGGCGGGCTGCCTGATGGTGCCGATGGCCGAATGGCGGCTGGGCGTGGACGTGGACAAGGTCAGCCCACGCGACGCGGCGGCCGGGTTTCGCTGTCCGGTGCTGGTGATGAGCGGCGAGCGCGACGGACGGACGAGGCCGGAGGCCGCGCGCGAGGTGTTCGACCACGTGCCGGGAGCGAAGGATTTTTGGATCGTGCCGGCCGCGGAGCACGAGGATCTGCTCGCGTTCGCGCCGGCGGAATACCAGCGGCGCGTGCTCAGTTTCATCGCGGCGGCGCCAAGATGACTGCGGCCCACGGGGTCTGGAGGGAAAGTTGAGGCTCGGGCTGCGGATGTCCGAAAATTCTCTAAGAAAATGCCGGTGGCCGTGTCATATAGCTTGAGCGCTAGCTCACAGCCATCCGCCCCCAACAATAAAAGACCCGCCAAAATATGAAAACTAAAGTCCAACTTCATGTCGCCATGGCAATCGCCATCGCCCTTGTTTTGTTTTCCGGCTGTGCCTCAGCCCCGAAAGGACTCACGCAGTCGGAGGCCGTTCAACTGGCCGAGACTTTCATCATCGAAAACGGCTACACCGATTTGCCTGCCACAACGGGGAAGCTGGTTCCTGAGTCGTTGCAGTTTGAATGGGACAATAAGGATGCGGTGGTGCAAGACCGGCACGACATGCTGGAGCGCAAGGCCGTTGACTCAGGTGGCGGAAAAGATACCGGATGGTCGGTGGTGTTTCGCTACGCTCATAACCCCGACAAGAATCGAGGACGGGTCGTGACCCTGAATTCCGACGGCAGCAACATTCGGATTCAGCATCAGGACGTGATTTGGGGGCGCTGAAGCGGGCGGGCGGCGTCAGGGTGTGGCGGGTGGTTCCCATTCGCCCAGGAGGCGCGTGGCAAAGCCGAGGTTGGGCGTCTTGCGGAGGACATCCTGCAGCAGCCGCACGGCCTCGGCGGGGTGGCCGCCGTCGTGCAGTTGCTGCGCGAGCGCGATGGCTGCCGAGGTGCGGGCCGTGTCACCGTTGAGGTAGAGCCGGGCGGCGGCGGACATCGCGAGCGTTTCGCCAAGGCGGCCGTTGAGCAGGATTTCATCCTGGCTGAGCTCCGCGTCGCGGGCGGCGAGCCAAGCCGGGTGGGCGACGCGGGCGGCGCGGATCTGGCCGAGCGCGGCGGCGGAGTCGCCGGCCTGCATGGTGTCGGCGAGGGCTTGGAGAAAACGCGGCTCGCTCGCGATGACGGCCGCAGTCAGGACGGGCACGGCCGCGGTGGCCGGTGTGGGCGTGGTGGCGGCCGGCCGCCACTCGGCGAGGAGGCGCGTGGCGGCCGCGTAGCCGGGCGTCTTGCGGAGCACAGCGTCGAGGAGCAGCCCGGCCTCGGCGGCCACGCCGGCGGCGTGCAGCTGTTTCGCGAGCTCGACGGCGGCGAGCGCCCGGGCGTTGTCACCGTTGAGCCAGAGGCCGGCGGCGGTCGTGAGCGCGGTCGCGTCATGGAGGCGGGCGGCGAGGATCACCTCGTCACGGCGGAGTTCGTCATCGCGGGCGGCGAGCCAGGCCGGGTTGGCGGCGCGGACGGCACGGATCTGGCCGAGCGCGGCGGCCGGGTCGGCGGTTTGCAACGGATCAGCGAGGGTCCGGAAAAGCTCCGCCTCGCCCACCACGGCCGGGGCAGTGGGCGTGAACGCCGGCCGGGCGGCCACGGCGCGGGCGACCTCCTGCGCGATGCCCTCCGCCTGATCACGGAGGAAGACGCTGTCGGGAAACGCGCCCGACGCGAGGGCGAGGACGCGCTGCGCAGTCTCGGCCCGGCCGGCGAGGCGGAGCGTGGTGAGCGCCTCGCGGTAGAGCGCGAGCGCCGGGCGGCGGTCGCGGAGGAAATTGACGAAGCCGGCCTGCACATCCGGCGCGGGGCTGCGCGCGGCGGCGACGACGTGCGCCATCCACTCGAGCCAGAACTGGCCGGCGAGGTCATCCTTCGGGAGGGCGGGTGCCATGAGGGCGAGCGTGGCGTCGGCGTCGGCCCAATGGCCGTTTTTTATCTGCGCGGCGACGAGGGCGCGCTGGAGCGGCAGGGGAGACAGGCGCTGGGCTGACGCGGTCACGATCAATTTATTGAGCAGCGGCTCCTCGCCAATCTCGGCCAGCGGCTCGGCGAGGACGACAAGGACTTGGAGGTTCGTGCCGAAACGCAGAAAAAAAGCGTCGAAGGATTTTTCCGCCTCGGCGCGACGGCCGGCGAGCAGGCGCTGGACGATGGCGTAGATGTAGGGCGTGGGCGTGGCGGGGTCGCTGGCGCGCAGCTCATCGAGGGCATGGTCCATGTCATCGGGCCGGCCGGCCTCGCGGAAGGCGCGGACCTGCAGCATCAGCGTCTCGGCGAGCTCGGCCGGGGGCAGGGGGCGGGCGCGCACCTGGGCGAGAAAATCCACGGCGGCGGCGGGCTGGCCGGCCTTGAGCAGCGCGACCACCTTGAACTCCCGCATGACCGGCCCCTGCGACTCGCCCTCGGCCTCGGCGAGGCGCACGGCCTCGTCGGCGCGCCCGGCGGCGAGCAGCGCGGAGAGCTTTTGGCGGACGACCAGCTGGCGGTCGGCGGCGGGCACCGGCCGGCCCGCGGGCGCGGCGAGCACCATGTCGCAGGCCTGCAGCCAGAGGGGGAAGTTCTCGTCGGCCGCGGCGATGGCGAAAAGCCGGGCGAGGTAGGTGCGGCCGGGATAGCCCTGGGCGAGGCCGGCCAGCAGCGTCTGCTCCGCCTGCTGGCGGTGGCCGTAGAGCAGGTGGACCTGCGCGAGCTCGACCCGGCCCCGCGGCGAGGCGGGAAAACGCCGCAGGCCGGCCTCCAGGCTCAGGAGGGCGGGGCCGTATTTTTTTTCCCGCAGGTCGGCCACGCCCTCCTCGATCTGCGACTCGCCGCGCAGGCGGTTGAGCTGCGGCCAGTGCCAGGGCAGCACGAGGTCGGCATAGGTGATCCGGTTGGAAGGCTTGCGGTCGAGCCACAGGGTCGCGGCGCCCGCCGTCGCGAGCAACGCCGCCAGACCGAGCGTGCCGCCCCAGAGCAGCACCCCGCGCACGCTCACAGCCACCGCCCACGACCCGCCGCCGCCCCGGCGATACGAGCCCAACAGGCCACCCCAACGCCAGTCCGCCGGCTGGCGGCGCGGGGACCAGACAAGCTTGATGGGCGGCAGCGGCATGGGAAAAATTTGCTCAGGCCGGCGCGGCGGCGGCCGGCAGCGTCAGGGCCTCCCCGGCGGCCGGAGCCGTGCCGCGCACCGACTGGTCAATGCTCGCGGCGTGCTCGGCCTCGCCGCGCTCGTGGTTGAAGCGCATCGAGACGGTCTTCGACACGCCGCGCTGCTCCATCGTCACGCCGTAGATCGCATCGGCGGCGGCGACGGTGCGCTTGTTGTGCGTGATGATGATGAACTGCGAGCTGCTGGTGAATTTTTTCAGCAGGTCGGTGAACCGGCCGATGTTCGACTCGTCGAGCGGCGCGTCGAGCTCGTCGAGCAGGCAGAACGGCGACGGCTTCACCATGTAGAGCGCGAAGAGCAGCGCGACGGCGGTGAGCGTCTTCTGGCCGCCGGAGAGCAGCGTGATGCCGCGCAGCTTGGTGCCGGGCGGCTGCGCGACGATCTCGATGCCCGACTCCAGCGGGTCCTCGCCCGCCAGCAGCTCCAGCCGCGCCACGCCGCCGCCAAACAGCGTCTGAAACGTGTAGGCAAAGTTCTTCCGCACCTGTTCAAACGTGACGGAGAACTGCTCCTGCGAGGTGCGGTTGATCTCATCAATGGTCTTCAGCAGCTCCGCCTTCGCGCCGGTGAGGTCGCCGCTCTGCGTGGCGAGGAAGTCGTGGCGTTGCTTCAGCTCGGCGTATTCCTCGATGGCCACGAGGTTGACCGCCCCCATCGCGCCCAGGCGCTGGCGGAGCGCGTCGGCCTCGGTCTTGACGGCTGGCCAGTCGGTCGCGTCGAGCGCCGCGAGGTCTTCGGGCGTGGGGTCGCCCTTCGGGCCTTTGGCTTTTTTGCGTTTGGAAATTTTGGTTGGGCCGGCTTCAGGTTCCTGGCCCTTGGCTCCTGCCTCCGGCTTGCCGTCCCCGGGCTCCTCCTCCTCGTCCAGGTCCAGCGTCTTCATGTCCGGCGGGTCGTCGTCGGCGTGCCAGAGGAGCGTTCGCCAGTCGAGGGTGCGCACGTCGGCGGCAAACTCGCGGGTGGCGTCCTCCGCGAGGAACTGCGCGCGGGCGGTCTGCTCGGCGAGCTTCACCTCATGGCGGGCGAGCTCGGCCTGCGCGGCGTCGGCGTCGGCGCGGAGGCTCTGCTGCGCGGTCTCGACGGCGTTGATCGCCGCCTCGACCCCGGCCAGCTCGGTGCGGACCTTCTCCACCGACTGCTGGGCGACGATGAGGGTGCCGGCGAGCTGCGCGCCGCGCTCGTTTTCGCGGGCGGTCTCCGTTGCGAGCGTCTCGATCTGCTCCGACCAGGTGTCAATCTCCTGCTGGCGCTGCACCAGGATGTCGCCGAGCTGGGTGCGGCGGCGCGCCATGTCGGCGAGGCCGCGGTCGAGCACCTCCACCTTCTGGCGGCGCTCGGCGAGCTCGAGGCGGGCCTGGGCGAGGGTGTCGCGCTTCACGTCGCGCTCGGCGCGGGCGGCGGCGAGGCGGGTGTCGAGCGAGGAGATTCTTTCGCGCTGGGCGGCAGTCTCGCCCTCGGCGGTGGCGAGGCCCGCACTGGCCTTTTCAAACCGCGCCAGCGCCTCGTGCCGCGCGGCGGCGAGCGCGGTCAGTTCGCTTTCCATGCGGCGCAGGCGCACCGCGACGTCGTCCACGGAGCGCTGGGCGGCGCGCTGTTCGGTTTGCACCGAGGCGGCCTGCTGGGCGGCGGCGAGCACCTCCGCGCGCTTCTGCTCGAGCGCGCCCTCGGCGGCGGTGAGGCGGGCGTTGATAGCGTCAATCGCGGCCTTCTGCGTGTCGTGCTTCTTCTGCTCGGCGGCGAGGGCGCGGGCGGTTTCGCGCAGGTCAATGCGGCGCTGCACGATGCTGTTGGCGGGCTTCTTGTTGTGGCCGCCAAACACGAGGCCGCGCCGGTCCACAAGGTCGCCCCCGCGCGTGGCCACGGCGAGAAACGGAAACGCCGGGTTCGCCGACCAGAACTCCAAAAAATCTCCCAAATCGTCGGCCACATAACACTCGGCCAGCACACCCAGCGCGGGATGGCCCGGCTCCACCTCGCCGAGCACCTGCACCGCCGGGATGAGGCCCGGCGGCAACGTGGCGGAACCCGCGACCGGGGCCTGAAGCCCCGCGATGTGCAGCACGGCGCTGCCGATCTGGTCGGCCTCCAGCTTGGCCAGCACGCGGCGCGCGGTGGCGGTGTCGGCCACGCCCACCGCCTCGGCCGCCGCACCGAGGAGCGCCTCGACCGCCTTGCCCGCGTCGGGCAGCACGTCGAGGCCGGCGCTCAGGGCGGTGGGCTTCGCGCCCGCGAGGGCGCTGTCGAGCCGCCCTTGGAGCAGCGCCTTCGCGCCCTCGCCGAAGCCCTCCCACTTTTCCTGCATTTGCTGCAGCAGTTTCAGGCGCGCGGAGCGCTGCGCGAGCGCGCGGTCAATCTCCTGCAGCACGCGCTGCGCGTCGCGAAACTCGCGCGTGACCTCGATGATGGTCTGCTGTCCCGTGGCGGCCTCCTGGTTGAGGCGCGTCTTCTCGGCCGCGGCGGCCTCGGCGCGGGTGGTGGCGTCCATCGCGGCGAGCGCGGCGGCGTGCTGCTGGGCGCGGATGGCGTCGAGCTCGGCGGCGAGCGCGTCGTGGCGCTGGGCGGAGGTCTTCTGGTCCACCTCGTGGCCGGTGCAGTCGGTGCGCAGGCGGGCGACCGAGCTCTCCAGTTGGAGCAGGCCAAATTTCGCCTGCTGCAGCTCCTGCTCGGTGCGCGCGAGTGCGGCCTCGGCGACTGAGAGCTCGCGGTTGCGGTTCTGATAGACGGAGTCGCTCGCGCCGAGCAGCGAGAGCTGCTGCTGCTTGTCCTGAGCGCCGCTGTCCGCCTGCGCGGCCAGCTCGCGGAGCTGCATTTCCAGCTCGCCGAGGTTGTCGCGCGAGGACTGCCGGCGGTCCTGCAGGCCGGTGCGCTTGATCTGGGCGAGGCCAGCGGCGTTTTCGGCCGACTCCTTCTGCGAGCGCAAGTCAAAGACCGACTGCTGGGCGTCCGCCGCGCGCTGGTGCAGGAGGGAGCGGGCCGCCTTGCGTTCGTCGAGGGAGGACTGCTCGCCGTCGAGGCGGGCCCGGCGCTCGCCCGCGGCGGTGCGCAGGGTCGCGGCCTTGGTTTCCAGCTCCGCCACGGTGGCGGCGAGCGACGCCGCGTGAAACGCGCTGTGCGCGAGGCTCAGGTGGCGCAGCCGGAAGCCGAGGCGCTTGTAGCGCAGCGCCTTCGCGGCCTGGCGGCGCAGGCTGCCGATCTGCCGGGCGACCTCGGAGATCACGTCGGAGACGCGCGCCAGGTTCTGGTCGGTGAGGGCGAGCTTGTTGAGCGCCTCACGGCGGGAGCTCTTGTATTTGGTGATGCCCGCGGCCTCCTCAAAGACGGCGCGCCGCTCCTCAGGCTTGGCCGAGAGGATGAGGTCAATCTGGCCCTGCGCCATGACCGAGTAGCTCGTGCGCCCGATGCCCGTGTCCATGAACAGCCGGTGGATGTCCTTAAGGCGGCAGGCCGCGCCGTTGAAAAAATACTCGCTCTGCCCGTCGCGGTGGACGCGGCGCATGATCTCCACCTCGTGGAATTCGGAGCCGAGTTGCTGCTCGCAGCCCGAGAGGAGCAGGGCCACCTCGCAGAGCTGGGCGGGCCGGCGCGACTCCGCGCCCTCGAAGATGACGTCCTGCATGGAGCCGCCGCGCAAGGCCTTGGCGCTCTGCTCGCCGAGCACCCAGCGGATGGCGTCGGCGATGTTGGACTTGCCGCAGCCGTTGGGGCCGACGATGGCGGTGACGCCCGGGTCGAAACGCAGGGTGGTGGCGTCGGCGAACGACTTGAAATTATTGAGGCGGAGAGCCTGAAGGTGCATGAGGTGAGGGCGATTGAGACGCCGGGCGGGCGGGCGGCAAAGGAAAAAAGCGCCGCGAAGCGGGCGGAAGGGTGAGGGTTTCGGGCTTGCCGCGCCGAAGCGCCGCGCATGGGGCAGCCGGCGAGCGTGAGCCAATGGGTGCGGCGTTTCCGGCTGCGCGGTGGCGAGCGCGAGCGGGCGTTGGCAGCGGCGGTGGCATCGGTCCGGGAACCCCTCCCCGTTTGGATTGACTCGAAAGACGCCATGGACAAGGTGCGACCGGCGGCAGCGCGGCCCAGCCAGAAATTCCTCAACCACCTCACTACAAAAATTATAGCCTGACCCCTTTTGGCTTTTCTGACAACTAACATGAACAATATAAAATATATCGCTTATTTTATTATTACGCTCGTTTTGTGCGGATGTTCTGGTCGCACATTTAATGAGAACGACATAAAACAGGTAAAAGAAGTGATGCTACGGCGTGGATGGATTTATTATGATTTGCTCGGTGTTGATGTGATCCCAGAATATAACACATATGTGAAATTTGTTAGTACAGAATCGACTCCGGCAAGTATATCTATTACGGCAATCTGGAATACAGGAGAAAGTCAGTACACGAAAGAATTTGAATGTAATCAATACAATTACTTCATGTATGTATATTCGTTTAATAAAAACAATGATACATTTGTAATAGTGTTCCGAAAATCAAAAAATGAACACACGAGCCAACCATAGCACGGTGAAGACCATCGTGCCAAAAACAATAAAATTGCGTTGCGCAGCTTCTCGGTTATCGAACCTTCACAGATCGAAGAAATTTTCACCGACATCAGACTGAACACCCAAACGCCTTGCCCCCTCGTGGCGCTTGTCCTTGGTCAACCTGCAGGAAACCCCCAGCCGTTTTAATCTGCGATGAGCACCGTCTGGCCTCACTGCCCGCCCCATGTCATCTTCTGGCTTTTTCCCTCTGGCTTGTGCTGCCTAACTTAGCGCCATTCAGACATGTCATCTGCTGCCTTTCCCTCAATTAAATGTCGTTTCTCAATACCCGCGCCTTGGCTCGCTCTTCAGCATCCTTGATAATCTGAGCCTTCAGAAAGACGGCACTCGCATTATCCATCACGCGTTGACTCGCGAATGAGACAATGGCGCCGGAATCAGCGTAAACTTGGCCATTAAAAGAATAATTAAGGATGACGTCTTTACCTTTCCAAAGAAAAGTTTGCTGAGACGGAGAGGGGGAATTCGAGCCGAGCCTGGGCTCAGTAGGTGGGCCATATTTTTCGATCAGCGCCAGTGCAAGCAAACGCCGCCTTTCAGGTTTCGCCGTTATTTTTTCCTCGTCAGATAACTTTTTATACTGCGGCCCAGTATCATTGTCGATCAAAAGAGAAAAATCCACAATAAAACCTGCGACGGTGCTCACTTGGGCGCTGGTCACCGGCATATCCCCAAAAGTAAGCCCCGAGGTATCAAGCTGGTAATGCTCGACAGTAATTTCTTTTCCGTCTTTGTTTAATTGAATCGCGCTCTCTTTGCCCGTTAGCTTGGTCTTATCCAAAGTGTCAATTGACGCGCCCAAGGCAAGCGATCCATGCGAAGTTTTTTGATCCACCGATACCGCCGTCAAGACGGACATCGTGGCGAGCCAAATTAGGAGATTAAGTTTCAGTTTCATGAAGCGAAAAATGAAGTGAAGGGGGATTGGCACTTGTCTCGGCCCCGCTCAAGGCATCGTTCATGGAGCCTGACTGATCTAGGAAAAAAGGGATGCAGGTCGGGTTTGTCCAGCTGAATTCGGCGTTGTAAGGCATGGCGGCGAGGGGGGGCTAAGGATTTAGAATCCTTGTGAGGCGGGGTGAAAAATGAGGCTGACAGCATCGACAGGCAAGCGGCAAATACCGCCCGCCTAGTATCTCGTAACGTTAAGCAGAGACCTCTGCAAAACTCAGGTGAAACGCGCGCGTGTCTTGGCGCGTCAGAGCAGGCGATGCGCAGTTCAGGGAGTCAGAAAGGGGTCAGCTGCTTCGTGTAACCCATCCGAATTCCCCGGTGGTGTGCGCCTGCTATCACCGTGCAGGGCGATGTGAGATGACGGGGCGTTCAAGTTGACAGCCCATTCCGGCGGACAAGAGTCATCGCGACGATGCCGAAAGAGTCCGCTTAACTGCATGCGTGTCCTCGTCCTCACCTCCAGCACGGGCGGCGGACACGACACCCGCGCGCGCGCGTTCGCGGCGTGGGCGCGGCAGGAGCGTGACCTCGGGCTGGAGGTCGTCGTCCATCAGGCACTGGAGCAGACGCACGGGCTCTACCGGTTTGGCGTCGGGCTTTACAACTGGATCCAGCGCACCGCGCCGCGGCTCCACCAGGCCTATTTCAATTTTCTCGAGGTGGCAGGCGCGTGCAAATCGCCGGCCTGGATGCTGGGGGTGGAGCGTTTCCGCGCCGTGCTGCGGGAGCACCGGCCCGGCGCGGTGCTGAGCGTCCACGGTTCGCTCAACCACGGGTTCTTCGCCGTCGCCCGCGACACGTTGCGCGAACCACCGCCGCGCTGCGTGACCTACTGCGGCGAGCTGGCCGGCGGCTATGGTTTCAGCCGGCACTGGGTCAACCCGCAGGCGGACCTGTTCATCGGCGCGGTGGCGGAGACGGTGGCGGCGGCCCGGCGCTGGCGGATGCCGGAGGAGCGCGCGCGCGTGGGCGGGTTTCTGCTCGACCCGGCCTTTTACGCGGCGCGGATGGACGACGGCGAGCGGCGCGCGGTGCTGCGCGAAACATACCGGCTGGATCCCGACCGCTTCACGCTGCTGCTCACAACGGGGGCGGCCGGGGCGAACCACCACCTGGCGCTGCTCAACGCGCTCAAGGCCTCGCCGCTGCGCCCGCAGGTGATCGCGATCTGCCGGCCGCCGTCCGTCCGCCAGGAGGTGGCGGCCTGGGCGGCGGCCAACCCAGGGCTGCCGGTGCGGCCGGCGGAGTTCACCGACCGGATGGCGGAGCTGCTGCAATGCGTCTCGGCCGTCGTGGCGCGGCCCGGCACCGGCACGACGAGCGAGGCGATGCTCAGCGGCTGCCCGATCCTCTTCAACGGCCTCGGCGGGGTCATGCCGCAGGAAGGCATCACGCTGAAATTTGCCGCGCAGCACGGCTTGGCCCGCGGGTTGCGGCGGGCGGCGGACCTGCCCGCGCTGCTGGAGCCGCTGATGGGTAACCCGCCGGCGCTCGCGGCGTTGCGGGGTAAAATGGCCGCCGCGTGCCCGGCCGGCCGGCCGCACGAGATCCTTGAACTGGTCGCAAGCGGCGCCATGCTGAGGCCCCGCGCATGAGAAAGCCGACCCATCCGACCGTGTATCTCCGCCTGCTGGCGGGTGCCGTGCTGCCCGCGTTTCGCGATGCGGCCACCCTGGGCCGGGCGCTGGACGGGCGGCCACGGCCGGGGTGGCGCGAGCTGCTGCTGCCCCGCGCGGACGACCTGCAATCGGAGGCGGTGGCGCGCGGGCACACCGGTCTCGGCTTCGGCATGGCGCTGCGCGGCGCGGCGATCCTGGCGGCGCGCGATTCGGTCGCCCAGGCGGTCCTGGCGAGCGCGCCCGACGGGGTGGCGCGGTTTCAGATTCCCGAGATCGGGTTCGACCGCTGGCTGGAGCTCACGGCGGGCGGGCTACGCGGCGGGCGCGGGACGCCGCCGGGCGCGGCGGACGTGACGGTTTGCTTCCCGCGCTACCGCACGGCGCTGGCGGCATTGCGCCAAGAGCTCGACACCATGGCGGCCATCGGCGCGGGCGAGCTGGTGGTCACGGGAGTGATCCCGCTCGCCGACCGGCTGAACGTGGTGCTGGAGCGCATGGCGGATTATTTTCCCATCCCCAAGGCGGGCCCGCCACCCCCGCACCCGGCCCGGCAGCCCGGCCGGGCGCAGCCCGAGCGCGCCGCCCCGGTCGCGCCTTCGAAATGAGCGGACCAGCCGAGCACAAAGGCTACGCCGAGTCGCGGCGGCTGTTCGCGCGCGCGAGCCGCGTGACGCCCGGCGGCATCTACGGCCACACCAGCCCGGTGGTGGCGGTGCCGGGCGACTTTCCCTACTACGCCGCGCGCGGCGAGGGCGGGCGCTACTGGGATGCCGACGGGAATGAATTCATTGATTTCATGTGCGCGTACGGGCCGATGGTCCTCGGCCACCATCATCCCGAGGTCGAGGCCGCGGCGGAGAAACAGCGGCGCGCGGGCGACTGTTTCAACCACCCGACGGAGGCGATGGTGGAGCTCGCCGAGCGGCTGGTGGCGCTGGTGGAGATCGCGGACTGGGCGGTGTTTGGGAAAAACGGCGCCGACATGACGACCTGGGCCGGGCAGGTCGCGCGGGAGTTCACCGGGCGGAAAAAAATCCTCAAGGTCCGCCAGGGCTACCACGGCTCACACGCGTGGTGCTCGCCAGGGCATGGCGGGATCATCGCCGAGGACCGGGCGCATATCCACAGCTTCGCCTGGAACGACCTCGACGAGTTTCGCGACCTCGTGCGGCGGCACCGCGGGCAGGTGGCCGCGCTGATTGCGTCGCCGTATCACCACCCGACATTTGGCGACTCGGCGCTGCCGGCGCCGGGCTTCTGGGCCGGCGTGCAGGAAACCTGCCGTCACGAGGGCATCGTGCTCATCGGGGACGATGTGCGCGCGGGCTTCCGGCTGCACCTCGGCGGTTCGCACCGGCATTTCGGGTTTGAGCCGGACCTCGTGTGCTTTTCCAAGGCGCTGGGCAACGGCCACGCGATTTCCGCCACGCTCGGGCGCGCGGAGCTGAAGGTGGCGGCGTCGCGGGTCTTTCTCACGGGGAGCTTCTGGCACAGCGCGGTGGCGATGCGCGCCGCGCTCGCCACGCTCGCGGTGCTGGAGCGCGACGACGGCATCGGCCAGATGCGGCAGACGGGCGAGAAGCTCCGGGCGGGCCTGCAGGCGCGCGCCCAACGGCACGGCCTGGAGGTGGTCTGCTCCGGACCGCCCGCGCTGCCGTTCATGCGCTTCGCCGGCGACACGGACTGGCGGCGGCAACGGACATTTTGTGCGGACATCGCGCGGCGCGGGGTGTTTTTTCACCCGCACCACAACTGGTTTGTCTGCACGGCGCACACGGACGCGGACCTCGCGACGACGTTTGACGCGGCCGACGCGGCGTTTGCGGCGGTGAAAGCGCTGGGATGATCCGCGAGGGGAGGGGGACACCTGGCGGCCACGGACTCAGCCGGCGGGCGTCACGGCTTGGCCGGGGCGGCGGGTTTCTCCGCCGGTTTCGGCGCCGGCTCCGCTGGCGGCTGGTAGCTGACGAGCGTCGCGACCGCGGTGCCGACTTTCACCTTGA
>CAIQBC010000232.1 GCA_903869955.1 uncultured Opitutia bacterium
GGCGGGCGGGCGTGGCTGCGGCGCGGCGCTGCCGCACGCGAACCTCACGCTGGCGCACGACGGGGAAATTTGCGTCAGGGGCGCCTCGGTCTTTCGCGGCTACTGGCCGGAGCCGAGCGCAGCCGGCGCGTGGGTGTCGGCCGACCGGGGATTTTTCGACGCGCGCGGCAGCCTGCACGTGCTCGGGCGGCGCGATGCCGTGATCATCACGGGCGGAGAAAAGGTGGAGCCGGCGGAGGTCGAGGCGGTATTGCGGGCGACCGGGGAGTTTGCCGACGTGGCGGTGGTCGGCGTGCCGGACGCGGCGTGGGGGAGCGTGGTGGTGGCGTGTTATCCCGGGGGGCCGCCGGAGAGCGGGGTGGGGGCACCCCGTCCACCTCGCACCGAGCCCGATTGGGCGCGCGTGGCGGCGGGACTGGAAAAGCTCGCGGTGTGGAAGCGGCCGAAAAAATTTGCCGCGCTGGCGGCATGGCCGCGCGACGTGGCGGGAAAGATTGACCGGGTGGCGCTCGCGCGTTTGGCGGTTTAGCGGCCACGGCTCAATCTTGGATTGAAGCTGCCGGTTTTGCTGCGCACCTTTCCGCTCCCATGCAACCCCTCGCCCGCGCCCTCGTCTTGCTGTCCTTCTCCATCATGCTCTCCGCCCAAACCCCGCCTGCTCCCGCTCCCGCCGCCGCGCCCTCGCCGCCCGCCGCCAAGCTGACCGAGTCGCTCGTGCGCGACTGGCCAGACTTGAAGCCGGAGACGCGGCTAAACGGTGTGAAACGCGCGGTGTTCGACCATCCGACCGCGACCCTCGCCAACTTCGAGTGTCACATCACGACACTCAACCCTGGCGAGGTCTCCGGCCCGGCGCACACCCACGACACACCGAACATTATCGAGGAGGTCATCCTCCTTAAGGAAGGGTCGCTGGAGGTGCAGGTCAACGGCACGAGGAAAACCGTCACTGCGGGCGCGGTGGTTTATTTCGCGCCGCAGGATCTCGTCGCCGTGAAAAACGTGGGTAAAACGCCGGCGGTGTATTTCGTGGTTGGGGTGCAGGTGGCGGCGGCTGTGCCGGCCGCCGCAAAGTGAGCGTGCTGGCGGGCGAAAAAGTTTGCGGGCCAGCCCACCTTGGACGCACATGGGGGCATGCGGGTTGATCAATTTGAGAAAATTTTTGGTGCGCTCCAAACGGCCGGGGTGCGGTTCCTGGTCGTCGGTGGCGTGGCGGCGATCGCTCACGGGGTCGTACGCTATACCAACGATCTCGACCTCGTGCTGGCGTTTGACGAAAAAAACCTGCGCGACGGCGTGACCGCGCTGATGGCGTGTGGCTTCAAGCCCAAGATTCCGGTGAGCGCGGCTGATTTTGCGAAGGCCGAAAACCGGCGGCGCTGGGCGGAGTAAAAGGGCATGCTGGTCTTTCAACTGGCGCTGTTCGAGGCGGACGACCTGCCAGTGGATATTTTCATCGAGCCGCCGTTTGATTTTGAGGAAGAGTATCGGCACGCGGTGCGTTACGAGCTTGCGCCGGATTTGTTTGTGCCGGTCGTGGCGGTGGCGAAGCTGCTGGAAGTGAAGCGCACCGCCGGGCGACCGCGTGATCTTGGCGACATTGCCAAACTGGAAAAGCTGGGGAGGATGCCGCCATGACGAACGAGGACTGGCAGTGCCACGGCTGGGACGACCACGAGTCCTTCATGCTGGAAACCGGCAAGCGGATGCCCCTGCGCAACCGCCTGCTCTGGCTGGAAGGCATGCACGAGATGGTGCTCCGGCTGAGCCTCAAGCGGCCGATGATGTATCCCGACGGCACGGTGCTCTACCCGCCTGATTGGAAGGGGCCGCGTTTCGAGGACAACGAGCTGGCGGTGGCGGAGGAGCCGGCGCGTTATAAGGCTGGGCCGGAAAAGCGGGCTGGGGCCACTCCGCCCACATCCTGAAGAGTCACCCGGCGTTGACCCACGCGGCGAGCGCGGCCGGGAGGGCTGTGCGGACGCGGGTGGCGGACGCGATGCAGACGTGCTCGGTGCGCGCGCGGGCGGCCAGTTTCTCCGGCGGCCCGAGGCGGAAAATCTCGAACCGCAGCGCGAAGCTGTCGGCGGTGAGCAACGCAGGCGCGACGGTCACGCGGAGTTTGTCGCCGGGGTGGAGCGGGCGCAGGTAGTCGCATTCGCTGCGGGCGATGGGGACGACGATCGCGTTGGCGGCAAAAAAGGCTTTCAGATCAATGCCGGCGGCGGCGAGGGACTCCTCGTAGGCCTCATGGCAGATGGCGAGATAGCGGGCGAAGAAGACCACGCCGGCGGCGTCGGTGTCTGCGAAGCGGACGGTGCGGGAGTGGGCGAACGGCATGAAGGGATTTTGGATTTTAGATTTGGGAATTTCGATTCAAATCCGATCCCTGCTTTTTAGTCTCGGCAGGGACACGCCACGGACGTTGCAAACACCTGAGAAAAATTTCCGTGTGTTTCGTCGGTTCCACCGGCAAATTTCGGCGGGCATGACCAAGAACGAAATCGCCGACACGTTGAACGAGATCGCCACGCTCCTCGAGCTGAAGGGCGAGAATCCTTTCAAGGTGCGCGCGTATCAGGCGGGGGCGCGGACCTTGGAGGCCGTCGAGGAGGACCAGTTGGCGGCGCTCATCGCGGAGGGGCGGCTGGAGAGCATCAAGGGCATCGGCGAGGCGCTGGCGCAGAAAATCGCGGAGCTGCATGCAACGGGGCGGCTGGAGTTTTTGGCCAAATTGAAGGCGTCAGTCGAGCCGGGGCTGCTGCAGATGCTGGAGGTGCCGGGGCTGGGGCCGAAAAAAATCAAAGTGCTGCATGAAAAACTGGGCCTGAAAACCCTCGCTGAGCTGGCAGCCGCGTGCGGCGACGGGCGGGTCGCCGCGCTCGACGGGTTTGGCGAAAAATCGCAGCAGAAAATCTTGGAGGGCATCCGCAACCGCGAGGCGTATGGCAAGCGGCACCTGTGGTGGGATGCGGCGGCGGTGGCGGAGCCCATTGTGGCGGGGTTGCGCGCGCTGCCGCCGGTGTCGCGGGCGGAGTCGGCGGGGAGTCTCCGCCGCGGGCTGGAGACGGTGGGAGACCTGGATTTTCTCGTGGCGGCGGACGAGGTCGGTCCGGTGGTGGCGTGGTTTTGCGCGCAGGCGGGCGTGAAGGAGGTGACGGCGCGGGGCGAGACCAAGGCGAGTGTGCGGTTCGAGGGCGGGCTGCAGGCGGATTTGCGGATCGTGCCGGCGGACCAGTTTGTGTTTGCGCTGCACCATTTCACAGGGTCGAAGGATCACAACGTCCAGTTGCGGCAGCGGGCGCTGGCGCGCGGGCTGAGTATGAGCGAGTGGGGGTTGGTGCCGGCGGCGGGCGAGGGGACGGCGAAGGAAAAGGCGGAGCGACGCGAGGGGCTGAAGGCGGAAAGCGAAAAGGAGCTGTTTGCGGCGCTGGGGCTGCATTTTATTCCGCCGGAACTGCGCGAGGGGCTGGGCGAGATCGAGGCGGCGGAGGCGGGCGAACTGCCGCGGTTGGTGGAGCTCGGGGATTTGCGTGGGGCGTGGCACAACCACACGACCGCGAGCGACGGGCGCAACACGCTCGCCGAGATGGCCGCCGCCGCCGAGGCGCTGGGTTGGGAATACCTCGGCATCGCGGACCACTCGAAGTCGAGTTATCAGGCGCGCGGGCTGGACGAGGCGCGGCTGGCGGCGCAGGTGGCGGAGATCCATGCGCTCAACGCGGCGAAGAAATTCACGACGCACATTTTCACCGGCACGGAGTGCGACATTCTGCCGGACGGGCGGCTCGATTTCGACGACGGGGTGCTGGCGACCCTGGATTACGTGGTGGCGTCGGTGCATAACGCGTTCACGCAGGACGAGGAGACGATGACCGCGCGCCTCATCCGCGCGCTGGAGAACCCGCGGGTGACGATGCTCGGCCACCTTTCGGGGCGCCTGCTGCTGCGGCGTGAGGCCTACCGCGTAAACGCGGGCAAGGTGATTGACGCGGCCATCGCCCACGGGGTCGTCATTGAGCTGAACGCCAGCCCGCAGCGCCTCGACCTGGATTGGCGGCATTGGCGTCGGGCGGCTGAGCGCGGGTTGCTGTGTGCGATCAACCCCGACGCCCACGACACCGCCGGACTGGAATATGTCAGGACGGGTGTGAACGCGGCGCGCAAAGGCTGGCTGACGCGTGAGGCCGTGCTCAACACCCGGCCGCTCGCGGCGGTGAAAGCCTGGCTGCAGGCGCGGCGGTGAGGGGCCTTGCCGGGGGCCGGGGGGCCTGCCGCCTGGGCCGTCGGCGGGGCCACGCGTCGGGCCCGCCACCGGGCGGGACAAAATTAACCGGCGGCCCCCGGGGTTTGGCCTTGCGTCGCGCTGGCGGGACGTTTTTCAAGGCAGCGCATGACCAATTTACCGATCAACTGGACTTACATGGGCGAGGCGATTGGGTTGCTGCTGTTTCCTTTGGGTCTGACGCTGGGCCCGAAGATTAGCTGGAAGAGCTTCACCTCCGCCACCGTGGGCAACGATTTCTCTTGCTGGCAGCCGTGGATCACCGTGCCGACGCTCTGGCTGGACGTGCCCCGCGCCTACTTGGGCACCATGCTCCTGAGCAACCCCGACTTTGCGCTGCCGGACGTGGCGGTGAAGGACGCCAACCTGCGGCTGCTGCTTATCCTCGGGCTGCTCGGTTTCGCGGTGCTGGTCCAGATGTTTGCCTTCAAAAAACCGGCGGACGATGACGATGTGATTGCCGCCCCGGTGAGTTTTACGGTCGGAATCCTGTTCGCCCTGCTGGCGGACCTGCCGTTTGGCCTGCTCGTGGCGGGGCTGACGACGATGGTCGCCATGGCGTGTGCCTCGGGGGTGCGGAGCTGGCACGGCTTTTTCCTCGGCGGCATCGGTGGGATGGCCATCCCGGGGTTTTTGCTGACGGGGCGGGGCCTGACGCCGCTGCTCACGCCAGCCCTCCTGCTCTTTGCGCCGGTGATCATCAGCCTGATTTTCCGCCGTGATTTCGTCGTGCCCGTCAGACGGGCCGACTGACCCGTTGCCGCCTAGTCGTGGACGCGGTTGTCCTCAAACTCGACCCAGCGGACGGTGAGCGTCCAGAGGACGCACCACGTGAGCAGCACCGCCGGGCAGTAAAGCGGCAGATCCACCAAGGCCTGGAGCATCAGCATGCCCAGGCCGGCGATGAGGAGCAGCGCGTGCGGGCGGGTGTGCGCCTGATGGCGTAGCAGCCGGATCACCCAGTAGCCCGTGCCGGCGACGAGGAGCAGCCCGCCCACCAGACCGAGCTCGGCGAGTATCTGCAGATAGTCGTTGGCCGCATATTCCCAGCGGGCGTTGGTGACGTTCCAAAGGGCGGGGTAGTTTTGCTCATAGACCGGGAAATAATACCGGTAGCTGCCGGCCCCCCAGCCGGTGAGGGGCTTGTCCATGATCATCTCCCAGGTGGCATGGTCGGCGATCCAGCGGCCTTCGACGGAGAGCTCGCGATCCGTGGTGCCGAGCTGGGACATGCGCTCGATTACCTTGCCGTAATCCAGGACCAGCGCGCTGCCGGCGACGAAGAGCACAAAAATCACGCCGAGCAAGGCGAGCAGCGCGCGGTTGGGTCCGTTGGTCCCGGCGCGTGCCACCCACACCCCCAGCCCGATGAACATCAGCACCAGAAACACCAGCAGCAGGATCGTGGCGGCGCGCGAGTAGCTGAGGAGCACAATCAGGCCGGCCAGCACGGCGCAGAGGGCGAAGAGCGGCGCGGGGTTGGCCGGCCCCGCCCGGCGGTCACCCCGGGTGAGATGCCAGCAGGCGAGGGCGCAGGCCGCGGCGACGACCAGGTTGAAATAGGCGCCGGCGTGGCCTTTGTGGGCAAACGAGGCGACGAAGTAGCTCGTGGCCTTGCCCGCGTCCAGCATCCAGAAAATCTTGTCATTGCCCGCCACGCGCTCCAGCAGGCCCACCACCGCCAGCAGGCCGCCGCTGACCGCGATGGTGCCGAGCAGCGCCAGCAGCGTGGCCCGCCGCGTGATGCCCACCCACAGCGAGCAGACCGTCAGCCAGGGTGCCGCATAGATGAGAATCATCCGCCAGGCGTTCATGCTCTCCCAGGTGCCGGGGCCGTTCATCGGCGCGGTCATGCTGGTCGGGAGCCACGTGACATACTGGTCCCTCCGCAATGGCTCCATCCACCAGCGCGATCCATTGTTGAAATAGCTCCAGGCGGGGTTGGCGGCCTGCACGGTCATGTAGAGTAACAGGGCCAGCCCCAGCCAAAAAATGGGGAAGCGCACCAGCTTCGGCCACATCACCAGCTTGAACTCGCCCTCGCGGGCATGCTCCTCCGTGTAGTGGCGTGGCACCAGCGAGAGGCCGAACCCGGTCACCGCCAGGCCTAGGCTGACCCAGAGGGCCCACGGGTTGATCATCATCCCGCCGAAGGCCCACGGCAGGAAACAAAGGTGGAGGGCCGTAACGATGAGCAAGGCCAGCTCCAGCGGATGCAGCCGGCGGGGCGTGCGGGCCTCGCCGCGAAACACCATGAGCGGTGTCGGGCCCGACGGCGTGGGGAAGGAGGAGCGCAGATCCACGGTGCGACAAAAACGTTTTCCGGCCGAACGGGAAGCGAATTTCTCGCGCGGCCGGCCCGCCGCCGGCGGGCGGAATGTTTTGTTCATTTTTTATTGAACTAACCGCCCGGCCCCGCATTCTCACCCCATGCCGCCCCCCGCCCTCGCGCTGCCTGTCGCCTTGCCGCCGGCCCCGGCCGGCGGCGTCGGTCGTGTGCGTCGGGGCGGGGTGGCCGTCCCAGGTGACGGTTTCGAGGACGGGGTGGTGGAGATTTTTGTCCGGCTGGCGCGTGCGGCCGGGCTGCCCAAGTCCTACGGTGAAATCTATGGGCTGCTGTTTGCCTCGGCTCCGCCGCTGAGCTTCGCGGACATCCAGTTGCGGCTGGGGCTGAGTAAGGGCTCGGTCAGCCAGGGCATCCGGGCCTTGCGGGCCGTGGGCGCGATCCGGCGGGCCAAAATGCCCGGCGACAGCCGCGACCATTTCGAGCCGGAGACCGAGCTGCGCAAGCTCGTCGGCGGCTTCCTGCAGGAAAGCATCCAACCCCAGCTCGACGACAGCGACCGGCGGCTGGCCGCCCTGCGCGCGCAACTGGACGGCGTCGGCGCCGCGCCCGCCCGGCGGAAAATTTTGCAGGCGCGGTTCGACAAGCTGGCGCGCTGGCACCGGCAGGGCCGGGCCGTCCTGCCTTGGATCACCAAATTTCTCGGCTGAGCCCTGCTCGGCCGGGCCTCATGGCCAGTCCCGGTTTCTCCCCCTCTCCGGTCGCCTCCCAATGGGAAGCGACGGGGCGAAGCCATTCCGCTCCTCCGTTCCGGCCCGGCCGGGCGTCGGCTAACCTCGACCGGCCCGCCTGATGCCAGACCAACCCACCGTGCTTCTGATCGGCAACTACCGGCCCGACGGCCAGGAAAGCATGCAACGCTTTGCCCAGGTTCTGCTCCGCCTGTCGGAGCTGGGTTGGGCGATGGAGCGTTTGGCCCCGGCCGTGCGGCTCGGCCGCCTGCGACCGGGCAAATCCGGGGCCGGCAAGTGGCTGGGTTATTTCGACAAATTTGTGCTTTTCCCCCGCGAGCTGCGCCGCCGCCTCCGCTCCGTCCGTCCGCCCGCTTTGGTGCATGTCTGCGACCACAGCAACGCGATGTATGTCCGCGAGCTGGCCGCTGTCCCCCACGTCGTCACCTGCCACGATGTGCTCGCGATCCGCTCGGCGCTGGGTCACTTCCCGCAAAACCCGGTGCGGGCCACGGGCCGGCGCTTGCAGTCGCTCATCCTCGCGGGCCTGCGCCGCGCCCGGCACCTCGCTTGCGACTCGGCGGAGACGCGCCGGCAGTTGCTCGCGCTCGGCGGCTTCGAGCCGGCCTGCGCGACGCAGGTGACCATTGGCCTCAACTATCCCTATCGCCCCATGGACGGGGCCGGGCGCGCCGCGGTGTTTCTCGCTGCAGAAAAGCTGCGCCCGCTGGCGGACCGCCGCTACGTCCTCCATGTCGGCGGCAACCAGTGGTATAAAAATCGCGCCGGAGTCGTGCGTATCTACGAAAACTTTGCCCAAAAAAATCCCGCCGGCCCCGATCTGGTCATGGCGGGAGCGACCCCGCCGCCCGGGCTGGCGCAGGCGGTCGCGGCGTCGGGTGTCGCCGGGCGGATTCATCTTGTCGGCGGGGTTGGTGACACCGAGCTGAACGCCCTCTACGCCGGCGCGGAATGCCTGCTGTTTCCCTCCCACCAGGAAGGCTTCGGCTGGCCCGTGCTGGAGGCGATGGCCGCCGGCACGCGCGTCCTCACCAGCGAGCGCGCGCCCATGACCGAGATCGGCGGCGCGGCCGCGGCCTACCTCAACCCCGACGACGAGGCCGGCGCGGCGGCCCGGCTCGGCGAACTGCTCGCGGAGCCGGTTCCAGCCCGTCAGGAGCGGATCAAGGCCGGGCTCGCCCAGGCGGCCAAATTTTCCACCCAGGCCATGCTCGAAGGCTACGCCGCGCTCTACACCCAGATCCTCGCCGCGAGCAGGTCGGCTTGACCTCCCGCCCTGCCGCCTGCTCGCTGCTCACTACCCACCCGCGCCTCTGTCTCCTCGCGTCTTCGCGTTAAGAATTCCGTCTCCTCGGCTCCTGACTCCTTCCTCCGAATCCATCCCCATGCCCACCCCTGCCAAGTTGGAGCACGCCCTCAGTCCTGCGGAGGTCAGCCAGTTCTGTGCCCGTCTCGCCGCCACCCCGGGTGGCACCGCCCTCCGGGTCATTATCGCCGAGGCCCGCAAGCACGGCGTCATCCTCAACACCCACTCCGCCGCAACCGTTCGCGATGGGCCGCTCGCCGCCGCCCTCGCCGGCCTCCACACCGCCTCCGCCCAGGCTGCCAGCGTTGACGAGGTTGCCCGCGATGGGCGTGACCTCGCCGGGGCCGCCGCCGCGCTCTTGGTGCAGCGGCTCTTCGCCAAGCTCCAAGGCGGCACCGAGCTCACCCCCCGCGAGTTGGAGCAGTTCAGCCGCGTGCTTGGCCGGCTCCAGTCCGGCATCAATCGCAACCGCAAGCTCGAGTTTGAGCTGCAGGCGCTTCGCGACCGGCTTGCCCACCGCGAGTCCGAGCTGGAATTTGATCGCGAAAAATTTGGTCGGCAAGCTCGTCATGGTTTCGTCGAGGCGATAGATCGTCTGCGCGCCAAATGTACCGCCAATAACGACGAGTTGGTTAAACTTGATGAGGTGCTGTCTTATGTGCTCCGGGTGAAACCCAATGACCCGGATCTCGCTCCGCTCAAGGATGTCGTTGAGAGCCGGGCTCGTTCCCGCGTGAAATATGAGTGGACCCCGGCGGTGATCCTGGCCACGCGGCGACAGCTCGCTGCTGCGGAGCGTGCTCTTTCCGACGAGGATAGACGACGGTATCCGGAGTTCGCGGTTCCGGCTCCCGGTTCACCCCCGTCTGCGCCGGGTTGAGCCGCTCCAAATTGGAGCCTTCAGGAGGGTTCAGGAGCCTTCAGGACGGTTTTTTTACAAAAATTTCGCTGTCACCGTTTTTCCCGCCCGCTCCTGTCCCAGCGGCCTTCCGACCTTGGTGTTCAGCTTTACGTCCCTTCAGTTCCTCCACCGCCTGCCTCCTTGCGCCTTCCGTTAAACATGCCGATTTCGCGCCACTAACTTGGCGCGTAGCGCATCCGACCAATGACCTTCGACGTTGATATCTCCGCTTCTCACCAGTGTTAAACGCCAAGCACCGATTGCATAAATGGAAAGGCCCGCTCATGGCGTTTGCCGTCGGCCAGCCGGCTGTGCAACTGCTCAACCTCCTCACCGGTTTCCTGCTGCTGCGCTGGTTGGGCACGAACGAGTTCGCTATGTTCGGCGTGGCGTTTGCCTTTCAGTCCACGGTCAACCAGCTCACGGACTTGGGCTTCACCGGCTCCATCGTCGCGCTGGCGGGTGAGCGCGGCGCGGACCCGGCGTGGCTCGGGCGCTACCTGCGCTCGGCTCGGCATTACCGGGGCCGGATGATGGTGGTCACGCTGGCCGTCGCCGCCGTCGTGTTCCCGTTGGTGAACTGGCGGCAGGAGTGGGGTGCGGGCAACCAGCTGCTGCTGTTTGGCGCGATTGCCCTGGCCGTGGTTTTTCAGGGCTGGATGATGTATGGCTCGCCTCTGCTGGTGCATCGCCGGCTCCGGGCCTATTACCAGCCACAGATTGTCAGCGCGGCGCTGCGGCTGGCGTGTTGTCTGGCCCTGTCTGCGGCGGGGTGGCTGTCGGCGTGGTCGGCGGCGTGGCTCGGCGCGCTGGCCGTTGGGTTGGTCGGCCTCAGCTACCGGCGCGCCGCGCGCGACTGCGTGTCGGAACCGGCCACGAGCGAGCCGGAGGCCAACCGGGAGATGCTGCGTTACCTCGCGCCGCTGATGCCCGGCGTGGCCTTCAGCGCGGTGCAGGGTCAGCTCACCGTGCTCATCATCGCGTTGTTCGGCTCGACGGAAAAAATCGCCGCGGTCTCCGCGCTGTCTCGCATCGGGCAGCTCTTTCTCCTCCTGAGCGCGTTCAATGCGGTGCTGGTGGAGCCTTACGTCGCCCGCGTTTCGGCCGCGCTGCTGCCCCGGCGGTATGCCCAGATCCTCGGCTCCGCCGTCCTGCTGGCGACCCTGATTGGCGCGGCGGGCTTTCTTTTTCCGGGGCCGCTGCTGTGGCTGCTGGGCCCGAAATACGCCGGGCTGGAAAGGGAAACCGGCTGGGTGGTGCTGACCGCGTGCGTCAGCTATGTGTCCGGCGTCATGTGGACCATGCACGCTGCGCGCCGGTGGGTCTTTTGGTGGGGTACGGTGGCCTACATTCTTGCGCTGGTCGTCGTCCAGACCGGCTGCGCCTTGACGCTGGATTTGAGCCGGACCATGCCCGTGATCTGGTTCGGGGCCATCACGGCGCTCACGGTGCTGGGGGTCCATGCGGCCACCGCCGTCTATGGTTTCAGGCGCGGGCCCCGCGTTCACTGATGATGATTGGGAGATACTATCCGTTTTCAGGCGGAAACCGGGCTGGGCGCCGGCAGCCTGATTCGCTGGGCTCGCCCTGGCCGCGCAATTTCGGATTGGCCCTTCTGTCCTTTGCGTTCTTCGCGTCCTTCGTGCGAAAATTCTGCCTCTCTCGCTTCCTGTTCAAAATGTCTAGGGTTCGGATTGGCGTCCATTGGCGGTAAACTTCACCGTGTCCGCAGTTAAAGGCATCTCTCCGTTTTCTCCGTTCCCTCCTGTTCAAAAATTCGGGGCCGGATTGGTGTCCAATCACGGTTAAAAACGTCTCGGCCGCCACCGGCTCGGGTTTATTATTTATGCGTCCGTTAAGGGTCCGGTTTTTCGTCAATTTTGTCCACCCGCAGGGTACCTACTTTCGGTTTCACAATCTCGCCCTGGCCTTGGCGGGGCTCGGGCAGCAGGTGGAGATTTATGGGTTGGATCACGACACCCAGTCCCGCCGGCGGCAGGAAACCCGGGACGGTATCGTCTATCACCTCGTTCCCTCGGCGCGCGGTCTGTCCTTCATCAGCCCGCTGGCCCATCCGGCCAACGCGCTGCGGATGCGCCGGCAGGCCGGCGCGTCGCCCTGCGATGTGGCGCACCTTTTCCAGCCTTTCCCGGCGGCGTGTTGGGCCTGGCGCGGGTGCACGGCGGCGGCCAAATTTTACGACTGGGACGACCTGTGGGTGGGCGGGCTGATGGCGGGACGGACGGCCTCGTTTCGCAGTTGGGTTGAACGCATGCTGACTGGCCATTTGGAAACCAAACTTCCGGCGATGGCCGATCACGTCACGACCTGCGGCCATTTTCTGGCCCATCTTGCGCAAACGCGTGGCGCGCGTCACACCTCCGTGCTCTTCAATGGCCTGTGGCCGGCCCCGCCGACAGACCAGGCGGCGGCGCGGCGCGCGCTCGGGCTGGTGGCGGACGCGCGCTACGTCGGCTTCATGGGCCGGACGTGCGACGAGCTGGGGTGGATTTTCGAGGCGATGGCGGCGGCGGCCGCGCGCTGGCCGGGGTTGCGGCTCGCCCTGTGCGGCCCGCCGGCCGGGTGCCTCGACGGCTTGGACCCGGCACTGCGCGGCCGGATTGATTTTCTCGGGCAGCTCACGCCCGCGCAGACGCGCGAGTTTGCCTGCGCGCTCGACCTCGGCCTTCTCCCGCTGGCCGACACGCCGTTCAACCAAAGCCGGTTTCCGATCAAATACGCCGAGTACATGGCCGCCGGCAGTCCGGTGCTGTGCTCTGCCATTGGCGAGTGCGGGCGGCTGTCGGCGGAGTTTGCGTGGGTCGTCAGCGCGGGCCAAACCAAGGCCGGGTGGTTGCGGGCGTTTGCGACGGCGGCCGCCACGCTGGCGGCCGGTCCGCTGCCGGTGGTGGATCGGCGGTCGGTGGAGACGGTTTTTTCGTGGGAGAAAATCGGCGCGCAACTGCTCGAAATTTACCGCGAGTCCGTGGCGCGGCAGTCTGCGGCGATGATCTGAACCCCGCGTTTCAACCACGGATTTCACGGATTGGCATGGATGATCACGCTCTTGGCCCGTTTTAGCCCTGTACCCGGCGAGTGAATGGCTTCGATCTATGAATTGTGCCATAAATTTCTGCATCCGTGATATCTGTGTAATCCGTGGTAAAATTGAACTGCGGAATTTAGGATGAGTGACTGTCAGGATGGATGAGTGGTTTAAACCAATGACCTCGACTGATCTCACCGTTTTCCTGCTTTGCCCGGGCTTGGGCCGGATCCGGCGTGGCTACGAATCTTTCACGCAGGAATGTTTTGAGGCATTGCGCATCAGCCCGGAACTGGACTTGAGGCTTTTCAAAGGCGGTGGCATGGACGGAAAAAATGAGACGGTGCTCCGGAACCTGTCCCGTGGCTCGGTCATCGCGCGGTGCGCGGGGCAGTTGCTGCGGCGCGACGCGTATTTCATCGAGCAGGCCACTTTTTTTCTGAGCCTGCGCCGGCACCTCACCGCGAGAAATCCTGACGTGGTCTATTTCAGCGACGGCAACCTCGGTAATCTGCTCTGGCACTGGCGGCGCCGGCACCGGCGGGGCTACCGGTTGCTGCTGTCCAACGGCGGGCCGTTGTCGCCGCCCTTTCCGCGCTGGGATCTGGTGCAGCAACTGGCTTCGCCGTATTTTGATGCCGCCCAATTGGCCGGGCAGCCGGCTGACCGGCAGGTGCTGCTGCCCTATGGCTTTGCCATCCCCGAAAAATTGGCGGCCGCCGACCCGGCGGCCCGGGCGGTGCAACGCGAACCGCTGGGCCTGCCCGTGGAGCGCGCGATTGTGCTTTCGGCCGGCGCCGTCAACAGGTCGCACAAACGGATGGACTATCTCATTCGCGAAGTGGCCGCGCTGCCCGCGCCCCGGCCGTTCCTGCTCATCCTGGGACAAACGGACCATGAGACCGTTGCCGTCACCGCTCTGGCGGAGCAATTGCTCGGGGCGGAAAATTTTCAGATTCGGAGCGTGCGCCCGGAGCAGATGCCGGATTATTACCGCGCCAGCGACATCTTCACCCTGGCTTCGTTGTCGGAAGGTTTTGGCCGGGTGTTCATCGAGGCGTCGGCCTCTGGCCTGCCCTGTCTCGCGCACGACTACCCGGTCGCCCGCGAGGTGCTGGGTGGCGACGGGATTTTCGGCGACTTCCGCCAGCCGGGCGCGCTCGCCCGGCTGTTCGGCCCTGCGCTCGTCGCGGCGGGCAATGAGACCGTCCGCCAGGCCCGGCACCGCGCTGTCTACCGGCGTTTTTCGTGGGACGTGCTGCGCGGCCGTTACGTTGACATGATCCGCCACTGCGCGGCCTCCAATCTGAATTTATCCACGGATTAACACGAACGGACCCGGATCAGACCGCGACGAGGTTGGCCATGAAAAGGCCCAAAAATCATAAAATGAGCGCGGACGGTTTGGGTTCCCTTGCTGCGTGTTCCCCCATTGCCTTTTCCGTTCGTGGTTTCATGGCTTCTGAATTATCAACTATTCGTCACGATCGATAGATCTTTGGCTTTTTGTGCCTTTTCGCGGCCATTACGTCTTATGAAAATTCTCATCTCCGGCATCTGCGGTTTCGTGGGCTCTACGCTGGCCAGGACCTTGGTCGGTTCGTCGCGCGGCCATGAAGTCCTCGGCTTCGACAATTTCATCCGGCCCGGCAGCGAGACCAATCGCGCCCGGCTGCAAGGCCTCGGGGTGAAAGTGTTTCACGCCGACCTGCGTGCGGCCAGCGATGTGGACGCGCTGCCTGCGGCCGATTTTGTCGTGGATGCAGCGGCCAACCCCAGCGTGTTGGCCGGAGTGGATGGCACCGTGAGCTCGCGGCAACTGCTGGAGCATAATTTGGGCGGCACCGTCAATCTGCTGGAATACTGTCGGCGGCATCGCGCCGGCTTCGTGTTGCTGAGCACCAGTCGCGTTTACTCCATCCCGGCCCTGGCGGCGTTGCCGCTGGCGACCCATGATCGTGCTTACCGTCCCGCCGCCGGGGCCGCGTTTCCGCCCGGCTTTTCCTCGGCGGGGATTGCCGAGGGCTTTTCCACCCGCGCCCCCGTCTCGCTCTATGGTGCGACCAAGCTCGCCAGCGAGGCGCTCGCGCTCGAATACGGTGAGGCCTTCGGCCTGCCGGTCTTCATCAACCGCTGCGGGGTGCTCGCGGGTGCCGGCCAGTTTGGCCGGCCGGATCAGGGGATTTTTTCCTACTGGATCAACAGTTGGCTGCGCCGTCGGCCGCTCCGCTACCTCGGCTTTGGTGGCGAGGGCCACCAGACTCGGGACTGCCTGCATCCGGCCGACCTGGTGCCTCTGCTGGAGCAGCAGTTTGCCGCACCCTCGCTGGCTATCGACGACCGCGTGGTCAATCTCGGCGGCGGCACGGCCTCGGCGCGGTCGCTCCGCCAGCTCAGCGACTGGTGCGCGGGACGGTTCGGCCCCCAAGCCGTCGGAGCGGACCCGCAGTCCCGCCCGTATGACCTGCCGTGGATCGTGCTCGACCACGCCAAGGCCACCCGCCTCTGGGACTGGCGGCCGCAAACCGCCGTGCCGGCCATCCTCGATGAGATCGCCATCCACGCCGCAGTGCATCCCGACTGGCTGGACATCTCCGCCAGCTAAAAACGGCCGGCAACCCAACGATCCGTGAAGCTCATTGAAAAAATCTTGTTCCGCGCCATTGAGCGGATGGAGACGCTGGCGCTCTCGCCGTTGCGCAAGACGTTGCTGCGTCTGCGCGGGCTGAAGATCGGCCGCACGACGCTGCCCCGTTGCCGTTTCACTTGGCCACATAAGGTCAGCATTGGGGATGGTTGCCAGATTGAGGAGGGCGTGGTGTTCAAGCACGATGGGGTCTGGAGCGAAGGCACCTCGATCCAGATCGCCGACCGGGTGTGGCTGTGCCGTGGCTGCGAGTTCAACATCACGCACGGTATCAGCATCGGCCCCGACACGCTGATCGCCTCGGGCTGCAAGTTCATTGACCACGATCATAATTTCACGGATCGCGAGGCCACGATCAGCTCCCAAAAAAATCAGGCGGCGGCGATCACCATCGAGTCTGATGTCTGGCTGGGGGTGAACGTGGTCGTGCTCCAGGGCGTGACCATCGGTCGGGGCGCGGTGGTGGGCGCGGGGGCGGTGGTCACGAAGAGCATCCCCCCGTTTGAAATCTGGGCCGGGATCCCGGCGAAAAAAATTGGCGTCAGAGGATGAGGCCCGCACCACCCGCCGCCAAAGCATGGATCCCATTTCATTGAGCGTGGTCATTCCCACCTGCCAGCGGCTGGACGCGCTGGCCGAATGCCTGGCGCGGCTCGCTTCCGGCGCGCAAACCCTGCCGGCCGACAGCTATGAGGTCATCGTCACCGACGACGGGTCGCAGCCCACTGCCGAGCCAATGCTCCGGGAGCAGTTTCCGTGGGCGCGCTGGTTCGCCGGACCACGACGCGGCCCGGCGGCGAACCGCAACTACGGCGCACGGCAGGCACGGGGCGAGTGGCTGGTGTTTTTGGACGATGACTGCGTGCCGGCCCCTGGGGTGCTCGCAGCCTATGTCGCGGCACGGAAGCAATCGCCGGGCAGCACGGTGTTGGAGGGTCGGACGCGGGCCATCGGGGTGCGGACACGGCTGGACATGGAGTGTCCGATAAATGAAACGGGAGGCTATCTCTGGTCCTGCAATTTCTGCATCCGGCGGAGTGTGTTCGTCGGCATGGGCGGGTTTGACGAGAAATTTCCCAGCGCTTTCATGGAGGACGTTGATCTGCGCCTCCGTCTGCGCAAAGCGGGCGAGCCGACGGCCTTTGTGCCGGAGGCCGAGGTGGGTCATGGCTGGCGGCTGCGCCGGGGCTGCAAATTCGTCCGCCTGCAAGCCCGCTCCACGCGTTACTTCCTGGCCAAGCACCCGGAGGAACGGGCCAAGTTTCGCTGCCGGAAGATCGCGATCGATGGGTTGCGCCGGATTTACCGCGCCCTGCGCACCGCGTGCGCCCTCCACCTCTGGCGGGGCTTGGGTCGGTTTGTCGCCTTGGAAATTTATTATTTGTTTTGCCTGACGAGGGCCTTGGCCTCGCCCTCGGACCGGCAGGATGTCTGAGGAACGGATTTTGCCTCCCGGATGAACGCTGATGGACACTGCTGCGGGTCCCGTCATTTTTATTCGGCTGCATCCGCCTCCCTCAAATGAACTCACTGGTTAAAAAAATTGTCCCGACCAAATGGCAGCAGGTCCTCCGTGCCTGGCTGATGCGGCGGCGGCTGCGGCATTTTCCCCGCCGGACGGTTGCGCACCATTACTGTGGCCACCCGTTCAAGGTTTCGTTGCAGGACAGCCTTGCGGCCGGGTGGTATGACCACGATTGGGGCTCCATGCCGGAGATTGAGTTTCTCCGGGCTAGCCGGCTGCAGCCGGGTGCGACCGTCTTTGACCTCGGTGCGCACCAAGGGGTGGTGGCCATGATCTTGGCGCGAACCGTGGGGGAGGCCGGCCTGGTCGTCGCGGTGGAGGGTACGCGGCACAATGCGCAGGTTGCCTTGGAAAATTGCCAGCTCAACCAGGTGCGAAATATTCGGGTGCGTCATGCCGTCGGCGCCGAGCAGGCCGGCCAGGAGATGATCTTTTCCGAAACCCTCAACGGTGCCATGGGCGGTAATCTGCTGCCGGTCAAAGTGCCGAGCGTGTCGGTTGACTCTTTGGCGGTGGAATACCAGCCGCCGGACGTCGTCTTCGTTGACGTGGAGGGCTACGAATGCCAGGTCCTGGCCGGGGCGCGGCAAACCATCCGGCGGGGGGCGGATTTTTTTGTCGAAGTGCATGCCGGGGTTGGCCTCGAAAAAAATGGTTCTGTCAGTCAGGTCCTGGCCTGCTTTGCTGCGAGTCACTACCGGCTCTTTTGGTCGCAGGCGGAAGGGGCGGCGTTCCAGCCGCTGACGGACGAGACGAGCCTGCCGGCCACCAAGTTTTTCCTCATCGCCCTCGGGGGCCTCCGCCCCTTTGAACCGGAGGGCACCGAGCACGCGGCGAGTGGACTTTAAACCTGGATGAACCCGGATCAGGCCAAAATCATATGGTCAATGTTTGGTTCAGTCCTGGTCGTGGCGCAGGTTTGCTGCGCCCAAGCGGCGGCGATGCCGGACCGGCGCTGCGCCGTCCACGTACAGGGCTATTCCATCCGTGTTTATCCGTGTCCATCCGTGGTTATAAATCCGATCCCTCTGCCTCCTTGCGCCTTCGCGTTCACAATTCCGTCTCTTCCTCTCCTGACTCCTTCCCGCCTGACTCCTTCCTTCTGCCCTCAAAATTCCGATCCGTGTCCATCCGTGCAATCCGTGGTTGAAATGCCTGCCTTCTGCGCCTGTTTTGGTTATCGCTTCTTGGTTTCGTGGCTACCTGCTTAAATCTCCATGTTCTTGCTGCGCCGGAGAGGGTGACGATGCAAACGATCGCCGCCCGCCTGCCTCCCTCTACGCGTAGGTAACCGCCCCTTATCCGTGCCCATCCGTGTCATCCGTGGTAAAATTCTGAGGAATTCGACTTGCGGCTTTCTCACGCTCACCGGCCACCGGTGGTTTGACCCATGAACCTTTCCGTCATCATCCCGACCATGCACCGGAGCGAGGATCTCCGACGGTGCCTCGGCGCGCTCAAAGCGCAGGCTCGTCCCGCCGACGAGGTCATCGTCGTGATTGGCCCGGGCGACGCGGCGGCCATGCGCGTGTTTGCGGAGGTTGCCGCTGGCACGGCTGGCTGGCGGGCCCTCCCCGCGCCGCGCCCCAGCGTGGTCGAGGCGTTGAACCTCGGTCTCGGCTTGGCGCGGGGGGACATCATCGTCCTGACGGATGACGACGCGGAGGCCCCGCCCGTTTGGCTGGCGCGGATTGAGCAGTGGTTTTTGCGGGACGAAAAAATCGGGGCGGTCGGTGGGCGCGATCACCAGCTGGTGCCGGCGCGGCCCGAAGTGGCGAACCCGCCGCTGGCCAGACGGGTGGGGCAGTTCAACGGGTATGGGCTTTTGATCGGCAACCATCATTGCGGCGCGC
This sequence comes from uncultured Opitutia bacterium, assembly GCA_903869955.1. GTDB lineage: Bacteria > Verrucomicrobiota > Verrucomicrobiia > Opitutales > Opitutaceae > CAIYUN01. The sequence continues at coordinate 18,600 of CAIQBC010000232.1, forward strand.
GGCAGTCACCCTTGCAGGTCGATGTGATCAAGGGTGTGAACTTCGCTTTCCGGCGGGCGGCTTTCGGCCCGATGGCCATTGACGGCTATCTGATCAGCCGGGGGGCGGAGGTCGGCTGGGAGCTGGACATTTGCCAGACCATCCGGCGCGCAAACTGGCGGCTGATCTACGACAACGACGTTTTCGTCCACCATCACATCGGCCCGCGCATCGCCGGCGATGACCGGGAGAACATCGCCAGTGTGGGGGCGCTCCGGCGCGTGCAAAACACGGCCTATCTCACCGCGAAATATCAGCCCGCGTGGCAGATGCTGCTCGTCAGCGCGCGGATGGTGCTCGCGGGCTCGCGGGGGCAGCCCGGTTTGCTGTGGGGCCTGCTCGGGCTGGTCACGCGCCGCGCCGCCTTGCTCCCGGCCGCCTGGAAAATTGCCGGGGCCTATGGGCGGGGCACCCGGGATGGCCGCGCCGCGCGACGGCAAAACCTTTCACCCCTCCTCGCATGAAAATTGAGAACGTCATTGACCACTCGTTTGCTCCGGCGCTGCTCCGCGCCGCGAAGCTCGCGCTCGACTGCGGCGCGAACCACGGCGAGTTCGCCCGCTGGCTCAGCGCCAATACCCCGGCGCAGGTGCATTCGTTTGAGCCGGACCCGCGTCTGTTCGCGCGGCTGCCGCCGCTGCCGCGCGTCACCTATCATCCGCTGGCGGTTGATGGTGAGTCCGGGGAGTTCGACCTCGCGCTGGGCGAGGCCACCTGCAGCAGCGCGCGGTATCGGGAGTACGCCGGGCAGACGACCGTGCGGGTGAAAAAAATCTCCTTGGACGAATTTTGCCGCGACCACGGCATCACCCAGATTGATTTCATGAAAATAGACATCGAGGGGGCGGAGCTGAGCCTGCTGGAACATACGAGCGACGCGCTGCTGGCCGCCACCACCCAGATCACCGTGGAGTTTCACGATTTTTTCAGCCGCGAGGACCTTCCGCGCATCACCGGCATTTTTCGCCGGCTGGAAGGGCTGGGCTTTTACGCGGTGAAATTCTCCCACTTTTACTGGAGCGACTGCCTGTTCCTGAACCGGCGCACGGTGCCGCTGACCCTGCTCGACCGGCTTTCGATCCAGGTGTCCGGCAAATATGTTCCCGGCGTGGCCCGGTTCACGCGGCGGCAGTGGCAGCGGCTCACCGGCGGTGGTCGCGGCGGACTGCCCAAAAGATGAACCTGAAAAATACCGTTGAAACCACGGACTGTCAGACTGTCGCTTCGCTCAGAACCCGGCTGGGCCCGGTTCATCAAAAACTGGATTATTTTCTGGCCTTCAACTCCCCCGTGAATGGATTCGGTGGGTATTTTTTAGGCAAAATTTCTGTATCCGTGGTATCTGTGTAATCCGTGGTCAAATTGAATGGCGGAATTTAGGATGAATACCTTGCTGGCCCACCCGACGGGCAACCAGTTTTTCCGCCATTTGGGCGCGGCGCTGTCCGCGCGCGGGATGCTCGGTCTCCCCGCGACCTGCCTGAATTGGCACCCCGGCGGCTGGCCCGCCCGCTGGCTGCCGGCCGGCGCGCGTGCGGAGCTGGCCCGGCGGTCGTTTGCCGGGCCGTGGGCGGCGGGCATGGTCACGCGACCGTGGCGCGAGGCGGCGCGGCTGGCGGCGCAACGTCTCCGGTGGCAACGCGCGGTGGCGCCCGAGACCGGCTGGTGCTCCGTGGACGCGGTGTATCGGGATTTTGACCAATGGCTCGCGCGCCAGCTGCCTCGGTGGCAACGCGAGCACACGCTGGGTGCGGTCTATGCCTACGAGGACGGCGCGCTGGCGCAATTCGAGGCGGCCCAGGCGCTCGGCCTGCGCCGTGCCTACGACCTGCCCATCGCGCATTGGGCGACCGGGCGGCGGCTGATGATGGAGGAGGCGGAGCGGCTGCCGGCCTGGGCGGCGACGCTCGGCGGCGGCACGCAGGACTCGGCGGCGAAGCGCGAGCGCAAGGACCGCGAGCTGGCGCTTGCCGACCTTGTGGTCGTGCCGAGCCAGTTTGTGGCCGACTCCCTGCCGGCGTCATGCCAAGGCAAGCGCGTGGTCGTCGCGCCCTTCGGCTCGCCGGCGAGCGGTGGGGGAGGGGAAAATTCCGCAATCCAAAATCCCCATTCTAAAATCCAAAATGGAGCGGGCGCGATGCGCCCACTCCGGGTGCTGTTCGCCGGCTCGATGGGGCAGCGCAAGGGGCTGGGGGACTTGTTCGCGGCGATGCGGCTGCTGCCCCGCCGTGATGTCGAGCTCGTGGTGATGGGCGCGCCGGCCGCGCCCCTGGAGTTTTACCGGCGGGAACTGCCCGGCTTGATTTACGAGCCGGGCCGGCCGCACGCGCAGGTGCTGGCGCTGATGCGGACGTGCGACGTGCTCGCGCTTCCCTCCATCGTCGAGGGCCGCGCGCTGGTCATGCAGGAGGCGATGAGTCAGGGGCTGCCGATCATCATCACGCCGAATACCGGCGGGGCGGACTTGGTGGACGAAGGGCGCACCGGGTTTCTGGTGCCGATCCGCCGCCCGGAGCTCATCGCGGAAAAAATCGCCTGGCTGGCCGACCATCGCGCGGATTGCCGGGCCATGGGCCGGCTGGCCCAACTCAAAGCCGAGGCTTGCACCTGGGCCGGTTACGGCGACACTCTTTGTGCCGCGCTTGCCTGCTGAGGAGTCGCTGAGCGCTCAAAACATCCGCCATGCCTGCCACCTTTTATGGATCGGCCTTTGTGCCGCGCGCCGCGCCCCATGCGATGGGCCACGCCCGGCCGGCGGCCCCGGCTTGGAATGGCGGCAACCGGCATGCGGACATCAAGCGGTGGCTCTGGATCTATTTCTGGCTGCTGATCTTTGAGGGTGCGCTGCGCAAGTGGACGTTTGCCCAGGCGGCGAACCTCCTCCTCGTCGTGCGCGACCCGGTGGCGTTGCTCATTTATTTCAAGGCGCTCACCCAGCGGATTTTTCCTTTTAATGTCGGGATCATGCTCATCGGGCTGCTCGCCATTGCGGGTCTGGCGCTGGCGAGTTTGCAGGTTTTGTCGGGCGGGGTCCACCCCTTGGTGGCCGCCTACGGGTGGCGCTGTTATTTCCTCCAGCTGCCGGTTATCTTCATCATCCCCCGGGTGCTGACGTTTCCCGACCTCCAAAAACTGGGGCGGTGGATTCTGTGGCTGGCGGTCCCGATGTCCATTCTGATGGCCTTTCAGTTCTGGCTGCCCCCCGGCCACTGGCTCAACGCCTCCGCCATCGAGGGCCGCATCCAGATCATGTCGGCGGTGGGCCGCATCCGGCCGCCGGGCACGTTTTCCTTCATCACCGGGCCGGCGGCGTATTACCCTTGGGTGATCGCGTTTTTATTCGCCGCCCTGAGCTGGCGGAACACCTATTCCCTCTGGCTGCGGGTGGCGGCTGCCCTCAGCGTGGTGCTGGTGCTGCCGGTCTCGGGCAGCCGGGCGATGGCCGCGAGCTGCCTCATCGTGCTGGTCGTGGCCGGCATCGGATTCTTCAAGTCGGAGCAAATCCGCCGCCCGCTGATTTTTATCCTCGTGATTGCGGCTGTCGCCCTGCCGCTTTTTTCGCTCACCCCGGTGTTCAGGGCGGCCGTCGCCGTCTTTCAGGAACGGTGGGATGCGGCGACCCAGTATGAGAACGCGGGCGGCAGCGGCACCGCCGGGATGGTGAAGCGCACCTACAATGACCTGGCCGGGTTTGTTGATGCCATGCCCGACACGCCGTCAACCGGCGAGGGCATGGGCGTGGGCACCAACGTCGGGGCGGTGCTGATGGGTAATCGTGTGGGCTTTCAACTGGCGGAGGCCGAGTGGCCGCGCATGGTGCAGGAGTGCGGCCCGGTGTTCGGCATGGCGATGATTCTCATGCGCTTCAGCCTGACGCTGTTTTTGTTTGTCACCGCGTGGCGGGCCTTTCAGCGGGACAACAACATCCTCGCCTGGCTGCTTTTTGCGGCCAGCGGACCCCTGGTGCTCTACAGCCAGACGGGCCAGCCGACCGGGCTGGGGTTTATGGTGTTTGGCGCGGGCTTGTGCCTGGCCGCCGCCCGCAACCCTACGCCCGTCTTCCAAGCCGGCCAGGCCGGCCAGCCTTGGCTGTGACGTGGGCCGTCGCGCGTTGCCCGACCCGAATCTTTCCCATGACCAACCAACAGCAGCTCTGGCTCAAAGCCTGCTTATGCCTTGCAGGTTTTGTCCTGCTGGGCTGGGTGGACTATGCGCTGGGGGAGATCGGCATCGGGCCGATTTATTTGTTTCTGGTGGCCTATGTGGGCTGGCAGTTCAACACGCTGGCCGCCGCCGGCCTCGCCGCCGTGGTGGCCACGCTTTGCCGGCTCTGGGCGTACTATCTGAGCGGGCCAAAATACTCGTCTCACTGGATCCTCTACGAAAACGCGGCCACTTGGCTCATCGTGTTTTTCGCCGCCGCCTATGCGCTCATGTCCTACCGGCGCACCTTGGAGACGCACCGCCGGCGGCTGGAGTCGTTGCGCCGCATGCTGCCGGTCTGCCACGGCTGCGGGAGCATGCGCGGGCCGGACGGGCGCTGGCGGTCATTCGAGCAACTGTCCAGCTCGCCCTTTCCCCAGGTGTTGGAGTGCCCCGACTGCGCGGACCAACCCGAGGTGACCCGCGACTGACGCCGGACGCTGGGCCACGGCGGCGGTCATCCCGCCGGGGGCCCGGGCCAAACACCCGCATGAGGCTCCGCATTTTGCACGCGCTGCGTTCGATCAACCCCGCCGAGGGCGGTCCGGTGGAGGGCGTGCGCCAGTTGACCAAGGTCAACCTCGCCTTTGGCCATCAGGTGGACATTGTCTGCCTCGATGCCCCCGACGCGCCCTGGCTGGATCGCGCCAGTACCACGGTTCACGCGCTCGGGCCGGGCCGGGGTGTTTATGGCTACACGCCGCGCCTCGTGCCGTGGCTCCAGGAAAACGCTCGCCGGTATGACTGTGTGATTGTGAACGGCATCTGGCAATATCATTGCTACGGTGTCTGGCGTGGACTGCGGAAAACCGGTGTGCCTTATTTCGTCTTTCCCCACGGCATGCTCGATCCGTGGTTCAAGTACCGCCATCCGCTCAAGCATCTGAAAAAATGGCTCTACTGGCCATGGGGCGGCTATCCGGTGCTGCGCGATGCGCGGGCGGTTTTTTTTACCTGCGAGGAGGAGCGGCGGCTGGCGCGGGAGTCTTTTTGGCTCTATGATTGCGATGAGATCGTGCTCAACTACGGCACCGAAGGTGTGCCCGACCCGGCGCACGACTACCGGCCGGCGTTCTTCGCGCAACATGAGCGCCTGCGCGGGTTGCGGCTTTTTCTGTTTCTTGGCCGGGTGCACCCAAAAAAAGGGCCGGACCTGCTGTTCGAGGCCGTGGCCGGGCTGCAGCGGTCTGGGATCTGGAACCCGGCCACGATGCGCGTCGTCATGGCCGGGCCGGCCGAGGGCGGCTATGCCGACGAGCTGCGGGCGCTGGCGCAGCGCGAGGGAGTAGCCGACAGCATCTACTGGACGGGTATGGTGCTGGGCGACGAGAAGTGGGGCGTGTTCCAGGCGGCCGAGGCCTTTGTACTGCCGTCGCATCAGGAAAATTTTGGCATCGCCGTGGTTGAGGCTCTCTCGGCCGGCACTCCTGTGCTCATCTCGAAGCAGGTCAACATCTGGCCGGAAATCGCGGCGGACCGCGCCGGGCTGGCCGGCGAGGACACGGTGGCCGGCTGTCGGTCCACCTTGGAGCGCTGGCTCGCCCTGCCGGAAGACGCGCGGCAGATGATGCGTGGGCAGGCCGTCCGCACGTTTCGTCACCGCTATACCGCCAATGTTTCTGCTCGCGCCCTGGCCTCGCGGCTTTACCTGATGCTTCGCCACTGACCCATGCCCACCCGCGTTCGCCAAGACCTTTTTGATCCCCGGCGCGGGCTGGACCGCGGCCGCTCGCGCGCGGTCGAGCTGCTGTGGTATGGCTGCAAGCTGGTCTTCTTTCTCAGCGCCTGGCCCTGGCCGTCGGCTCTGCGCGTGTGGCTGCTGCGCCGCTTCGGCGCCCGGGTGGGGCCGGGCGTCGTCATCAAGCCACGCGTCAACATTCACCTGCCGTGGAAGCTCTCGGTGGGGGCCCATGCGTGGCTTGGCGAGGAGGTCTTCATCCTTAATTTTGAGCCGGTGTCAATCGGTGCGCATGCGTGCATTTCACAGCGCGTGTTTCTCTGCACGGGCAACCACGATTTCCGCGATGTGACGATGCCCTATCGCAACCGCCCGATTGTGGTCGGCGACGGGGCGTGGGTCGGCGCGCAGGTGTTTGTGGCGCCCGGTGTGAGCATCGGGGACGAGGCGGTCGTGACGGCGGGCAGCGTGGTGACGCGCCCGCTGCCGCCCGCGATGATCTGCGCGGGCCATCCGTGTGCGCCGATCAAGCCGCGCTGGCCGGCGTGAGCGGCCGGAATATTTTATGACTGTTAAAAAATTCTCCCAAACCTGGCTCCCCCTTCTGCTCGCGACGGGGCTGGTGCTCGCCGTCGGACTGCAATGGCTCGGTGGCCGGGCCGATCGCAACTACCAGCCGCCGCCACCGCTGGCGACGCTGTTGCCGAAGGCTATCACGGGCTGGCAGGCCGTGGACCGGCCGCTGGCCGCCAGCGAGGAGGAAAGCGCGATGATCTCCGAGGTGCTCAATTACGACGACGCGGTGTTTCGCGTCTACCAGCGTGGGACCGAGCTGTTCACCGTATATGCGGCCCACTGGGCGCCTGGGCGGATGTCGCCGCGTTTGGTCGCCACGCATACCCCGGATGTATGCTGGGCCGGCAACGGCTGGGAGCGCCAGCGTGACGCCGAGCAGCAACCGCTCCCGGGCGGGCTTTCTGAATCAGAGGCGGTTCCGCCCTTGCAGGCCAAGGCCGGTCTGCTGCCGGCTCAGTTCCGCATTTTCCAGCGATCCGACAAGACCGTGCAGCATCTCATCTTTTGGCACATTTACGGCGGCGAAATCCTGAACTACGACACTCAATACGCGCCCCCGTGGTGGGCCATGTTCACCGACTTGGCGAAAAACGGCCTCGCCCAGCGGAAAGAGCAATGGTTCGTCCGCATCGGATCGAGTGTGCCCTATCCCGCGCTGTGGGCCGACGCCGGCTTTCAGCAGGTGATCGCGCAACTGGCAAAAATGTGTCTGCAAGCGCCCCCCGTTTCTTCCGGCACCTCCGGTCCGCCTGCACGATGAGCGGATCGCCTGCCGGGAAATTTTTCCCTTCTGCCGTGCTCTCGGCGGGCACGGTGCTGGGTATTTTCCTCGGGCTGGCGGCGGGTGCTGCCCGGGCTGCGGTCAACGCGGACACCGGCCTGCCGGCCGACCGCCTCGCCCCCATCGTGGCGGCAGGTCCCCGCGACTGGTGGGATGGCGGCTGGGCGCGGCTGCGCGACATGAGTGGCCTGCCGGCGCCGACTGCCGCCGAGGACCCGCGCTTCCAAGGGCTCGCCGAACTGCGGCGGCTGGGCGTGAGGTCGCTCATTTTTTTTGCGCCCCCGGCGGATGTCTGGCTGCACGGCCGGCGGGTGACCGGCGGCCAGCAATCCTACCCGCTCGACCTCGGCGAGGCCTATGCCTATGCGGAGCGGCTCGCGACGGATGCGTGGCCCAACGTGGCGGCGTGGGAAATCGGCAACGAGCCCGACCTCTTTTGGACCCATGACAACGCCGCAACCTACGCGGCCTACCTGAAGGCGGTTGCCCTCGGCCTGCGCGCCGGCACCCGCGCGGCGGCCGAGGCTGCCACGCGGCGCACTCCCCGCGGAAGAACGCTCACGCCGCCGGAGCCGCTGGTTCTGAACGGTGCGCTTGCGATGACCCCCGGCCCGTTTCTCGAGCAGCTCGCGTCGAACGACGCGTTCAGCTACCTGGATGGTTTCAACTGGCACTTTTATGGCTACGCCGAGGATTTCACCGCGCAATACCGCCAGTTTGAGGATGCGGTCGTCGGGCTGACGGCGGCCCGGGCCCGGGAGACGGTGCCGCCGGGTCGGCGGGCGGAGACAAAATCCTTCCCCGTGTTCCTCACCGAATACGGCTATGCCGGCCTGGATGCCAACGCCGCCGCGAGCGTCGGGGGCCGCGTGCGGCAGTGGCGCTGGTTCCAGGGAGTGAACGAGCAGATGCAGACGTTGCGGGTCGCCGGACCGCTGGCGTTTTACCTGCCGCCGTATTTTGAGGCGGGCCACTACGAGTTCGGCCTGGCGATGAGACCCGGCGGACCAACCTTTTCGCCGGCGGATTTCGGCCTCACCCGCTTGGAACCGTGGATGCGAAACATTGGCCTGCCCATCGGCGCGAATGTCGCCTCACCCGCGCTGGCGTGGCTGGCCGCCCGGCCCGCACCGGGACGTTCGCGCGACTGGCGGGTGACGGTCGCCCCGCCGTCGCCTGTCGTGATTGACTTTGTGCCGGACGACGAGCTCGACCCGCTGAAGGACTGGCACGGCTACCTGCTGAAGCCCGGCGCCGGCCGGGAGCGCACGGGTGGCGGCGAACTGCGGATCTACAATTTTTCCCCGCAGACGCTGACCGGCCGCCTGACGGCGAGTGCGTCCGCCGGTCTGGAGACAACCTTGTTTGCCCCGGCCGGTGAGCTGACCCTCGCGCCGTTCGGGCTGCTGAGTGTGCCGGTCCGGTTCCGGCTCACGGCGGACGCACTGCGGGCCTATGCGTGGCAGATCGGATTTGCCGAGAGCACGGGCCGGGTGCCGCCGGCCGCGTTTGCCACGAAGTTTTTCCCCAATGCGACTCCGATGTCGGCGGAGACCCTTTTTCGCTTCGACCATCCGGCGGAAGCGGCGGCCAACAACCGCCGGCTTTTGCTCAAGCGCCCGCTCGCCGGCGAGGAGCCGCGCCTGCACGCGCAAGGCCGCTGGCTCGTGAGCGACGATGTCTCCGTGGAGGAGACGGCGGAGGGCTGGCAATTCCACCTTGCGGCCCCGCCGGCACCGACGTTGCGCTGCGCGATGGCGGAGCTGCCGCTGCCCGACGGATTCGAGTTTCCCGACACGCAACTGCTGACCTTCGAACACCGCCTCGTCGCCGCGCCCGCGGGGGTCGGGACGGCGGAGTTCGACTGCCTGATCCGCGCGGTCAGCGGCAATCTCTTTGAGGTGCTGCCGCGCACCGCCGCCGGCGCCGGGTGGCAGCGCTACCTGGAGGCGAAGGAAAATTTTACCGGCATGAGCTACGGGCGGATGAGCCTGCCATGGCGCTTCGGCGAAAACCGCGCCGCCGCGCTGGTGTTTTTTTTCCGCCCGCAAACGCTGCCCGCGACGTTCGAGCTCCGGGGTGTGGGGCTGGCCCGTTACCGGGTGCCGTGAGCGCCGGGGGTGAGACCCCGACTCGTTGGTGATTTTTCACCTGGTGCAGAGTGAAGGATGTGGTGGCTGCGGCGGGTTGTGCCGCAGCCAAAAATAGATTTTTACACCAAGTCCGCAAAGTATGCTCATCCACGGTTCCAGCCTTTGCGTCACTTTGCGACCTTCGTGTGAAAATTATCGAAAAGCGTGTTTTGGGATGCATAATTCTACAGCAGTCATAAACAGATTCGAGAGAAGCGTATTTGCTAACACAATTTCGTGTTTAAGTAAGGCACAGCGTGCCGAGCAGGTGATGATCAATATAAAAGAATAGCACTAGGTGGATGCCATTTTAAAATATGAGGTATTATATATTTTATAGTTACATAATTGGTGTGTGTGTGGCATCGCTATGTTTTACGATGCGAACAATTTATTTGGCTTTAATGACCAGCGATTATCTGTCTGCGAGTCTATTCGTTGTAATCGATTTATTCGTAATTAGGATTTTGCTTATATATAGCAAACGTCTTTTGGATTTGATTAGGAAAAAATGAACCGCCTAGCGTAAACGTCGTCCCGAGTTCCCACTTGACGGTCGAGATGATCTGGGGACCAAGGTGTTCCCGGCCGA
>CAIQBC010000233.1 GCA_903869955.1 uncultured Opitutia bacterium
ACGCCGAGGCCATGGAGGCCGTGCTCGAGGACGCCTATGTCCTCATCTACGAGAAGAAGATCAGCTCGCTCAACGACCTGCTCCCGCTTCTGCAGACCGTCGCCAAGGGCGGCAAGCCCCTCCTCGTCATCGCCGAGGAAGTCGAGGGCGAGGCGCTCGCCGCGCTCGTCGTCAACAAGATCCGCGGCACGCTCAATGTGTGCGCCGTCAAGGCCCCCGGCTTCGGCGACCGCCGCAAGTCCATGCTCGAAGACATCGCCGTCCTCACGGGCGGGCGCTGCATCACGGAAGACCTCGGCCTTAAGCTGGAAAACATCCAGCTCAGCGACCTCGGCAAGGCCAAGCGCATCACGGTGGACAAGGAAAACACCACGATCATCGAGGGCGCGGGCAAGTCGTCCGACATCCAGGGCCGCGTGAAACAGATCCGCCGCCAGATCGAGGAAACCACTTCCGACTACGACAAGGAGAAGCTCCAGGAGCGCCTCGCCAAGCTGGCGGGCGGCGTGGCCGTCATCAACGTCGGTGCCGCCACCGAGTCCGAGATGAAGGAGAAGAAAATGCGCGTTGAGGACGCCCTGCACGCGACCCGCGCAGCCGTCGAGGAGGGTATCGTCGCCGGTGGCGGCGTCGCCCTCATCCGTACCGGAAAGGCCGTTGACACACTGACGGCAACGCTCGAAGGCGACGAGAAGCTCGGCGCGCAAATCGTGCGGCGCGCCATCGAAAGCCCGCTCAAGCAACTCTGCTTCAACGCCGGCGTCGAAGGCGCCGTCGTGGTGCAGCAGGTGCTGACCAGCAAGGGCAGCCAGGGCTACAACGTCGCCACGGGCGAGTTTGAGGATCTCGTGAAAGCCGGGGTGGTGGACCCGACCAAGGTCTCCCGCATCGCGCTGCAAAACGCGGCCTCCATTGCCGGCCTGCTCCTGACCACCGAGTGCATTATCACCGATGCTCCGGAAAAGGACAAGGCCCCCGCCATGCCGCAGGGCGGCGGCGGCGGAATGGACTACTGAGTTCGGTCCTGCGTCTCGCAGACAATTCAAGGCGTCCCGCTCACGCGGGACGCCTTTTTTTTGTTGCGCATGGGCCTGCTGGCGGTGCTTCAGAACCGTGATCAGCGGTCGGTTGTTTGCTTGCCTCACCGGTAGTGAACCGGAAAATTTCTGCCATGATCGCTGCCTTGGTTTTCGACTTCGACGGGCTGATCCTCGATACCGAGATGGCTCTGATCGAGGCTTACAGCGACGTGCATGCCCACCATGGCCTCCCGTTCGACCGTCAGCACTTCCTGCGCAGTGTGGGCCATGCCGACTACGCTTTCGACCCATGGAGCGCGTTTGGGCCGGCCGCCGACCGCGCTGTGCTCGACGGGCACCGGCGCCGGCTCAACGTCGAGCGCAACCTGCGGCTGGCCGTGCTGCCCGGTGTCGGGCCACTGGTCGGATCCGCGCGGGCGGCCGGGCTGAAACTGGGCGTCGCCTCCAATTCCGGCCACGGGCATGTGGACCACCATCTCGCGCGGCTTGGGCTGCTCAACGCGTTCGACTTTGTCGCGTGCCGGGAAGATGTCACCGTGCCGAAGCCGGAGCCGGAGATCTACCGGCTTGTGTTGCAGAAGCTCGGTGTAACGGGCACCCATACCGTGGCGTTTGAGGATTCCCTGACGGGCCTGACGGCGGCTCGCCGTGCCGGCTTGCGGACGGTCGCCGTGCCCAACCGCGCCACCGCGCATCACGCCTTCGATGAGGCGGACTGGCTGGTGTCGTCGCTTTCCGAGGTGACACTCAACGAACTCGCCACTCGTTTCTCCCCTGTGCCTATCGGGGAAGGCATTCGCTGTCACGCGCTGCCAAATCACAAGCGGAACCCTGCAAACTGAGCCAATCAATCCCGCCGATTTCTGCCCTCCTGGGTTCATGGCCTCCCACTTCAGCATCAGTTTCGTTTTTTTCCGCTCTTTGCTTTCGGGTAGCGCGTTCCCTTCGCCGAGCGCGCGAGCTTTTTGTAGTCACCGCTCTTGAGCGCGTTGATCTGGTCGCGCAGGAGCGCGGCGCGCTCGAACTCCAGTTTGCCCGAGGCCTCGGTCATTTCGTCCTCCAGCTCGGCGATCACGGCGGCGACGTCCTCGGGGCCGGTCTCGGCCACCGCGATCGTCTCGTCCTCGCGGCCCGAACCGTCATAGGTGTGCAGGCTCGCCTGCGCGGAGCGTTTCACGCCCTGCGGGGTGATCCCGTGCGCCTCGTTGTGGGCGAGCTGCTTTTCGCGGCGGCGGCGCGTGACCTCCAGTGTGCGTTTGATGGACTCGGTCTCGTGATCGGCGTAAAAGATGACCCGCCCCTGCTCGTGGCGCGCGGCGCGACCCGCCGTCTGGATGAGCGAGGTTTCGCTGCGGAGGAAGCCTTCCTTATCGGCATCAAGGATGGCGACGAGCGCGACCTCGGGCAGGTCGAGGCCCTCGCGCAGGAGGTTGATGCCCACGAGCACATCGAAGTTGCCCAGACGCAGGTTGCGCAGGATCTCCACCCGTTCGATGGCATCAATGTCGCTGTGCAGGTATTCGACGCGCAGCTTGGCCTCGCGCAAGTAGCCCGTGAGATCCTCGGAGAGGCGCTTGGTCAGCGTGGTGACGAGCACGCGTTCCCTGGCGGCAGCCGCCGAACGGATTTCGCCGATGAGATTTTCCACCTGCCCCTTCGTCGGGCGCACAACGATCTCCGGGTCGAGCAGGCCGGTCGGGCGGATGACCTGCTCGGCGACGACGGTGGAGCGCTCCAGCTCGAACTTGGCCGGCGTGGCGGAGACATAGAGGGTCTGGCCCGTGATCTGCTCAAACTCGGCGAAGCTTTGCGGGCGGTTGTCGAGGGCGGACGGCAGGCGGAAGCCGAAGTTGACGAGGTTCTGTTTGCGCGCGCGGTCGCCGTTGAACATCCCGCCGATCTGCGGCACGGTTGCGTGGCTCTCGTCCACGAAAAGCAGGAAATCCTTGGGGAAAAAATCGATGAGACAGAACGGACGGTCGCCCGGTTTCCGCCCGCCGAGATGGCGCGAGTAGTTTTCGATGCCGCTGCAAAAGCCCATTTCGGAGAGCATCTCCAGATCGTACCCCGTCCGCATGCGGATGCGCTGAGCCTCAAGATACTGGTTGTTCTTTTCAAAAAACGCGACGCGTTCCTCCAGCTCGGCCTTGATGCCGGCGATGGCGGGCGTGAGCTTGCCGCGTGTGGTGACGTATTGGTTGGCCGGGTAGAGGTCGAACTGGTCCAGCGGGCGCAGCACCTCGCCAGTGAGCGGCTCGAACTCGCTCAGCGCCTCGATCTCGTCGCCGAAAAATTCCACCCGCAACCCGTGCTCCGAGTAGGCGGGCATCACGTCCACCACATCGCCCCGCACGCGGAAGCGGCCAGGCTTCAGCTCGTAGTCATTGCGGTCGTAGATGTTGTCCACCAATTTTTCCAAGAACTCGTTGCGTCCGAGTGCCGCGCCGCGCCGGAGAGGTATCCGCATGGCGGTGAACTCCTCCGGTGAGCCGAGGCCATAAATGCACGAGACGCTGGCGACCACGATTACATCGCGACGCGAGACCAGCGCGCTGGTTGCGGCCATGCGGAGGCGCTCGATCTCCTCATTGATGGACGAGTCTTTCTCGATGAAGGTGTCGCTCGACGCGATGTAGGCCTCGGGCTGGTAGTAATCGTAGTAACTGACGAAGTATTCGACGGCGTTGTCGGGGAAGAAATTCTTGAACTCGGAGTAAAGTTGGGCCGCGAGCGTCTTGTTGTGTGACATGACGAGCGTGGGCCGGCCGAGCCGGGCGATGACGTTGGCCATGGTGAACGTCTTGCCCGAGCCGGTGACACCGAGGAGCGTCTGATGCTTATGGCCGGCCTGCAACGAGCGTACAAGCGCATCAATCGCCTGTGGCTGGTCGCCGGTAGGCTGGTAGTCGGCTTGAAGGCGGAAAGGAGAAGGCATGGATAATTCAGAAGCCACGAAGCCAGGAATTTATTCTCCACGACCATGCCACTCACGGCCGATCCGCTTTACTTGCAAGGTGGTCGTGGCGAAGTTAAGGAGCAAACCCAGCTCGCAGTTTGTGACTTTGAGATAGGAGCGAACCGTGGCGAAATGGATAGGATCGAAAGCGGCGATCGCCTTGAGTTCAACGACGACTTGTTTCTCCACCAACAGATCCAGCCGGTGTTCACCCACAGCCCTGTCACGGTAAAGGATCACGCGGGGCAACTGCCGCTGAAACTTGATTCCCTGCTCGCCGAGCTCGATACACAGGGCTTCCTCATAGACCGACTCAAGAAACTCAGGCCCGAGCGTTTCATGAACTCGGATGGCGGCACCGATGATCCTTCCGCTCAAGTCTGAATCTGGCTTGTTCATGGTTTCTTGGCTTCTGAATTAATTCCGAACCAATGTTAGCAAGTCCTCCGCGCGCAGCTCGTCCAGCCGCTGCACGATCCGGTCCACCTTGCCCGCCAGTACTTCGGCCGGATGTGTCGTCGCCACGCCGACGACCTTCATGCCGCCCGCCCGTGCCGCCTCGATGCCGGCGAATGCATCCTCAAACACCACACAGCGTGCCGGCACGCAGCCGATGGTGGCGGCAGCCTTGAGAAACACATCCGGGTGCGGCTTGCCCTGCGTCACATCTTCCGCCGTGACCATGGCGCCCAACAGCCCGGCGAAACCGAGCACGCCAAGTATGGTCGTGATGTTCTCCCGATGCGTGGACGAGCCGATGCAGCACGGCACGCCCGCGTCGCGCAGCCGCTCTAAAAACTCACGCACCCCCGGCAACGGTTCCAGCCCCCATTCGACGACGATGTCGCGGTAAAGCGCCTCCTTGCGCAGTGACAGCCGGTGAATCTCCGCCGGCTCGTGGGCCCAGCCGAGCAGCCCGGGGATGATCCACTCGTTCTTCTTGCCGAAGCCGGCCTTGAAATGGCCGGGCGGCAATGCGCGCCCCTCCTCGGCGGCGAGCCGCTCCCAGCTCGCCTCGTGCTGCCGCGAAGAATCAATGATAACCCCGTCCCAGTCGAAGATGACGCCGATGGAATTATTTTGCATACGTGGGTGCGATGCTGGCGGCACAGGAAATATTTTCAACGCCAAGCGACCGCACCGCAAAGAGGCGGGCCAAAAAACAAAACGCCGGCGTTTTCACGCCGGGCGTTTGGATTCTTCGAGGTACGCCCGTGCTTATTTGTGTGAGAAAAACTCCACGATCTTGCGGTCGAGGTCGGCGTGCTGCTGCTTGGTGAGCTTGCCGGCGGCCTCAAGCTGGTCGGCTTGGCTCACGGCTGCCAGGGTGGCAGTGACGGGGTCGGAGCTCGCAGCGGGCTTGAGCACCAGATTCAGCTCCCCGGAGGCAAAGCCGGTCGTCTCGCTCAGCCCGCCCGCCGCGTTGACTTCAAACCGCCGTGCGGGCTGGTCTTTCGTCACGGCCAGCACGATGACCGCGGATTCGCCTGCGCCGTCTTTCGTCGCGGTGATCAAGTGCGGCGTCAAGGTCGAGGGACGGGCCGTTAGCGGGCTGACTCCGGCCGATTTGCTGTCTACCCAGACGGTGGCACCGGTCGGGCTGGTGGTGACGGCAACAGGCGCGCCACCGAGGCGAATCTTCGCAAAGCTTGGGCTGCTCATGTTGCGCATGGTCGCGCAGCTTGAAAATCCGGCCAGCGCGCAGGCGGCCAGCAGGGAGGTAGGGAGGTGGGGGAGTTTCATGTTGTTGGGTTGTATCCGACGGGATCGGAACGGATGAGGGTTTTCCACCCCGCTGGACAGTCAAGGGCAATTATCTCCGCGATGGCGGGGCAAATTTTTGGGTTCGCGCCCCTGCCCATCGCGGGCATCGTGCCGTTCGTCGTCCGGGTGGCCGGCTCGGTTCGCTCCCGCGAATTCCACCCTTTCCAGGCCGCAAGGCCATATCCGCCCAACTTCAAACTTGAATCTTCCGCTCGCCTACTGGGTTCACAACTTGAGCCCGTTTCTCTTCCGCTTCACGGACAGCCTCGGCGTCCGTTACTACGGTCTCGCCTATGTGCTTGGTTTCGTCGGCGGCTGGTGGCTGCTGCGCGCGGCCACGCGCGCGGGCCGTTCGCCGCTCTCGGGCGAGGCGGTGGATGATTTTATCTTCGCCGTGGTGCTCGGCGTGGCGCTGGGTGGGCGGCTGGGCTATTTCCTGCTCTACGACGGCCTGAAAACCATCCTGGCCGATCCGCTGGTCGTCTTCCGGGTGTGGGACGGCGGCATGGCGTCGCACGGCGGTTTCGTCGGCGTGACCCTCGCGGTCGCGTGGTTCGCGTGGCGGCGCAACATTTCGTTTCTCCGGCTTGGCGACCTGATCGTGTCCGTGGTGCCGCTCGGCCTGCTGCTCGGACGCGTGGCCAATTTCATCAATGGCGAGCTGTGGGGCAAAGTTACCACCGTGCCGTGGGCGGTGATTTTCTCCCATACCGGCGGCGGCCCCGAACCGCGCCACCCCTCGCAGCTCTACGAGGCCGCGTTGGAGGGCGCGCTGCTGCTCGCATGGGTGCAGTGGCGTTTCTGGCGCACCGAGGTGACGCGCCGTCAGCCCGGCCGGCTCGCGGGGGAGTTCCTCGTCGGCTACGCGCTCGTGCGGATGGGCGGCGAGCTGTTTCGCGAACCCGACGCCGCGCTCATCCTCAGCGTCAGCCGCGGTACATTCTACTCGGGCTTCCTGCTCGTGGCGGGGGTGGCTTTGGTCATCTTCCTGCCAAGACCCAAGACCGCCGCCTGAAATTTTGTCCGGTATCTTTCGGCTTGTGCCCTCCTCCGGCTTTCACCAGAGAAAACCATGTTTCTTCCGGGCATTGTCCTCACTGGAATTACATTTCCCGGCGTCATGGCTCACGAGCTTGCGCATGAGCTGATGTGCCGTGCGACCAAAACGAAAGTGCTGGATGTGTGCTACTATCGCTGGGGAAATCCCGCCGGCTATGTTTTGCATGAAAAGCCGGCCAACGTCTGGAAATCGCTGCTTATTTCCTTGGTCCCTTTTGTTTTCAACAGTACGACTGGTTTTCTGCTCGGAATGGCCTCCGCGGCGCTCTACCGCAGCGCCGGGCATTTGGATTTCTTTTCAATCTCGCTGTTTTATCTGGGCGTCTCATTCGCTTTTCATGCTTTTCCCAGCCTTCAAGATGTGAAGGCAATCGACGATGAACTGTGGAAGAAGGAGACAAGCCTTGTCGCAAAACTCGTTTGTGCCCCGGTCGTTTTCATTTTTGGGGTAAACGCGGTGCTCAATTTTGTGGTAGTCAATATGATCTTCGGCCTGGCCGTGGGAGGGATATTGCCCGCTCTCTTGCTTGGGGTGAGATAGTGAGAAAGGCAGCATTATTCCCGGGGGGATCACTCCTTAAGGTTGGGTTACGCGGAGACGGATAAAACGGGCGGTCGCCGCATCGAGGGGGGTGGTGTCACGGAAGACTACGGTGCGGACGCGGCCGACCGTTGTGTCGCTGACCGTTTCGACGTTGCCCGCACCGGTCAGCCAAGTTTGCAGGTCGCCCGAAACCTCGGCGCCAACGGTGATGCCGCCTGCGGTGGCGTCGAGCACGGTGGTGAGCATAAGGTGGGGCTTGCCGTCGGCGGGGTTGATCACGGTGGTGACGACGGGCAGATTGGGGACGGAGCTGCCGGGCGGATTAGCCCCGAGCGCGTAGTTGAGGAGGTTGGTCACGCCGTTGTAAGGATTGTCGGCGGTAGCGGAACCGGCGCCGGGGTGGGCGAGCAGCCAGGCGGGCAACGTGCCCTGCACGGTGAGCGTGAACGTCTGCGTGGCGGCGGGCGCAATGCCATTGTCCGCCGTGAGCGTGAGGGCGAACGGCGAGCCGGTGGCGTCGGGCGGCGTGCCGGTGAGCACACCGGTGCCGGGGTCGAGTGCGGCCCAGGCGGGCAGGCCGGCGGCGGTGAAGGCGGGCGCGGGCGTGCCGGTGGCGGTGACGGCGAAGGCATTGACCTGCCCGGCAAAAAACATCGTGCCCGGCGCGCTCGTAATTTGCGGCGGCGCGACCACATCAAGGACGAAGGGTGGGCTGGCAGCAGAGCCGTAGAGGTTGGTGGCGACACAGCGAAACTCGTCGCCGTTCATTGCGAAGGAGAGGCCGCCGACGCTGAGGATCGCGGTCGCGGTGCCGGCAAAGCCGTGGCCGTCGGCCAGATTGAGCCAAGCCACGCCGCCGGCCGGCAGACGCTGCCATTGGAGCGCGGGCACCGGCAGGCCGGCGACGGTGACGGCAAAAGCAACGCTCTGGCCAAGCAACGCGGGAGGCACGGGCGTGACCGGTTGGAGCACAGGCACGGCGATGGTGGCGGCGCGGCGCAGCGTGTGGTTGTTGGTGTCAATGACGTAATAATTACCCAAGGTGTCCACCAGCACATTGGACGGCGAGTTGAACCGTGCAGCGGCACCAAGGCCGTCCGAGCTGCCACTGATGCTGGCCGTGCCGGCGAGAGTGGTGACAACGCCGGTGGGCGTGATCTGGCGGAGGATATGGTTGCTGGTGTCGGCAACGAGCAGGTTGCCCGCAGCATCGAGACGGACACCGGCGGGACCGTTGAAGAGCGTGGCGACCGCGAGACCGTCGGCGCTGCCGCTCACGCCGGCCGTGCCGGCGAGAGTGGTGACGACACCGGCGGAGGTGATTTTGCGGATGGCGTGGTTGCCGGCGTCGGCGATGTAAAGGTTGCCCGCCGCGTCGGCCGCCACGTCCACGGGGTTGTTGAACCGGGCGTTGGTGCCGGTGGCGTTGGTCGAGCCTTTGAAGCCGGCGCGGCCGGCGAAGGTGGTGACGACGCCGGCGGGCGTGACTTTGCGGATGAGATCGTTGGTCGCATCGGCGACGAAAATGTTGCCGTTGGCCGGGCTCACGGCGAGGCCGGAGGGATAGTTAAATTTTGCAGCGGTACCGGTCCCGTTGGTGCTGCCGCTGGAGCCGGCCTTGCCCGCGAGCGTGGAGACGATGCCGGCGGGGGTGATTTTGCGAATGGTGTAGTTGCCGGCGTCGGCGACGTAGAGATTGCCTGCGGGATCGAAGGCGAGATTGGACGGAAAATAAAAACGCGCGACCGTCGCCGCGCCGTCGGCGGTGCCATGGGTGCCGGCGAGTCCGGCGAAGGTGGTGACGACACCGGCCGGCGTGACGAGGCGGATCACATGGTTGTTGGTGTCGGCGACAAAGAGGTTGCCTGCCGCGTCGAGTGCGCCGCCGCCCGGGGTGTTGAAAAGTGCGGCGGCACCGGTGCCGTTGGCCGTGCCGGTGACGGCGGGCTGCCCGGCAAGTGTCGTGACGACGAGCGGGACGCTGACGAGCAAGGTCGCCGGCACGCTCGTGGCCGTGCCGAGCGCGCTGGTGATCACACAACGAAACTGGTCACCGCTCATCGTCACGGTTGCCCCGCTCACCGCGAGCGCGGGCGTGGTGGAACCGGCAAGCGCGGAGCTGTCCGTGAGGCTGGTCCAGACCGCGCCGCCAAGCGGAAAGCGTTGCCACTGGTAGGCGAATGGCCCGGTGCCGCCGGCGGTTACGGTGAAGACGGCATTCTGGTTGAGCGTCGTCTCCTGCGTCGTGGGCGGCGTGGCGACTTCGGGCGCGCCGGTGAGCGCGGCGAGCAGCGCGGCGACATTGGGGGTGCCGAGCCCGGTGACGAGGTCGTAGCCCGCGCCCGCGGCATAGACGCCGTTGCTGCCGGCGGTGATGTCGCGGAAGGCTGCGGTGCCGAGCAGCGGATAGAGGCGTGGGCTGAACAATCCGAGCGGCGGCAGGCCGCTGGTGGCACGCGCCTGATTCAGGATCGCGCAGAGGCCGGCCCACGTTGGCGCGCCCCAGCTGGTGCCGCCGAAGGTCTGTTGCACGCCATTGAGGACGACGAGCGCACCGGTGTTCGGGTTGCCGGCAGCGGCGACATCGGGCACCGTGCGCGTTGTGCCCGCTGGCACGCCCGCGCCAGCCTGCCAGCTCGGCCGGGCAAACGTTCCGCTGACGCCGCCGCCGCTGCCCGACCACGCGGTCTCCGCGCTGGTCGCGCCCGTCGTGGCGCTGAGCGTGATGCTGGTGCCGCCGACGGCGGTGACATGAGGTGAACTGGCCGGCGCCTCAACCTGCGTCGGTCCGCCGCTTACCCCATTGGAGTTGGGGCTGGATCCGGCGTCGCCCGAGGCAGCAAAGACCGTCACACCTGCGCTGGAGAGCAGCGCGAAATAATTTTCGTCTGTCTGGAGCTGGCTGCTGGAGATGAAGGTTTCTCCCAGGCCGTAGCTGAGCGAAAGCTGGTGCAGGCCGGGTTGGTTGGGCAGCTCATTGTAAATGTATTGGTAAGCTTGGTCGAGGTGGACAAATGAAAGATCCACCGTCGCATACACGCGCACCGTCGCACCGGACGCAATGGAGCTGCTCCACTCGGTGTCGAGTGACTCCTCGCCGCTTGGCGTGGCCAGCGTGCCGGCGACGACCTGGACAAGCTGGATGTTGTTCAATGACTGCGGCACGCCGCTTGTCGTCCAAAAGGAGGTCAGATCGCTGGTCGCAGGAAAAGCGTCTATGACGATGCCGATGGTTTGCCCCGTGCCGTCGTAGCCCAATCCGGCGGCGCCGTAGGCCTTGGCGATCTGACGCGGCAGAAACGGCGGCACGTTGCCGGTCGTGGATTGCGGCCGCGCGGGGGTGATATGCTTTTGCGGCCGCAGGTGTGGCTGGAGGCCGTTGACGCCCAAGACCGCCGCCGCCACCGTTCCCGGCACGCTCGGTGCCGTCACCGCCGACGTGTGCTCCGCGCCGGCGAAGGCCACGCGGGCAAATGTCACCTGGAAGCTCCGCGCCGCCTGCGCGACCGTGCCGTGAGCGAAAACCGCCAGTCGCGCGTCGCCTGCCGGTGCCGGCTCGACCGTGAAGCCTTCCGCAGTGAGCCAGTCCGCCACGGCCTGCCAGTCCGCTGCGGTAGGAAGGTGGAATTTTTCCAATTCAGCGCGCGGGACCAGCCCACCTCGCGCCAGCCGGGCCTGCAGCCCGGCGGCATCACGCATCGGCAACGCCACCTCGAACTCAATCGTCGCGGCATTTTCTTCCGCTCGGAGCGTCGTGCGCGTGATCTGCGGCCGTCGCGGATCCGCCACCGTGGTTGCCGCCGCGACTGCGCCTACGCTGTCCGGCAACGGCACTCGCGTGGGCAGCTGGGCCTGCGCCCACAACGCCGGGCCGCCCGGCGGCCAAGCCACGAGCAGCATCAGCACGCCGAGGAGCCAGCGCTGGGGGAAACGACGCATTTCGCCGGCAAGGTAAAAGAGGAAACGGTAGCTTGGCAAAGCGAATCGCCAGCGAGTGGCGATGGGGTTGGGCGCGAGGGTGGGGCATTGCTATTTGGTGTCGGCGGCCGGTCCGGAGAGCCGTCCGTATCGGCTGAGATGGGGTGCATGACAGGCGGTCGGGCAAGGCGGCGGGCGGCGCGTGTTTTCGGCGTTGCATCGCTGCCGGGGCGGGGCATGACTCGCGCGCAAACCAGCATGGCGTTCAACCTCTCCCAAGTTCTCAAGGCGTTGCTCTTCTCCACGAGCCAGCCACTTTCGGTCAAAGATGTTCAAGGCGCGTTCACGCGCTTCCACGACGAGGCGGCCGCTGCGGTGTTGCCGCTGACAGCGGGTGGGTCGCTGCGGGAGAGTGGAGAGCGGGGACCGGAGGCAGAAGTTGGTGATCGTGCGGGCGAAGGCACTGCGGTGGCGGGCACAGGGACAGTTGCGCTGGCCGAGGCCGACGTCGCGGAAGTGCCGGCGTTGGAGCATCCGGAACTCTATCAGGACGTGCCTTCGTTGGTCACGGCAGCGCAAATCCGCGAGGCGATGGATGTCATCGCGGCGGAGTTGCGCGCGGCGGACGAGGTTTTTCTGCTCACCGAGACCGCCCAAGGCTGGCGGCTGGTCACACAACCGCGATTCGCCCGCTGGGTGCGCGTGCTCCGCCAGGAACCGCCGCCGCTCAAGCTCTCGCCGTCGGCGCTTGAGACGCTGGCGGTCGTCGCCTACCGCCAGCCGGTCACGCGGGGGGAGATCGAGGCCATCCGGGGTGTGTCGGCCGAGGCGGGCATCAACAAATTGCTGGAACGCGAGCTCATCCTCATCACGGGCCGGGCGGATCTGCCGGGGCGGCCGTTGCAATACGCGACGACAGAAAATTTTCTGGCGTTCGTGGGCGCGCGTTCGCTCGACGAGCTGCCGGCGGCGGACGTGCTGTCGTCGCGGCAGATTGACGAGTGGCTGAAAAATGCGGCGAATCCGGTGCGGCCGGGTGATGCGGAAATGGGCTTGCCGCTGGAACCGGGAGAAGTGGGGCAGCAAGCCGGAGGCGGGACCGGAGAGCTGGCCATGGCGGCGACCTCAGCCGGACCGGTGGATGCGCCTGCTCCTGCAGGCGGCTAACATTATCCCCACGTTTTTTCCAACATGGAACAGCTCACCCCGCTTCGCGAAAAAATTGACGGTCTCGACCGCGAGATTGTCGCGCTGCTCAACCGGCGGCTCACGCTGGCCGCCGAGATTGGCCGGCTCAAGCGTGGCACTGGCGGTGAGATTTATGTGCCGGAGCGCGAGGACGCGGTGTTGCGGATGGTCGCCGCGCTCAACACGGGGCCGATGAAGCCGGAGGCGCTGCAGGCCGTCTATCGCGAGATCATGTCGGCGGCGATCGCGCTGGAAAAGCCGCTGCGCATCGCCTACCTCGGACCCGAGGCGACCAACAGCCACCAGGCGGCGCTGAAAAAATTCGGGGCGAGCGTGGGCTATCATGCGTTTGCGACGTTCGCGGACATTTTCACGGCAGTGGAAAAGGGCGAGGCCGATTACGGCGTGGTCCCGATTGAAAACTCCACCGAAGGATCGGTCCGCGACGCGCTCGACCTGTTTGTGGAGAGCGACCTGAAAATTGTCGCGCAGGTTTGCCTGGAGATATCCTACTGCCTCATCTCGCGGTCGCCGCTGGAGAAAATCGCGCGGGTCTACTCGAAGGACCAGGCGCTCGCGCAGTGCCGCCGCTGGCTGCAACGCCAGCTCCCGCATGCGCAGCTGCTCGACGCCCCGAGCACGGCGCACGCGGTCCGGATCGCGCGCGACGAGCCGGGCGCGGCGGCGGTGGCGGGCGAGCTGGCGGCGGCTTTTCACGACGTGCCCGTGGCCGAGAAAAACATCCAGGACCAGCCGGACAACACGACGCGTTTCCTGGTGATTGGAAAAAAGGCCGCCGGACCAGTGGGCGGCGGGCGTGACATGTCGAGCTTCCTCATCTCGCTGGGTGACGAGGCGGCGGCCCACTCGGGATCACTGCTGCGGATGCTCACACCGCTGGCCGAGCGGGGCATCAACCTTTCAAAGATCGAGTCGCGTCCGAGCCGGCGGCGGCCGTGGGACTATTATTTCTTCATTGATGTCTCGGGTCATCACGACGACGCGGTGATGCAGGCCGCGCTGGCGGAGCTGAAAAAATCATGCCCGCTGGTGAAGTGGCTCGGCAGCTACCCGGTGGCAGGGTAGGGCGATCGCGTGCCCGGAGTCGGTGCACGCATTACAGCGCGTGCCCGGCATGGCCACCTTGCATTTCGTACCGGCATGCTTACTTATTCCCCAGACCATTTTTTCGTTGAAGTGTCCCTCCCCGGCCTTCTTCCTCCAACTTTCCTCCCACGCCCCATGCCTTGTTTCCCCGCGACCTCATGTCAGTTCCGCCGCCACCGTGCTTTCACGGTGACGGAGCTGCTGGTGGTTATCGGCGTCATGGCTATCCTGCTGACGATCACCATCAATATCGGCAGCGGAATCGCCCAGCAGTCCATGGTGACCCGCGCCCGGAGCGAACTGGCCGGCATTGGCCAGGCCCTCGCCCAATACAAGGTGCAATTCGGCGACTACCCCCAGACCGACCAGGAAAAGCAACTATACGACGCGCTTACGGGAAAGCTCGGCCCCGGCCCCAGGCTGCCGACATTGACTCCGCCCGGCAAAATCATGCTGAACAACCTCAGCCAGTTCACGGTGACAAATCCGGACAAACTTGGCAGTCAGGAAGTTGGGCAGAACTCGTTGTTGGATCCGTGGGGCAACCCTTATCATTACATCTACAAGAAACAGGCCAGCAATTGGGTGAATTCGTCCTATGTGCTCTTCAGCAGCGGGCCGGACGGCAAATACATCTCACCGCCTATCAACAGCACCGGTTTCATCCAAGGCAGCGCCCCGACAAGTTCGCCGGTTGGCGATGATGCTGACAATATTTATGAACCAGCCATCCAATAACCCCACCCTCCGTTCCCCGGGCCGCCGGGCGTTCACCATTATCGAGCTCCTGACTGTGGTCAGTTGCATCACGGTTCTCATGGCTATCACCGTGCCGATCGCCCATGGCCTGCGCAACCGGGCGCTCAAGGTGAGGGCAAAGGCGCAGTTTGGCCAATGGGCCACCGCGATGGAGCAGTTTCGGGTGGAATACGGCGGCTATCCCGTGCTCAGTGGCAGCGGGACCGTCGGATCTTCCACGCAGGATAACCTGATCCAGTCCGACAGGTTTGCTGTTGCCCTGACCGGACGCCATATGGACGGAACAGATGCCGATTTGCGCGGCCCCTCTGTCCAAGCCGCGAAAAAAGACGGGAATACCAAGCTATTGAGCTTTTATAACCTATCACCCGATTTAGTGGATACGAGCATCACTCCACCCGTGCTGATGGACTCCTTTGGCAACAAAGACATTGCGGTGCTCTACGACAACAACTTGGACGGTATCATCAATATTTCCGACCAGAATAAGACGCCTCCGGTCAAGGGTGTGAATGGTGGGGTGTTCACCCCGAATCCAACCGCTGATATTAATCTGACCCAATCCCAAGGCATCAGAGCCGGAGTGATTTTTTATTCGGCTGGTGTGGGTAATTCGTCCGATGACCCGGTTGATTCCGACCAGGCGGTCTTTAGCTGGAAATGATTCACCCCTCCAGATTTTTCCACGTCCGCGAAAGGATGCGAGCGCGTCTGGCTTGCGTTCGGCGGTCCGCGCTGCCCGGTCGTCCGGCGGCGGTGGACGTCCGGGCCTTCACCGTGACGGAGATCATCTTTGTGATCGGCATCATTGTGATCGGGTTTGGCGTGTTCACCGTTTCGAGGATCAATAGCCCGGGCAGCAACCTCAAGGCCGCGCAATCGGAGATTGCGGGGCTGGTGGATCTCGCCCGCGTGCAGGCGCGGGTGACACTGGGTAACAACCGCACCATTGATACCGATGCCGCCCGGCTCATCGTGTTTGCCGGCCGGGGCAGCGACGAGGAAAAGAGCCGCTGCCTGCGGCAGTTGCAAGTGGTGGTGCCCGACCCCACCAGCCCCAATGGCAACAAGTGGAACACCGTGGGCGGGGTTCTGCTGCTGCAAAAGGGAGTTTATGTCGTGCCCCCCATTCCTCCCCAAGTTGCGGTTGGCTTACAGTCATGGCCGTCCAGCCCCAACCGGCTCTCCCAGTTCGTCTCGATGAACTTTGCCTCCACCAACACGGCCTCGGCGACTTCGACGGTCAAGATGACGGTGGACGGGACGGACGGAAGCTTCTACTTCACCCGGTTCACGTCACGGGCCACCCTGGGCAGCAATGGCGACCTGATCGCCCTCTCTGAGGGGATGCCTGTCATTTCGGGAAGCACCGACAAAGAGCCCATGCGCTTCACCAACCCGCAAAACATCCGAGCCGTGCGTATCACCCAATACGGCAGCCCGACCCTTTTAAACGATGTCCAAGATTTCCCCTGATACCAATTCCGGTCCGTCCCTTCGCCCATGGCCTTGCGGTTTCACCCTCATCGAGGTGATCGTGGCGGTCGGTATTTTTTCCGTGGCCGTCATCATGACCGTGGCGATGCTGACCAGCAGCCTCCGGACGGAGTCGGCGGTGATTGACCAGGCGACGGCCAAACGTATCGTTGGGGCCATTGACGCCAAGCTCACCAGCCTTGGTTACGATGTCATCCAGGGCACGAGCGATCCGGATAAAAAATTCACTTGGGTGTCGTCCTCCGGGATGTTGTTCGATGCCAACCAGAATCCGAATTCTTCCGGCGTAAGTCCAACCAGCGGCAAAGTGCTTTTTGTCAGCCGGCTCGGGGACAAGGTCGGCACTTACAACGACCCGGTCTGGGGTCTGTCCCCGGCCAACGACAATGAGAAGTATTTTGAGGTCATGCTGGTGCGCAGCCCCAACCCAGTGCTGTCGCCCCCGTTGACCACCGGCACCGAGGGCAAGGATCTGACGGCCGCTGCCTCGGTCATGTTCTCGGTGCGGGTCTCATGGCCGGCCTACACGTTCGATAAAAAGGCCGCCGATCCGGCGCTCCGCTCCCAGCGGGGAGTGCTTCCGCCCTTTAACTTCGCCTTGGCCCGGTGATGACACCTCGTACGCACACTTCCCCTGCCTCGCGTGGATTTACCATGATTGAGCTCATGGTGGCGCTGGGGGTCACTCTGATCATGGTGGCTTTTTTTCTCAATTTCAGCACCAACGCGCTGAGCCAGTGGAACCGGGCGGCCGGGCGGATGACGACCGAAAACGAGGCGTCGCGGGTCTTGGACTCCCTTGATCAGGATTTGAGCACAGCGGTGTTTCGGACTGACGGGCGGGTGTGGCTGGCGGCCACAATCCAGCCTGACCAGGATCAAACGGGTGACACCCATGGTGTCAGCTTCAGCAACAGCGGCAGCACCACTGGCCAGACACGCAACTTCACGAGCTGGACGCCCGGACCCCGCGGCAACATGAAACCCAAGGGGATGAGCTCTCCCTACGTCCCGAACGCTCCCGGGTCATCCTTGGTCATGCCGGGCTACATTCCTCCCGCCACGGCGACTCAAAGCACGCTCACGCGTTCCGACACCACCGCCGCCTCGAACGTACCCGATATCACCACCTTCCGCTTCGGCCAGGCCGGGGTATGGTTGCGCCTCTTCGCCCCCGTGCCCGACAGCAACAATGGCCAGACCAAGAGCGCCCCGGTGCCCCGGGCCATCGGCTACCAAATCGTGCGCATGAAGACCGCCGATTCCAGCCTGTCATATCGCTACTACCTCATGCGTTCAACGGTCCGTCCCTTTGGGGACATCGTCACCTCGCAGGCCAGATCCACCTTCGCGACCGGCTACGATTTTTTCCAAACTTTTGCCACCACGGCCCAGTCCACGATTCCGGTCCATACCGGGGCGGTGAGCACTTACAACAGCCCCACCGTCGGCGGTTTGGCGCAGGAAGACGCCGGCAATATTCGCCAGCCAAACGTCAGTCAGGTCCTCGCAGACAACGTGATTGACTTCGGTTTGCTGGTTTGGGGCCGAACGAGGGATCCCAACAATGGGCGCGAGATGGATGTCCTGCTTTTCCCCGCCTCCAAGAGCCCTGAATCCCAGCCCAACTTGGGTTTCGCCGCGACCACCGAGGATGGTTTCACCCGGCGGGGTGCCAACGGTGTGCTCATCCCGGGCTTGCAGCCTTCCGCTTCCAGCGGAGGTTCCTACACCGGGTGGGGGACCAACGGCTTTCAGAGCGCATCGGCGATGACCTACGCTTTTGCCTACAACATCAATGGGACCCCTGGGACTCCGAATCGGCCCTGTATCCCGGTTTATGTGGATGTCTTCCTGCGTATCTTGGATGAGGAAGGGGCCCAGTTGATTGACACCCTTGAGAACGCGCCTACCGGTGGGGCCAGCCCCGCTGCCCTTCCCCTCGGCCTGAAGAACGCGGGCGAACAATGGTGGAAACTTGCCGAGCAGCACTCCCACATCTATACTCGACGCATTCAGTTGCCCGGCGTGTCGCCGTGACCAACCGTCCTGGCCTGTCCACGCCACTCCTTTTTCCCCACGTTTCCGAGGAACCAAACAATTAACCGCTCCGGCCATGCCACCCCGCCAACCCACCTCCTCCCGTTCTTCTCGCTCCCGCTGGCTCGCGCGGCCGCGTGGCTTTGCCCTGATCATCAGCCTCACCTTGGCGGCCTTTCTTGTGCTGCTGCTCCTGTCGCTCACCTTTATGGTCCGCACGGCCGCCGAGGTGGCCAATAGCGGCTTGCCGGAGATCCAAGCGCGCCAGAACGCCTTGGTGGGACTGCAAACTGCAATCGGCCAGCTCGAAAAATTTGACGGCCATGACCAACGCATCACCTTTACGGCCGAGTTCGCCGACTCCAGCATCCTCGCCAACGGCCAGAATATCTCGCTTCCCGGTCCCGGCGGCGGCAAAAATATTTATGCCCAGACGGTCACCAACAGCTATGTCAAAAACGGTCAAAACGCCGTCACCGCCGGGTTGCCCGTCAACCTGCAGACTGGCACCCGTTTTTGGACTGCGGTGGCGGGCCCGCTCGACCCGGCCAATGACAGCTATGTCCGGTCGCCCAAGCCCGTCCTCCTTACTTGGCTGGTAAGCGGCAACGAGCAGGTTAATTTTGTCGCCTCCACTTTCAGCGGCGGCCAGATCATCACCGCGTCCCACTCCGATCAGATGCCCTTCACCCCCGACACTCCGGTCCAGGGTGTCACGACCCAATCCACCGCCCTTTCTACCGTCACCATCGGGGGTACCCAAGGCATTTTGCTGGTCGGACCTGGCACGGCCAGTTGGAGCAGTGCCAGCACCTTGCCGGGCCTGCCGGACGCCTATGTCGTGGCCCCGCTGGTGCCGATCAGCATGAGCTCCACCTTGTTGCCCGGCGGGGGTAGCGGCAACAAGCTGAGCGGACGTTTTGGCTATGCCGTGCTGGACGAAGGGGTCAAGGCCAAGGTCAACCTCCGGGATCCTTACGACGGTTACAATGTCATGAATGTCATCTCCACCACCAGCATACCGGCCCGGGTGCGGATGCAGGTGGCGCAACGGAACGGCATTGAGCTGGTACCGGGCTTTTCCGACACCTTTTCCGCGAACAGCGTTTCCTATCCGGTCAACACCTCCTCGGTCAGCACCTCAACCTTCACTTCGGCCAAAATCTCCAACGTAGTTTCCCTGAAGGAACTGCGCTTCGTGGATCCCACCGCCACCACCAGCACGACCGATACCAGCATCAAGAGCAACTTTCATAATCTCACCGCTTACTCCTTTGGGGTGCTTTCCGACACCCGCGCGGGCGGCCTGAAAATTGATCTGACGTCCCTGCTGGATGACGGCCCCACCAGCAAGACCTATAATGCAAACATCCCTTTTTCCCCCAATGCCTTCTACAATGAGCGGCTCAGGGGCATTAGCATCCTGCCTTCCTCCCGCATGGTGAGTGTCCTGCCCCGGGGAGATGCCCGTTACACTTGGATTGACCCCGCGCGCAAGGATACCAGCCAGACCAGCTCGGCGACGGATGTCTCGCCCTTCAACGCGGTGCTCTCCACTTCACCACTCGCCTTGCCCTCTTGGGACATGGTCAAGAGCTGGTATGATATCTCCAAGCAGCTCGACACCGGCACCACCTCGAGCGTCACCGCCCAGATCGGCACCTCGATGATTGCCAACCTTGGGCTAGACCGGAGCGGATCGCCGGGCAACACGCCCTTGAGCTCGTCGGTTCCGCTCCTTGCACACATCACACCGGTGATGACGCAGGCGCGGATTTATGCGTCGGTGAAGCTCTTCAGGCCTGTGATTACACCGAATCCTCCCCCCCCCGCGACCGCGACCAGTACAATTTGGACCATGACTTACGCCTTTAACATCCAACTGGCCTTTGCCGTCGGTAATCCTTATGCCGCGCCGCTCTACATCCCGAAGGGCTTGGAGTTTGTCTGGATCAACCCCAACAATGGCTACTACTCACAGACCGCAAGCACGGCTCAGAGCGGCAGAAGTTCTTGGTCTGGACTTGGATCCTCATCCGTTACGTTTAGTGTTGCCGGAACTACAGGGGGAGGAAACTCTTCGATTCCGTTGGTGCTTCAGGGTAATTTTAATAAGACCAACACCGTCTCCAACAGTTGGACGAGCACGCAGTCCTTCATTAACGGGCTCGACCCGTTGCCAACCATCAATCCTAGCACTTACTCTGCGGTTTCTGGATTCACGTATAGGACAGATACGAACCTCGTAATCCCAACTGGTGGCATTGTTGGTTTTCAGATAGATCCAAATGCACCGGCGATGAGCTTTGGCGACACTGCCAAAGGCAATGTGAGCATACATTTGGTCACAGTGACCAGTGGCAGTCCCAACACGCTTACGACCAGCAGCATGTCAATCAGCTCGTCCGGACAGCAACCTCCGGTAACATTGAGCATCTCAAATGTGCCGAAGACCTCTACCACCATATCGGTCTCTACCGGAATAGGGGACGGTTCAAATTTCAGCATTTACATGCGGGATTTGAACAATTCCATCACCACCAGTGCCCATCAGGTCTACGGCTCGATTATTGGACCCGACTGGGCGAACGCGACCGGAACCACCCAGTCGGGTACGCCTGCCATTGTCGGCCCAGCGGGAACTACCACCGGTGGCGCTGCCGGTGGCTATCTCATCAACCTGATGCTGCCGTCAGTGCCGGTCAGCATCACCAATGCGGGGGCCTCCAACGACACCACCTATTCGCAGAGGCTTCAGGCCATCGGTGTCCCCTTGGTGCCGGACGATGGGACTGGGAGCTGGCGCCATGCCGACTTCAACCTGCAGGCGCAGTATCGTCCCGTTCCGTGGGTCTCGACGGCGTGGGTGAGCATGACCAGTCCGCCGCCTTACCGGGGACTGTATTTGAACAGTTCTGGGGCGGTTGGCGGCGGCACCGGTACGCTGTCGGCGAGCGGAGTGGGGATAGATGCCATGAACGGGAGCTGGCCGCCCGCGTGGGGGCCCAATTTCAGCTACAATCCGGTCAGCTCTTCGGTCAGCGGCTCCCTGTCCTACCAGATGGTGCTGTATGACCTGCCGCGCCGCAATGGTACCTTGGACATGCCCATCCTTTCCGTCGGTTTTCTCACGCATGCGAACCTGACTGCCGATGACCAGTATCCCTTCGTCGGGCACCAGACCAACAACGCCGTGGGCAACTCATGGTTTCATCCCTTGGTTTCGCGCACGATGGCCAAGGAACTTCGTCCCAATATTTGGTATGCCAACAATGCGCCGGATCCGTTCAACAAAAGCAACAGCGGAGCCGGTTTTTCCACGGAGTCGGTTTCAGCCACCGATTCCACCATTCGCGGCACCAATTATTTCGACATGCCCTACCTGCTCAATACCGCGCTGTGGGACCGCTTTTATTTTTCCGCCATTCCTCAGGTCACGCAGGCGCGGGGCGGCACCGTGCAGTCGGTCAATCCGCGACTCAAGTATGGTGTCGGCGTCACCCCCACCGACGTGCAGCTCGCGCTGGGCGACATCACCGCCACCGCCTCGGCCCCCGATGCCTTCAACCCCGCCCTGAAGATCCCGAAGGAATACGCGGCGGCCCGCTATCTGATGACCGATGGCGCCTTTAACATCAACTCCACCTCGATCGAGGCGTGGATCGCCGTGCTGTCCGGCCTGCGCAAGCGCGATGGCAGCGCGTCGGACACCTCTGGCAATGTCTCCAACGCGACCACCGGGGCGAGCAGCGGCAGCACGTCGTTCCCGCGTACGCTTAACCAGCCGAGATTCAGCGCCGGGGACCGGGAGAGCACCCAGACCTTCAGCAGCTACGCCGGCTATCGCCGGCTGACGGACGCGCAAATCGTAGCGCTCGCCACCTGCTTGGTGCAGGAGATCCGCCTGCGCGGACCGTTTCCCACGCTTGCCAGCTTTATCAACCGCGGCGGCATTACGGGGACGAACTCGGCGACCACCCCGCTGGTGATGCGCGGGATGGAGGGAGATACCTCCCAGCCCCACGGCGGCATGGTCCCCGGCTATCTCACCACCGAGGCAAATACCATCGAGGTAGCCGGACCCTTGCAGATGGCCATAGACCGCGCCGGCATCAACATCACCAACACTACATCCCTGTCGCACACGGGATCGAACTCGGTGGCGCTTACAGTCCGGCCAAATTATGACATCAATATGACGACCGGTGCCAACGGCGGGTCGGGTGGCAGTGTGACCAATTCCACCCCCTATGCCGACTTGCTGCCCAAGACGACCATTTCTGCCTCCGTCACGACCGCAATTCCGCCCGGCACGGGCGTCACCATGAGTCGCGACACGGGGATTCCCGGCTGGCTCACGCAGGCCGACATCCTGCAGGCCATCGGCCCCAACCTGTCGGCCCGCTCCGACACCTTTGTGATCCGGGCCTACGGCGACGCGATTGATCTGGTGAATTTCACCGGCGATCAATCCAGCGTCAAACCGACCGACATTCAGGCCCGCGCCTGGTGCGAGGCCGTGGTGCAACGTTTCCCCGATTACCTGGACCCGAGCGATCCGGCCTCGGTGCACCCGAGCGGCACCAACAGCCTGCCGTTGAGCGATGGTGGTGTACCCATCAAGCTGATTAACCAGGTCTACGGCCGCCGGTTTCGCATCGTGTCGTTCCGCTGGCTGTCGAAGGAAGAAATTTAATTCCTTTCCGTCCGCTGTCGAGGGCGGAAGCAGGGCTGCTTGGCGCACCTGCCCGCGATTTTCCACGCGGTCTGCCGTCGGCCAAAGGGCGCTCCGAGCTTTTTTTCCAAAAAGTTCTTGCTGTGTGGTTGGCAGCCGTTCACGTTCAGCCCTTTTCCGCAAATCACCACTCATTTTTCGCATGCCGACCATCAACCAACTTGTGCGCAAAGGACGCCGCAACATCGTCGCGAAGTCCAAATCGCCGGCCCTGGCGGGCAACCCGTTTCGCCGTGGCGTCTGCGTGCAGGTGATGACCCGTACGCCCAAGAAGCCCAACTCCGCCATCCGCAAGGTGGCGAAGGTGCGCCTCACCAACGGCAGCGAGGTCATCTCCTACATTCCTGACGAGGGCCACTCGTTGCAGGAGCACTCGATTGTCCTCGTGCGGGGCGGACGCGTGAAAGATTTGCCCGGCGTCCGTTATCACATCGTCCGCGGCACGCTGGACGCGACCGGAGTTGAGAAGCGCCGTCGTTCCCGTTCGAAATACGGGGTCAAGCGCCCGAAGGCTGCCAAGTAACCCGCGTCCTTATTTTCTACAATGTCACGCCGTCACAGAGCCGAGAAACGTCAGGTTGTTCCCGATGCCCGCTACAGCAGCCCGCTGGTCGCGCATCTCGTCAACATCATCATGAAGTCGGGCAAGAAGACCATTGCCCAGCGCATCGTGTATGGTGCGTTCGAGAAGGTCTCGGAAAAGCTGGAGAAGGGCGATCCGGTTGACTTGCTGCTCGGCGCGCTGGAGAACGCGCGTCCGCGCCTGGAGGTGAAGAGCCGCCGCGTCGGCGGGGCCACCTATCAGGTGCCGGTGGAAATCTCGTTTGAGCGGCAGGAGTCGCTCGCGTTGCGCTGGATCGTCACGGCGGCCGATGGCCGGAAGGGGCTCCCGATGAAGGATGCCCTCGCCGCCGAGATCATTGATGCCTACAACAACACGGGCAGCGTCGTGAAGAAGAAAGAGGACACGC
This sequence comes from uncultured Opitutia bacterium, assembly GCA_903869955.1. GTDB lineage: Bacteria > Verrucomicrobiota > Verrucomicrobiia > Opitutales > Opitutaceae > CAIYUN01. Next base: position 23,579 of record CAIQBC010000233.1, read on the forward strand.
ACAAGATGGCCCAGGCCAATCGCGCCTTCGCCCATCTCCGCTGGTAACGCGCCAGCCCTTCCGCCCATGTCCGCTGCCGATTCATCTCGTCCCGCCATTACTGTCGTTACCGACAAGGCCAAGACCTCGCCGGTCAACTCCAAGGATCGCCCGTTCCCGCTCGAATGGACGCGCAACATCGGCATTGCCGCGCACATCGACGCCGGCAAGACCACGACGACCGAGCGCATCCTTTTCTACTCCGGCGCGGTCCACAAGATGGGCGAGGTCCACGAGGGCACCACCGTCACCGACTGGATGGAGCAGGAGCGCGAGCGCGGCATCACCATCACCGCCGCCGCCATCTC
>CAIQBC010000234.1 GCA_903869955.1 uncultured Opitutia bacterium
CCCATGCGCTGCCCCAAATGCACTTCCATCGAGGACAAGGTTATTGACTCCCGTATCAGCAAGGAGGGCTCGACCATCCGCCGCCGCCGCGAGTGCTTGGAGTGCAGCCACCGCTTCACGACCACCGAAGCGCTCGTGCGCGAGGGCCTGGTCGTCATCAAGCGCGACGGCCGCCGCGAAGACTTCGACCGCGAGAAGCTCGTCGGCTCCGCCCGCGCCGCCTGCCACAAGCGCCCCGTGGACGCCGAGCAGATCTCCATGCTCGTCGAGGACGTGATTGACATCCTCGAAGCCCAATACGACCACCAGATCCCCTCGCGCGCCATCGGCGACGCCGTGATGGAACGCCTCCGCAAGATGGACCAGGTCGCGTACGTCCGCTTCGCTAGCATCTACAAACAATTCCGCGACGTGACCGAGTTCGTGGACGAGATCAGCGCCCTCGAAAAGCCGGAGGGCGGCAGCCGCTGAACGAAACCAACGCTCATAACGGAACCAAGCGCCTATGCCTTTGCTAGACGAGCTCGCATACCGAAAGACCTTCGGCAAAAAAATGCTTCGGGTTGATGCCGATGGAAACGCCCCGTTTCCTTTCTGGTCTTACGTCGATCAAATCCCGAAGGTAGACTACCAAGGGTTCGATTGTTCCTCAGGCAGCGTCCAGTTTATTTGGCGCGAGGATGGTGGACAATTCGAGCACATCTTGATCGACACAAAAGAAGACAGCGAAGTGTTTATGATAATCGTGCTGGATCTCCAAAAGAAGCAGGTCGTCGGGCACCGTCTCATGGATTTCAATCGGGAATACGGTCTCCGAGGGTCTTGACCAAGTCAGTCGAGGTTTTCATCCGTGGAATCCGTGGTTAAATTTATTTCCTAAATGCCCGCCCTCCCGCCCGCCGAGCTGCACCGCCTGCACTTCATCAACGCGTTCTTTGCCCGCGTGACCGGGCACGACCTCTACCTCGCGCAGCAGATCAAGGACGGCATCGCCTTCAGTCTAGCCGAGTTGGAGGAGCAGATGAGGACACACCCCGAATTCGCGGAGAAATTCGACACCGCCTTCAACGCCGCCGCCGCCTCGCTACTCGGCAAGTTCTTCGCCGCTGAGCCGCGCCACGGCTTTTTTCACTGGGACGCCTCGCGCACCGTCACCTCTGCCACGCCGCTCTTCGCCCGCGCCGAGCTGATGACCGGTCTCAAGCAGCTCACCCCCTTCACCGAGTCCACGCTGCTCGTGACCAACCTCCGCCCCGCCCTGCTCCCCGCCGACCGCCGCGCCACCCCGCGCCGCCAGCGCGACTACGAAAGCGCGCTCGACTACGTCCGCGATCTCGCCGCCGCTCGCACCGCCCGCACCGCCGAACTGCATTTGCTATTTCTTTAATTTTTTGCACCACGGAGGCATAGAGTTCACGGAGAAATTCCAAACTTTTTGCTCTGTGACCTCCGTGCCTCTGTGGCTCAAATAAACTCCATGTCCCCAACTCTTTTCCAACGCATCATTGCCCGCGAGATTCCCGCCCGCATTGAGCACGAAGACGAATCCAGTATCGTCATCCACGACATCCATCCCGCCGCGCCCGTCCACTTGCTCATCATCCCGAAGCAACCCATACCCCGTATCGGAGAAGCCACCGCCGCCGACCAAGCCCTCCTTGGCCACCTGCTGCTCACCGCGGGCACCGTCGCCAAGAAGCTAAAGCTTGCTGAAGGCTTCCGCCTCGTGGTGAACCACGGCCCACACGCCTGCGAGTCTGTCCCGCACCTCCACATCCACCTACTCGGCCAACGCCAGATGACGTGGCCGCCGGGCTAGGAAAAATTGGTTGATAAGCAAGAGGCCATGAAAACAGGAGCGATTCTCCCACCGACTCCTAGCTTCCGGGTTATTTGCTTAATTTTTCGCCCCTCACTCTCGCGCCTCACATTTCGCAAGTTCCCTATGCGAGCCAAGCAGCACCGCCTCAAATTTTCGGGTGAAGGCGGCGGCCTGGCCCAGTGGGCTGGCAAGCAGGCGTGGACGGAGCGTGGCGTGCAGCCCGGCGTGTTGCACCTTGTCGGTGGCAAGCTGCACGGCAATTCGCACATACTCGGCGGGCGTTGACGCGATGAGCTCCGGCAGGCCGATACAGGCGAGGAAGCTCACCCCGACACGCGAGACGTGTGCCGCGCCCGCAAGCGTAACAACCGGGACCCCCATCAGCAGCGCCTCGCAAGTGGTCGTCGTGCCGTTGTAGGGGAACGGGTCGAGGGCAACGTCGCACCCGTGGTAGAGCGCGAGATGTGCGCGCATCGGCAGCGCCTCGCCGTTGAACACGACGCGCCCCGGAACGACGCCATGCGCCGAAAACTGCGCGCGGAAAAATTCCTGCGTGTCGGCATCGCCCGCGCCGGGCGACTTGAGCAGCAGGCGCGCGCCGGGCCTTGCCGCAAGAATCTGCGCCCAAACGGCGATGGTGGCGGGCGAAAGCTTGGCGAGGTTGCTGAAACTGCAGAACGTGAACGGCCGTCCGGTGTCGGACGTCGCGTCAGGCGGTGTGACCGGCGGACAATCTGGAGGGGGCTGGTAGCAGCAAAAAACATCTGGCAGACGGAGCAATTTCTCCGGCCCATGCTGCCCGTCGTCACCACCGGGTGGCACGCACACGCCGTCGGTGATGCGCCCGTCCATTGCGCCGAGGCCGGTGGTGTTGGGATAGCCCAGCCAGGTGAGCTGCACGGGCGCGGGCCGACGCGCGAACACCAACAGGCGGTTGCCCGCCGTATGGCCGGCGAGGTCCACGAGGATGTCAATGCCGTCCAGCCGGATAAGTTCGGCCGCCGCCTCGTCGTCAAGCGCGGCGAGGTCGCGCCAATGCTCCACCGTGGCGCGCAGTCGCGCCGTCACGGCGTCACGCGCGCCGCGCGCGTGGTAACAAAAAACCTCAAACCGAGCGCGATCATGCGCCGCAAGCACCGGCGCGATGAAGAACGCGACCGCGTGCTGGCAAAAGTCAGGCGAGACATAGCCAATCCGCAATCGCCGGCCGGCCGGCGGCACCACGACGGAGCGTGCGACAGGCGCGAAACGACGCGCATGCAACGCTTCCCACTCGCGGTGGCGGGTGACGACC
>CAIQBC010000235.1 GCA_903869955.1 uncultured Opitutia bacterium
CAAGCACACAAAAAAGCCTGCCCGGCCTTGTAGGCGGAGCAGGCTTAAACTGTTATATGTTAATTACTTGAATAAGGCATTATTTTCCACTCGCAGCCGGCTTGGTATCGGCCGGTTTGGTGTCCGGGGCCTTGGTATCAGCAGGCTTTTCGAGTTCTTTTTCATGCCCCTTATTGAGTTCGGCCAGTACATCGTCAGAAATGTCCTTGGCCATGCTCGTGTCAATGTAGACGACACTGTTCACATCCAAGACGACCGTAGCGTTCATTTTGGTGGCGACGATCTTGACGGCACCGACAACATCCTTCGCGGCATCCTGTTGAGCTGCTTGGATTTGCTTGTTCAGGTTATCCTGCTCCTCGTTGATGGTTTTCTGGAGCGCGTCCCGGGTATGATTGAACGTCTCAGACTTCAAAGTGGCCTCCGCGGTCAACGCATCACGGGTCTTCGTCTCCGTAGCGGATGTGGCCCGCCACTTGGCGTCAATGGCCTGAAAATCGTTTGAAAGCTGCTGCAGGTCTTTTTGCTGCGTGGCGATCATCTGCTCAGCGCTCATTTTCTGAACATTGAGTTTGAGAGTGTATTGCTGGGCCTTGTAATAACCGGCAAGAACCTTGCCGCTGTTGAACGACACGATTTTGACGGTTTGGGCCTGGGCAGCAACGGCACCGAAACAGGTGGCGGCGACGAGGATGGATTTGAGGATGGTCTTTTTCATGTAGGGTTTTGGTTGCAGGGAGAGATGATGGCGCGGTTGCGCGATTGAGGTAAAGGGAAACGACTCGTTTCGCCAGTGTCCAGCAATTATTTTAGGGCGCAAGGGAAGGTATCCAAGCCAAGACACCTAGGCCAAAGGAGAGCAAACTTCGCTCTTGCACCCAAGAACGGCGGCGTGCTTCTTCTGGCGCTCCTTCGCGCACCTGTAGCTCAACTGGATAGAGCGCCAGACTACGAATCTGGAGGTTCGGGGTTCGACTCCCTGCAGGTGCACCATTCGCTGGACACAAAAAAGCCCGCCAGAAAACCCGGCGGGCTTTGTTTGTGGTGGCAAATACAGCCGCCAGAAGGTGGCTGGCGTTCACACTGCCTTTGGCAGTGCGACGTCGTCCCACTCGACGGCATGCAGGTTGTGTCGGCGCGACTTGAACAATTTGGCCCGGCGGCGGAGCATTTGGTCGAGCTTGTCCACGAGCAGCGCGACGGCCTTGTGGCACTCTTCGGCCTCGACGGTGGCGTTAAGGTCGGGGCCGTTGATTTGGATATGGCCCTTGGCCGTGAAACGGTGGGTTACATCCTGACGTGGATCACACTCCAGCTCCACGCGCACGCGCACGATGCGCTCCTCATGACGGAACAACCGATCCGCCTTTTCTCGCACAAACGCCTTTAACGAGGGGGTGAGCTCGAGATGGATGCCCGACACGATCACTTCACTTGCAGGGTTGTTTTTGTTCATGGTCTTGGGTTTGGTTACGGTTGCAGGCGGGAAACCCGCCAGGAAAGAGAAACGCCCATGCCTTCCTCCACCCAGATGCTCCGCTCGTTCAGCGCCGTCATTGTGACCGGCGGTTCCTCGGGGCTGGGAAAAGCGTTCATCGAACACGCCGTCACGCTGCACCCGGAGGCGCGTGTTTGCAACCTTTCTCGGAAAAAACCCGCCATAAATATCGCGGAGCATACGCTACGCCATGTCGCGTGCGACTTGGAAGAAAAAACCGAAATCACACGTGCCGCCGAGGAGGTGCTTATCTTCCTTCGCAGCGTTGCGCCCGACGGCCGCGTGCTGCTCATTAACAACAGCGGATTCGGTTCCTACGGACGCTTCCCGGCACCGACGCTGGAGCACCAGCTCGGCATGGTTGACCTCAACGTGCGCGCCGTCGTCCACCTCACCGGCCTGCTGCTGCCCACGCTGAAGACGCGCGGCGGTGCGATCATGAACATCGCCTCGACGGCGGCGTTTCAGCCCACGACCTACATGGCAACCTACGGCGCGACCAAGGCGTTTCTGCTGCACTGGAGCCTCGCGCTCAACGAGGAGCTGCGTGGCTCCGGCCTGCGCGCGCTCGCCGTCTGCCCGGGGCCGACAGCGACGAACTTTGGGCAGCGTGCCGGGATGCGGATCGGCAGCGTACCGGACTCTCTCAGCATGACGTGCGATGCGGTCGTGGGGGCGGCGTTCCGCGCGCTGGCGGCGGGCCGGGCGCAGGTCGTGACCGGCTGGAAAAACAAGCTGCTCGTCGCGTTCAGCGCAAAGATCCCGAAGCCGCTCGCCGCGCGCGGCAGCGCGGTGGCGTTGGAAAAATTCCGGCTGAAACAGGCCGCGCCCTCGTCCTCGTGAGCGACGCACGCCACATGGGCGAGCCGGGCGACGCGGCCGCCAACGCGAGTCACGCCGCCTCCAGCGGCGACGTACCGGCCTCAGCCACACCCAAGCCGGACTACCCGATTCGCGCCTGCGCTTGGCCGCGCCGCACGCGCATCGGGCCGGTTAGGATGATCGCGCCCGAGGAGCTGCCTGCGTGGATTTTGCACGAGGACGAGCACCTGCTCGTGATTAACAAGCCCGGCGATGTCGTCTGCCACCCGTCGAAGGCCGGGCCGTGGTCGAGCCTCGTCGGCGCGCTGCGCGAGCACACCGGCCTGCCCGTGATGCACCTCATCTTCCGCCTTGACCGCGAAACGAGCGGCGTCGTCGTGCTCGCCAAGGACGCGCCGACCGCGAGCCGCCTCCAACGTGCGATGGAGGAGCGGCGCGTGGCCAAGAGCTACCTCGCCATCCTCAACGGCGAACTGCGCGAGACCGTCACCGTGGACCAGCCGCTCGGCGACGACGTGACGACGCCGGTGTTCATCAAGACCTGCGTGCGCCCAGACGGGAAACCCGCCGTCACGCGGTTCGAGCCGGTGGGGTCGGGTGGCGGTTTTACCCTCGCGCGGGCCACGCCGGAGACGGGCCGCAAGCACCAGATCCGCGCCCACGCGCAATGGCTCGGGCGCGCCGTCGTCGGCGACAAAATCTACGGCCCCGACGCGCGGCTCTACCTTGAGTTCATTGACCACGGCTGGACCGACACGCTCGCCGCCCGGCTTCTGCTCCCGCGCCAAGCCCTGCACTGCGCCGCGATTGATCTCACGGCAGCGGGCGCGCCGCAAATTTTTTACGCCCCGCTACCCGAGGATATGCGCGCCTTCGGCCGCGAACGGATGGAGGATTCCACCAGTGCCGGGCCGGCTTGGTTGGCCGAGATCAGGTAGGGCTGCCGCTTGACGGCGAGCCGTTACCGGGCGAGGTGAGGCGAGGGCCAGCTACTTCTCCTCCGCCCTCATGAAGCGATAGACGAAGGCGTAGTAAATCGCGGCGAGCACCAGCATCGCCCCGCCGATCCAGACGCCGGCGGTCTTGGCCACGCTTTCCGAGTGCTGCAAGTCCTCCCCGAATCTCACCCCGAACCAGCACAGCACCGCGCACCAAGCGGCCGAGCCAAGCAGCGTGTGCAGCGAAAATTTGGCGTAATTCATCCGCACGATGCCCGCAGGGATGCCGATGAGGTGCCGTACAACCGGCAGCAGCCGCGATGCAAAAATCCCGAAGCCGCCATAGCGTGCCGCCCAGCGCTCGGCGTTCTCCACCTTCTCCGGCGGCACGAGAAATTTTCTGCCGTGGCTCATGATCAGCGGCCGGCCCGCCAGCCGTGCCAGCCAATACATCGCGGTCGCCCCCAGCCATGAGCCAAGTGTGCCGGCAAGGACGATGCCAGGGAGACTCAGATTGCCCTTGGTGTGAGCGAGATGCGCGGCGAAAGGTATAACCAGTTCACTCGGCAGCGGCACAAACGTGCTCTCGACAAACATCAGCAGAATGATGAGCGGGTAGCCGCCCGTATCCAGCTTACCGCGATACCACTCGATGAGTTGGTCGAACAGCGCGTGCATCGGGCGTTTTTAGGAAGTGCGGGCTGCTGGCCTACACCTCAAGCGGAGGCGGGTTTGCCTGCGTCCCGGCTCACACGTCGGGCTTGGTCTTGCGGAGACCCTGCACGCGGTCGCCTTCCTTCCATTGCGCGCGCTTCTTGAGGATGGCGACGCGCTCGAAGCGCTTGAGGACGTTGCGTTTCACGACGAGGCCGGAGACGCCTTGGAGGCTTTTGTGCTGGGACATGGCTGGTAAAGAAGGGAGGGCGGAGCGTTAAAGGGCAAGGGAGTAGAGCCCGCCACCGCCCATGACAAGTATTTTTCCCCGACGTGCTCGGCACGCACCACGACCCACTCCGGTATCGCGTAAGGATGCACCGCGTGCAGCCATGCCTCCAGCGCCGCCAGCTGGCTGGGCAAAAACTTGAACATGAGCCGAAACTCCGTCGCCCGCTCCGGCACACCCTGCCAGCGGTAATGGGAGACGACCGGCCCCTCGATCTGCACACAAATGGCGAGGCCGCGCGTGACCGCGTCGGCGGCAAGCCGGTCGGCGTCTGCGGCGGTGGCAACGGTGGTCCAAGCGAGGAGCATGGGGAGAGGGAAACAAAGCACGCGCGGGCCGCAAGACTGCGCCGGTGGTGGGGTGCGCAGCGGAGGCGCGGCGCTGTGATTTCCCGCGAAGCGTTCCGGCCAAGCATGAAACCCCGCCCGCCTTGCGGCGGGCGGGGTCCCAGGACCCTTTCAGGATGTCATCAACGGACGGGGTTACTGAAGGAGCTTCAGTGCCGTCTGCGCGGAGCCGTTCGCTTGCGCGAGCATTGACGTGCCAGCTTGGACGAGGGTGTTCCAGCGGGCGAGCTGCGTGGACTCCTGGGCCACGTCCACATCTACGATGCGGCTGTTGGCGGCCTGGAGGTTTGTCTGGTTGGTCGTGAGCAGGCTGCTCGCGAAGCCGAGGCGGCTCTGGCCGGCACCGTTGGCGGCGCGCATGGTGGCGACGGTCTCGAGCGCATCGGTGATGTTGGTCAACGTGATCGCACCGAGGGAGGTGCTGGTCGTGTTGGCCGTCACGACGCCGACGCCGCCGGAAGCGGTCGAGGTCAGATCGGCCGCCGCGAGGGTGATGGCCGAGCTGGTCGAACCGTCCTCGGTCACGGAGACGGCGAGGGTCGAGGTGCCGAACAGCGACTTGCCGTTGAACTTCTCGCTGCTGATGGCGGTGAGCTCGGACTGCAACGCGGTGAACTCCGTGTTGTAGTTGGCCTGGTCGCCCGTGGTCTTGGTGACATCACCGTAGAGCGTCTTGAGCTCGCTCATGCGGCCGAGGATGTCGCCAGCGACCTTGAGCGCGCCGTCCTGCGTCTGCAGGAACGAGACCGCGTTGCCGATATTGTTGCCGGTGGCGGCCGAACGGCTCGCCGCAGCGGACAACTTTAACGACACCGCGAGCCCGCCGGCATCGTCGGACGGGTTCACGATCTTGGAACCGCTCGAGAGCCGGTTGAGGCTCTTCTGCAGCATGGCACTGGAGGTGGCGAGGTTGTTGGAGGCAACCGTCGCCGCGTAGTTGGTGTTGATTACGACTGACATGGTAGTATCTTTCCTTGATGAATGCGATGTCCGTCATCGCGACGGATTCGGTGGACGGTCCGAATCAGACCGAGTGAGGCGAAAGCCTCAAAGCGTTGCCCTGCGGGGCTGGCTGCCAATGGTGTGGTCGAGGAGAGGATGCTGCCGCGGTTTCAGCGGATCAGATGGCCAAGGGTTCATCAGGAGGGCGCCGCCGGCTCATGGACGGCGCCCTCTGAGAACGGATGACGCGTTACTGCAGGAGCTTGAGCGCCGTCTGCGCGCTCTGGTTGGCCTGCGCGAGCATCGAAGTGCCAGCCTGGACGAGGGTGTTCCAGCGGGCGAGCTGCGTGGACTCCTGGGCGACATCCACGTCGGTGATGCGGCTGCTGGCAGCCTCGAGGTTGGCCTTGTTCGTGGTGAGCAGGCTGGCGGCGAAGCCGAGGCGGCTCTGGCCGGCACCGTTGGCGGCGCGCAGCGTGGCGACGGTCTCGAGCGCGTCGGTGATTTGGGTCAACGTGATCACACCGAGGGAGGTGCTGGTCGTGTTGGCCGTCACGACGCCGACACCGCCGGAGGCGGTCGAAGTCAGGTCGGATGCCCCCAAGGTGATGGCGGAGGTGGTCGAACCATCCTCGGTCACGGACACGGCGTTGGTGGTCGTGCCGAAGAGCGACTTGCCGTTGAATTGCTCGGTGGCGATGGCCGTGAGCTGCAACTGCAACGCGGTGAACTCCGTGTTGTAGTTGGCCTGGTCGCTCGTGGTCTTGGTGACATCGCCGTAGAGCGTCTTGAGCTCTCCCATGCGGTTGAGGATGTCGCCAGCGACTTTCAGCCCGCCGTCTTGCGTCTGGAGAAACGAGACGGCATTGCCGATATTGGTGGAGACTGCGCCGGACCGGGTGGCCGCAGCAGACAGTTTGAGGGAAACCGCGAGGCCGCCAGCATCGTCGGCGGGCGTCACGATCTTGGAGCCGCTCGAGAGCCGGTTGAGGCTCTTTTGCAGCATGGTGTTGGAAGCGGCGAGGTTGTTTGAGGCAACGGTGGCCGCGTAGTTGGTGTTGATGACGACTGACATGGTGATCTTCCTTGATTTTGCTGCCCTGTCCGTAGGGCGACGGGCCGAAGGGGGACTCGGGCCGGTCCGGCTGCGGGATAAACCGCAGTTGCAGACCCATACGGTCCAGCGGCGGGCGGGCTTTAACCCAATTTTGGAAAACGTGGTGATTATCTTTTCGCATGCGACGGCGGGCCGGTGCCGGCAGAGCACGACGCGGTGCCGTTGGCTCAAGAATCCGCCCGCTGTGCCGATCTCCCTCGTAAGCCGCGCGTCTCCGCCGGTTATTTTCCCTCAACGCATCCCCCTTTTTTTCGCCATGGCCGGAATCAATGTCACGGGACTCACCACCTCCTCTACCTTCGACTGGCAGTCCTTCGTGACCACGATTGTCGGCCAGGATCGCACGGCGCAGGAAAATCCCTTGCAGGCCCGGCAGACGACAAATGCGGGCAAAACCGGTGCGCTCAGCACCATCCAGTCCGACCTGACCACGTTGCAATCCACCGTCGCCACGCTGAACACCGTGGATCTCTTTAATGCGCGCACCGCCACGAGCAGCGCGAGCGGCTGGACGGTGCTCGCATCCGCCGGGGCACCCGCCGGCGTCTATAATTTTAACGTCTCCCAGCTCGCCACCGCCTCCAGCCTCACCGGCACGACCAACCTCGCCGCGCCGCTCGCTGCCACGGCCGATGTCTCAGGTGTCAGCCTCGCCACTCTCGGCACCGCCACGAATCCCACGGCCGGCATCTTCACGGTCAACGGTGCGCAAGTCAGCGTGAGCCTCGGGGACTCGTTGCAGGACCTTTTCGGCAAAATCAGTGCCGCGACCGGTGGGGCCGTCACCGCCGCCTACGACCCTGGCACGGATCATATCACGCTCGCCAGCGCATCGCCCATCGTGCTCGGCGCGGCCAACGACACCTCGAATTTTCTCTCCGTCGCACGCCTCGACAACAACGGCACGGGCGCCATCGGCAGCAGCGCGCGCCTCGGCGCGCTCAGCCGCACCGCCACGCTCGCCAGCGCCCGCCTCGGCACGCCCATAACCGCCGTGGATGGCTCCGGCAACGGTTCCTTCACAATCAACGGCGTCAGCATCGCCTACAACGTCAACACCGACTCGCTCAACGCCGTTCTCGCGCGCATCAACGCCTCCGCCGCCGGCGTCACCGCCGCCTATGATGCAAAGGCCGACCACCTTTCCATCACCAACCGCGTCACGGGTGATCTCGGTCTCTCCCTCAGCGAGGGTGCGGGCGGATTTCTCGGCGCGTTTGGCCTTGCCTCCGGCACCACGCTGGCCCGCGGCCTTAACGCGCTCTACACGGTCAACGGAGGCGCCACCATCGTCAGTCCGAGCAACACCCTGACCGATGCCAGTCACGGTCTCGCCGGCCTCACGGTCACCCCCACGACCATGGGCACGACCGAGACCGTCACCGTCACCGCCAATACCACCGCGATGCGGACCAACATTCAGGCCTTTCTTGCCGCCTACAATGCCGTCCAAAACGACATCACCAGCCAGACTCAGGTGATCAGCGCCAACGGCCAGGTCACCACCGGCCCCCTCAGCAGCGACCATGATGTGCAGGACTGGGGGCACCAGCTCCGCAACGCCGTTTTCACCGCCGTCCCCGGGCTCGGCGGCGCGATCTCGCGCCTTCAAGACATCGGCATAGATTTCACCAGCAACAGCTCCAACCTCGCCATCAAGGACTCCACCGCGCTCGACAACGCGCTCACGAACCAGCCCGATGTCGTCTCGGCATTTTTTCAGCAGTCCGGCACCGGCTTTGCCGCAAAGCTCGGCACTCTTTTCAACGGTTTCCTCGGTACGAACAACCAGCCCGGGCTGATCGCCGGCAAGCTCACCGCCTTCACCAAGGACAATACGGACATCACCACGCAAATTGCCACCATCGAGACGCGGCTCGCGGTGGAGAAAGCCCAGCTCACGGCCAGCTTTCTCACCATGCAAAACGCGCAAAGCAGCTTCAACCAGATGCAGACCGTGTTGGACAATCTTTTTGGCAACAATAGCAACAGCAATTCCAAGAAATGAACCGCCCCTCCCCCTGCGCCCCTGCCGTGGCCGCTGCGCTCGCCGCCCTGTTCCTCGCCGGTTGCTCCAGCCTCCCATTCGGCGCGTCCGACGCCACCCCGGCCTACGCCCCGGCCAATGTCCGCGGCCCCGCGCGCTGGCCGGTGGAAATCCGCCGCGTCGCGGTGCTGCCGGTGCACGACTCCACCGGCCTGCTCACGCCGGAGTTCGTCGCCGCCTACGACCCCGCGTGGCTGCGCGCCCTCGGCGGCAGCCAGCGCGCGGAGTTTGTCCCCGTCAGCCGCCGCTCACTCGCCAGCTGGGCCGGCCACGAAACGCTCGCGTCCACCGAGGCTTTGCCCGCCGGACTGCTCGCCCGGGTCGCGGCGGAGACGGGGGCGCAGGCCGTCGTGTTTATCGACCTCACCCACTGCGCCGCCTACCCGCCGCTCGGCCTCGGCTTCCGCGCCAAGCTCGTCGCGCTTCCTGCGGTCGAAATCGTCTGGATCGCCGACGAGCTGTTTGACTCCGCCGTCGCCCCTACCACCCGCGCCGCAGAACAATTCGCCCAACGCAACGCCGCCGGTCCCGGCGATCCCGCCGCCGCCGTGCTGCAAAGCCCGTCGCGTTTCGCCGCCTACGCCTTCGCGGCGGTCGCCGACCTGCTGCCGCCGCACCCCGTCGCGGCCCCGCCGCCCGCGCACTAAATTTATTTTTCCCCGTGCCGATACCCTCTCGCACAGCAACCACCACGGCGTTCCCTCCCTTCCTGACCCAAGGCTGACCGTGCAACCCAAGCCACCGCCATGATCACACCCACCAACTCCTCCGGCCCGCTCACGCCGTTGCCCCTGCCAGCCGGGCCCCGGGCCGGGACCGCCGGCCCTGCCACGCTCCAAGACGCCTTCCAGACTGACGACGCCCAATGGCTCCAGTCGGCCCTCGCCCGCACCCCTGCCATCCGCCCCGAAGTCGTCGAGCGCGGCGCCCGCCTCGCGGTGGATCCCGCGTATCCCCCGCTTGAGATCATCAACGAGGTCGCCGCCCTCCTCGCGCGGTCGCGTGATCCGAGCGAGTTCCCGGAGTGAGCCCATGACCGCCTCGACCTATGCCCGCGCCTATCAGGCGCAGTCCGTCCTCACGGCCAGCCCCGGGCAACTCGTGCTGCTCATGTATGACGGTGCGCTGCGGTTCATGGCGCAGGCCCGAGCCAGCTTTGCCCTTGCGGAAACCACACCCCGCCGCATCGAGACCATCAATACCGCCCTCCTCCGTGCACAGGCGGTCATCACCGAGCTCCGCGCGAACCTTGACCACGAGGCCGGCGGCGAAGTCGCGCAAAACCTCGACCGCCTCTACGACTATCACCTCCGCCGGTTGTTCATGGCCAACATCAGCAAGGATGAGTCCATCGTCGCCGAGGTGGAGGGCCTCGTGCGTGCCCTGCGTGATTCGTGGGCCGAAATGCTCGCTCATGGCGAGGCCAAGGTCGCCTGACGCCGCCATTTTCCCTCCATGCCCCGCTCCGCCACCGCCCAGACCATCCGCCGGCTCCTCACCGCCCTCGAAGCCTGCGCCGCCGAGGAGGCCGGCCTCACCGCAACCGAGGACTGGGCCGGACTGGCCGAATTGTTTGTCCGTGAGCTCGCGCTCCTGCACCGGCTCGCGCACGAAAAACAAACCGGCGGCCAGACCCTCGCCCACGACGCCGAGCTGATGATGCGTGTCGCGGCCGTGCAAAACCGCCACGCGCTCCTGCGGACCCGCCTCACCGCCGGCCACGCCCGGTTGCAAACACGGATCGGCGAGCTCGACCAAACCCGCCGTCGCGTCCGCGCCGTACGCAGCGCCTACCACCTTCACGCGGCGTAGTCACGCGGCGAAGCGCCGCACAACGCCTGCGGGAACAGGCTGCACGGCCACCACCTTCATCGCAGCCCGGCTGGCCAACGAAGCACGGTGGGGCGACCTATGTCCTTGGAAACATCCGCTGGCAGCGCGCGAGATCGCCGGTGACTTGGCGGGCGACGGCATGACGCATCCACGGCGGGCACTCCTGCCCCGGTCGGCGTCGCCAGGAGCGGGTGAGGCGGGCGAGAAGCCAGGGCCAGCCGGGGAGCTTGCGCTCCCAACGGTCGCGCAACGCGACCTCACGCCAGGACTCGGCGGCGAGCGCGGGGATTTCGTCGCGCCAGCGGCGCATGAGCCGGCAGGTGTTGCGCTGGTTGTGGATGGAGCGGCCGGGTGATGCACTGACGTGGTGGCGCACGACGCTGTCGAGCGCGACGTAGTTTTGCCAGCCGGCTGCGCGAGCCCGCAGGCAAAGGTCAACATCCTCACAGCCGTTGCGATACATTTCGTCGAAACCACCGAGCGCCGCGAAGCGCGTGCGCGCAACCAGCATGCACGCGGCGGTGGCGGCGAGCACCGGGCGGCAGTGTGGTGCGGACGGTGCGGAAGCAGGCAGGTCATCACCGGTTTTCCGTCCGCCTTCGCCAAACGTCGGCACGGTGGGCACGGTCAGCGGCAACACTCGGTCGTGCGTGGGCTTGCCGCGGGCGTGGTAATAGACGCCACTGTGGTCCACCGCGCCGGTGGCGGCATTGAGCTGGACGTTGCCGACGAGGCCGGTAGCGGGAAAGCGGCGGAATATCCCAACCATGGGCTCGAACCAGCCGGGCGTGAGCACGAGGTCGTTGTTGAGCAGCGCAAGGATCTCTCCGGCGGCGGCGCGCGCGCCGCGGTTGTTGCCGGCAGCGTAGCCAAGATTTTTTTCGTTGAGGAGGATACGGTGGCGCGGCGCGGGCTGGGTGGCGAGCCACTCGCGTGTGCCGTCGGTGCTGCCATCGTCCACCCAGATGATCTCCCACGGGTTGGGCGGAGGGTGCCGCTCAAGGCTGGCGAGAAATTCCCGGGTCAGATCGAGCCGGTTGAAGAGCGCCGTGACGATGGAGACCAGCATGGGGCGGCGGGCGCGGCGCGGCCGGCGGGGAAGGCGAGAATTTTCCCGTCCCTTCAGGCGGGCCGGGAATGCGCCGCGAGATCGGCGTCCACCATCAGCTCAGCGAGACCTTTCATGCGGGTGGCAGGCTCCCAGCCGAGCTCGCGCCGAGCCTTGGCGTAGTCACCGATGAGCAGCTCCACCTCGGCGGGGCGGAGGAGGCGCTCGTCGAATTTCACGTGGTCATGCCAGTCGAGATTCACCCGGGCAAAAGCAGCGTCGAGGAAGGCGCGGATAGTGTGGGTCTCATTGGTTGCAAGCACATAGTCACCGGGCTGCTCCTGCTGGAGCATGCGCCACATGCCCTCAACGTATTCCTTGGCGTAGCCCCAGTCGCGCTGGGAGTCGAGGTTGCCAAGGTAAAGCTCCTTCTGCCGCCCGGCCTTGATGCGGGCGGCGGCGAGGGTGATCTTGCGGGTGACAAAGCTTTCGCCCCGCCGGGGCGACTCGTGATTGAAGAGGATGCCACTGCACGCGAACAGGCCATACGACTCGCGATAATTGACGGTGAGCCAGTGGGCCATGAGCTTGGCGCACGCGTAGGGCGAACGCGGCCAGAAGGGTGTCGTCTCAACCTGCGGCACCGCCTGCACCTTGCCGAACATCTCCGAAGACGAGGCTTGGTAGAAACGCACCTTCTTGCCGATACCGCTCTCAATGATAGCCTCAAGGATGCGCGCGGCACCGACGCCGACGATGTCCGCGGTATATTCAGGAATGTCGAAGCTGACACGGACGTGGCTTTGCGCGGCAAGATTGTAGATCTCATCGGGCTGGAGCTGGTAGAGCAGCTTGACGAGCGAGACGCTGTCGGCGAGGTCGCCGTAATGAAGAAACAGGCGCTTCTGCGGGCCATGCTCGTGGGGCGCGAGGTGATCAATGCGCGCGCGGTTGATGCTGCTGGCGCGACGCACGATGCCGTGGACCTCGTAGCCTTTCTCGAGCAGCAACTCGGCGAGATAAGAGCCGTCCTGCCCGGTGATGCCAGTGATGAGTGCGCGCTGCATGGAGATAAAAATAGCCTGCGCGGGCAGGCGCTCCCACCTTGGCGCAGACAGGACGGCCTTGGCCAGATTATTTTTGCGCGGCCGGCGGCACTGGGCTCAACGGGCGCTGGTCGCGCGGCACAGGCACGCGGACCCGAAGGTCAACCGGCGGTTTCCTGCCAGCGCGCGAGATCGCGGGCGACCGCCTCATGGACCTCGGTCATCGCGATGCCGGCGCGGGCGAGCTTGGTGGAGTCCAACACACAATTGGAGCGCGGGGCTTTCGCGGCGACCCGCATGAACTCGGCCTCATCCTGAAAAAAATCGAATTTCTTCCGGCACACGCCGCTGGCGTGGATGAGATCCACCACCTCGCGTGTGGTGACGTGGCCGGGATTGGTGACGTGGTAGGTACCGAAGGGAACGCGCCGCTCCCAGCAGGCGAGCGTCGCGGCGCAAAATTCGTCGAGCTGCGAGAGGGAGTTGGCGGCCTCCAACAGGCGGGCATAGCGCATGAGCTTGGCGAGGTAGTTGCGCGGTCCGTCCACATGGTCAAAGGGGATGCGAAGCCGCCAGAGAAATACCCGGGGCCGGCCGGCGAGCGCTTCCTCACCGAGCGCCTTGGTCCCGGAGTAGAAGCTGCACGGCGGAGCATGGAAAGTGAAGTTGGGCGCATCGTCCTCGGTGAAGCCACCCCCATCGGGCCGCGTGCCGGAATAGATGCAGCCGGAGGACACATGACCCCACGACACGCCGGCGGCCTCGCAGGCGGCGGCGATCCGGCCGGGGAGCACGGCGTTGGCGAGGTGGCACTCCGCCTGGTGCAGCTCGCAGGCGTCAACGTTGGGCTTGCCCGTGTAGCCGGCAACATTGATCAAAAAATCCGGCCGGCCAGCACGGAGCGCGGCGGTGAGCACGGCAACGTCGGCATAGTCCAGCTCGGCGCGGCGGAAATTTTTGAACGGGATGCGTTTCCGCCGCAGGAACGACTGATAGGCCTGGCCGATGTAACCGGAGCCGCCAAGAAGGTAGAGCATGGGCCGGGCGCTCGCGGGAAAAATTATTTCACCCTGTCCAGCTCAGCCGACACGAGCCGGGCGACCAGCTCATCGAAGGCCACGGTGTTTTCCCAGCCGAGGAGGCGGCGGGCCTTGGCGGGGTTTCCACAGGCGGCGGCCGGCTCGACGGTACTGACGAGCGCGGCGTCAAATTTGACGTGCTTTTCCCAATCCAGCCCGGCCACGGCGAAAGCGGCGGCGACGAGCTGCCTGACGCTGTGCAGGTGGCCGGTGGCGAGCACGAAGTCGTCCACCGGATCGGCCTGCAGCATGAGCCACATTCCGCGCACATAATCGGGCGCCCAGCCCCAGTCGCGCTGGCCGGCCAGACTACCGAGGTGCAGCTCAGTCTGCTGCCCGCGCTTGATGCGGGCGACGGCCCGGGCGATCTTCATCGTCACGAAATTGCCGCTACGACGGGGCGATTCATGGTTGTAAAGAATCGCGGAGCAGGCGGGCAGCTGGTAGGCGATGCGGTAGATACGCGCCATCTGTTGGGAAAACGCCTTGGCCGCCCCATAGGGTGTCGTGGGGTTGAGCGGCGTCAGCTCATCCTGGGGTGAATACGGCGGTGAGCCAAAGACCTCGCTGCTCGAGGCGTAGAGAAATTTTGTCGGCGTGGCGAGGTCGCGGATGATCTCGAGCAGCCGCAGCGTCGCCATGCCCACGCTGTCCACCGTGGCCTCGGGTAGGTCGAGGCTGAGGCGGGGGCTGGACTGGCCGGCGAGGTGGTAAAACTCGTCCGGCCGCGCACGGCTGATCAGGCGGCGGAGATGGGTGGCGTCCTCGAAGGAGCCGTTATGCAGAAACAGGCGCCGGTTGAGCAGCGCAGGGTCGTTGACGAGCGGGCCGATGTTGCTGCCCGGCAACGAGTCGGGCCGATGCACCATACCGTGAACCTCATAGTCGCGCGCGAGCAACAGCTCGGCCAGATAGGAGCCGTCCTGGCCGGTGATGCCGGTGATGAATGCACGCTTCATGAAAAATAAATGCCCGCCCGGGCAGGCCCCGGAAATCATGGGCGAAGCGGGCGCGGCTTGACGAGATTATTGTTTCCGGCGGCGACCAGCCCCATAGGCAGGCGGGGAGCAAAAACGGGCGGCAGGGGCGAGCAGATCAAGGCCGGGGAAACTCCCATGAGAACCTGCGTTCAGGCTGAGATGAAATTTGCCGGAGGAGCCGGAGGTCCGGAATAATGCTCGCTCGCCAGCTTTTACTTTGCTGGTTTCCTGACTTACCTTCTCATCCGTGCTCAATCTCTCCACCCCCGATTTCACCCAGCATCCCCCGCGCAGCCCGCGCGTCCGCCTCGGCGGTTACGTCCATCTGCCGCGTCTGCTCGACAAGGCCCGCGCCCACGCCGCCGGCAAGGCCGGTGATTTCCATTACAACTGCCCGCTCGACCGGCATTTTTTCGAGTTCACCGGCATCTCCGACGAGGTATTGCTCGCTGAGGTGAAAACCGGCAAAAGCGACACCGAGATGCTCGCTTGGGTCAACGCCCGTGCCAAGCGCGGCCCTTCCGAGGTCGCCGCGTGGTCCGTGTGGCTCACCAACCATGCCCCCGGCGGACACGAGGGGCACGAGTGGTTTGGCGAGGTGCTCGCCAAAACCGCGCCCGAGCGCCGCGACATCGTGACCTTCTTCGACCTGCTCGACCTCGATGACCATGCAAGCTACGGTGGGAAGGTGTAAGGGAGAAAATTTCGATAGTGGTTCAGTTTAGCAGGGACAGCTCGGAGAGGCGCCCCCACCTCCCGATACACGAATCATACTGACTCACGGCCAAAATTTTCCATGGGTTGCGGATTGCCACTGATTGGGCGATTTCGGCAGCCCAAGACCACGTTTTGAACAGTCCCATGAACGACAGGCCATGACCCGTGGGCCGTTTGCCGGCCTGCCATCTCACAAGTAGACCCCGCCGCCGAGCAGGCGTTCGCCGTCGTGGAGCGCCAGAATTTGTCCGCTCGCGAGGCCGCGTTGCGGGGTGGAGAACCGCACGCACGCGGTACCGTCGGCCCCCGGATCGGGAATAAAATCGAGCGCGACGCGTGGGTCGCGGTAGCGCACTCGGCCTTCGAGCGGGCGCGGCATGGTGATGGGCGGGACGTTCCATTGGAGCGAATGGATGCGGGCTTCGCGCTGGAAGAGGCCCGGGGCGTCGGGGGCGTCGAAGGCGACGAGCAGCGCACGGTCCGCAGCACGTTTGCCGACGACGACGTAGGCGGCATGGTCTGTGTTTGAGGGAATGCCGATGCCCTTGCGCTGGCCAAGCGTGTAGAAATGCAGCCCGCGATGTTCCCCAAGCGCGCGGCCGTCGGCCGCGCGCACGATGGGACCAGGCGAATCGGGGACATATTGGCGAAGGAAATCGCGCATCTTCACCTCGCCGACGAAGCAGATGCCCTGGCTGTCCTTTTTCTTCGCCGTTGCGAGACCGGCCTCGCGGGCGAGGGCGCGGACCTGTGGCTTCGTCAGGTCGCCGAGGGGAAAGCACGCGTCGGCCAGTTGCGCCTGCGAAAGCAGCGCGAGGAAATAGGACTGATCCTTGTTTTTGTCTGCGCCTTCGAGCAGGGCAAAAGCAGCACGGGAGCCCTTCCCTGCCTCCGGCAAATTGTGTGGGCCGGGAGCCGGCGTTGCTTCCACCCGCCGGGCGTAGTGGCCCGTCGCCACGGAGGCAAAGCCGTGGTCTTTCGCCCACTCGAGAAACACGCCAAACTTAATCTCGCGGTTGCACATCACGTCAGGGTTGGGCGTGAAGCCGCGCGCGTAGCCGTCGAGCAGGTGGGCGACCACCAGCTCGCGGTAATCACGCATGAGGTTGACGACGTGAAACTCCACGCCCAGCCGCTCGCACACGGCGCGCGCGTCGGTGATGTCCTGCTCCCACGGGCAATGGCCGACGACGTTGTCCTCGTTGGTCCAGTTCTTCATGTAGGCGGCGGTCACGTCGTGGCCGCCGCGCTGGAGCAACAGCGCAGCAACGGAGCTGTCCACTCCGCCCGAGAGGGCGACGAGAATTTTTTTGCGCGCGCGCATCCGTCCACGGGGGCGCGGCGTGTTTCAGTTGTCAACTGCTTCGGCTTGGCGGCGAACAATAGGGGCGTTGCTTGCGGAAAGCCCCACCACCATTGGTCAAATGCCCCGAAGCCCGCTGCGCTGCGGTTTACTTCGTGGGCGCGCTTTCGGGCTTTTGGCTGAAATCGAACGCGCTCGACATGTCGTTCGCCTTGGCGTCGCGCTCGCCGAGCGGGGCGAGGCCGTAGCGGTGTTCGATGAAGGCGAGGATTGAGGTCGTGTCCATCTGGGTGTGGTCCACGAATTTTTTCCGCGCGTAGGGCGAAATGATCAGCGTAGGGACGCGCGCACCGGGACCCCAGCGGTCAACTTTGGGCGGGGCCACATGATCCCAGTAGCCGCCGTTGTCGTCGTAGGTGATGATGATGGCGCAATCTTTCCAGTTTGGGCTGGCCAGGATTTGCGCGACAAGATCCGCCGTGAACGCTTCACCCGTATTGAGGTCGCTATATCCGGGGTGTTCGTCCTCAGGCCCGAGCGGCTTATAGTAAGAGACTGCGGGGAGGGAGCCAGCCTTCAAGGCGGCGATAAAATCCTTCCCGTCCTTGAGATGCTCCTTGGCACCGGCCGTGCCGGTGGCATATTTTTCGTAATAGGAGAAGGGCTGATGGTTGCCTTGGAACAGGCGGTCAGGTCTGCCCGCGACCGCATCGTCCCAGCCGGCCGCATACCACGCCCAACTGATGTTGTTCTCGCTAAGCCGCTCCCCGATCGTGGGCAAGGTCAGGGCGGGGAGCAGATGGATGCGATCCAGCCTGGCGGGATGAGGGCCGACGGCGCTGTAGGCGGTGCCGATCACATAGCCGTCGGGGCTGACCACGTTGTCCGTGAACAGGCCGCTGCTGGCATCTGGCTTGGCAACGTAATCGGCGGGTGCGTTGGGCCAGTGGGGGGATTGGGCGCTGATCAGCCAAATGTGATTTAGAAAGGAAGCGCCAAAGGCCGCGTGAAAAAAATTGTCCGCCAGCGTGTATTGTTGGGCATACTTGAACAGGCCCAGCTTGGCCGTGTCGTAGTAGCCCATGACGAGGCCGCCGGCGTCGCTCCACGAGGCAAACTTGTCCATCTTGCCTCCGTTGATCTGCAACTGCTGATGGTAAAAGGCGTGGATGATGTCGCTGGTTTTTTGGTCGGCCGGAACATATTGTTCGATGCTGAACGGGGCGTTGGGGAGATTGGCCGGGAAGCGGGGGTCGGGCCGGCGCAAGCCGGTGTTGATCGGCTGCGGCAAGATGGCATACACCGTGCCGTCTCTGGCCACTTGGGGCGCGGCAGTGGTGGCGGCGGCCAGACCATTCGCCCCGGGGAAGGTCCCGTAAAGATTGTCGAAGGTGTGGTTCTCCAGATAAATCACGATGATGTGATTAATGGGGCTGGACACCGGCTTGGGGAGCTCCTGATCGGGAGACTTTTGGGCACGGGCTGCCGAGGGCAATCCGCCGAGAGCTGCAGCCAGCAAGGCCCGCTGGAAGAAAGGGAACAGTCTGTTCATGGGTAAGCGATGAATCATCGGATGACGGCAGGAATGCTTTCAACAGCATTTGAGGCGGGAGGGGCGGGATTCTCCCCGCCCCTGCCGTGCAACAGGGGCAGGGTGCGGCGTGGAGCGGGGGTACCAATTCGCGCTTGTGCCGGTGAATCGGCGCGAGGGATGCTTCCGGGCTGTTTCCCATGCCCCCACGTCCCCGAAAAATCTCCCGCGCCTGGCTCGAGTCGCCCGCCTCGGGCGTCGTCGAACTCACGCGCGACTGGCGCGCACGGCATCCGCCGCCGCTCACGCTCAGCGGCGGGAAAAAGTTCACCGCGCTGCGCCGCGTGCCCGATTACATTTTCGGCGGCGAGAGCGGCTACTTCGTCAACCGAAAGGACGAGATTTATTTTTTCCTGCGCCGCGAGCACCTGCCGGCGGACGTCGCCGATGGGACGGTCTATGTCGCGGGCGACTTCAATGGCTGGGCCGACGCCATCGGCCGCGAGCAGTGGGCGCTGCGCGCCGACACGCTGGACGACGCCCCGGTGCTGCTGTGGTCGGGCCACGCCAGGCGGTTTTTCGCGCAGCCGCCCATGCGGTTCAAGTTCGTAACAGACGGCGGCCGCTGGCTCACGGTGCACGACGACGCGCCCAACGCCGGGCGCGACGACGCCGGCAACGTCAACCACACGATCGAGCCGGAGCGCACGGGACAGCATCTTTTCGCATTCACGACGGCGCAGCCGCTCGACCTCGCCGAGCCGTGGACAGTGCGCTGGGCCGACGGCGACGACGCGCAGGAGATGCCGCTGATGCGGGGCGCGTTTTTCCACCAGCTCGGCACCGACCTGCCGCTCGGCGCGCTCGTGCGCCAGGGCGAGACGATTTTCCGGTTGTTCGCGCCGCGCGCGAAGAGCGTCGAGCTGTGCGTCTGTGCCGACCTCACGGCCCAGGACCAGCCACACCGTTACGCGCTCGCCCGCCGCGCCGACACGCACGGCACCGCCGGCGTGTGGGAGCTGGTGCTCGCGCAAAATCTTCACGGCTGGTTTTATTGGTATCATGTGGACG
>CAIQBC010000236.1 GCA_903869955.1 uncultured Opitutia bacterium
CTGGCGCGACCAGCGCGACCTTCAAGATTGACGGCACGTCCACGCTTGCCACCGACAATACCCCGCAGCGCGTCGCCATCAATTCTCAGACGCTCAAGGCGCTCCTCCAATATCAGGCCATGCCACGCGCGACGGAGACCGTCTATCTCACCGCCTACGCCAACAACGGCTCGGAATTCCCCTTGCTCGCCGGAACGCTCAATGTGTTTCTTGACGACAATTTCGTCGCCACCAGCGCGCTCCCCACCGTGATGCCGGCGGAGCGCTTCCATCTCGCGCTCGGGGCCGACGAAGCCATCAGCCTCAAGCGCCGAACGATCCCGCGGCTCGGCGGTGACACCGGTTTCACCGGCAAATACCGCCTCGTGACCTACGAATACTTGGTCACCCTTACGAACCACAAAAAGACCACCGAGCGCGTGATGTTCAAGGACGTGCTGCCCGTCTCCCGCGACGAAAAAATCAAGGTGACGCTGCTCGCCCCTGCCGAGCGGGACCTGCTCAAGCCCGAGACCATCGCAGTACCCGGCAGCCTGCCCAAACCCGGCATTACGAAAGAGGAGGACGGCAAGCTCGTTTGGCGCGCCGACCTCGCTCCCGGCGAGAAACGCGAGTTCCCGCTCAAGTTCACCGTGGAGTATCCTGCGGACGTTTCTGTCTCCGGCCTGCAATAAATTTTCGCAACCTCAACACTGTCCGCCATGAAAACTTCTTCTTTCCGCCTCCTGTTTCTTGTCTCTGGCCTCTGGTTTCTGGACTTTGCCGGAGCCTCAGCCGCCCCCAATTCGGTTTCGTCCACGATCTCCGCCGTCACCGTCTACGCCGACCGTGCCGTCGTCACCCGCCGCGCACGCATTGACCTGCCCGCCGGCCCAAGCGAGCTGACGTTTGAGAAACTTCCCGATTCGCTCGTGGATGCCTCCCTCCAGGTGGCCGGCCAAGGTTCCGGCCAGACTCCCGCCAGCGCCGCCATCATTGATGTCGCCGCCCACGTCACCTACATTGAGTCTTCGCCCGACCCACGCGAGAAGACCCTTGAGGATGCCCTCACCGAACTCCGCCGCGAGGACCGGGTCCTGGCCGACCGCTCCGCCGCCCTGGCCCACCAAGGCGCGCTCCTCGGCCAGATTGAGTCCGTCGCCCTCGCGCCCACCACCGACTCCAAGGCCAGCCGCCTCGACTTTGCCGACTGGGAAAGCCTGCTCACATTTTCCGATAAAAATGCCACCCGCCTCTCCGAAGAACTACGCAAGCTCGGCGTGGAGATCATCGCCAGTGCCGACAAAATTGCGGCCAAGGAGGCCGAGCTGCGCGACTTGCGTGGCACCCGCGCCGGGCGCAAAAGCACCAAGACCGTGACCGTGCGCCTCTCTGCCGCCAAGGCTGGCACGCTCGATATCGCGCTTACCTGTACACTCCCCAATGCCGGCTGGACACCTGTCTATGACGCCCGCCTTCGCACCGAGACGGCACAGCCGTCGGTCAAGCTCGACTACTTCGGCCTGGTCCACAACGCCACTGGCGAAGACTGGGGCGAGGTCGCTCTGACGCTCTCGACCGCGCGCCCCGCGCTTGGCGGCGGCTCGGTCGAGCCAGGACCATGGATTCTCGACGTGGCAAGGCCGATACCAGTGGCAGCAACGCGCCGTGGCGGCGCGGCCGGCGCGGGCGGCCAGCAGGGCCAGCAAATGAGCCAACAGGCATTCAGCAGCAACACTACCGTGCTCAACAACGGCGCGCTCAATACTTACACTTCCACGTTCGGTGGGATCATCCTTGGCGGCACCACGACCACGGGCATCGCCGGTGTCCGCCCCGGCACGATCATCGGTTACGTCACAATTGATGGCGTCCAGCAGCCCGTCTACAGTAACACGGCCAACTGGAGCACCGCCGCTGTGGATCTCGGTGCAACCAGCGCGACATTCGCCTTGAAAGACCCTGTCACTCTTCCCGGCGACAACACCCCGCGCCGCGTCTCAATCCTCTCGGCCGAACTGCCTGCGCAGCTCCAATACCAAGCTGTCCCCCGTACCGCCGAGACCGCATTCCTTAGTGCCTACATCACCAACCGGACCGGCTCCCCGCTGCTCGCCGGCACGCTCAACGTGTTTCTCGACGACAACTTCGTCGCCGCCGGCCGCCTCGCCACGACCACGATGCCCGACGAGCGCTTCCAGCTCGCCCTCGGGGCCGACGAGGGCATCGCCATCAAGCGTACCGTTATCCCGCCCTTCCGGGAAGACGCCGGCTTCACGGGCAAAACCCGCCGTGTGACCTACGAGACACAGTACACCGTGACCAACAACAAAAAATCGGCCCAGCGAGTGATGTTCAAGGACGTGCTCCCCGTCTCCCGGGACGACACGGTCGTCGTGCGGCTCATCGAGCCCACCGAGCGCGACGTGCTCAAGACCGAGGA
>CAIQBC010000237.1 GCA_903869955.1 uncultured Opitutia bacterium
ACGGCCGTCAGCGCAGCCAGCTACGGCTCGGCCACGCAGAGCAGCGTGATCACCTTCGACGCCAAGGGCCGGGCGACCGCCGCGAGCAACGTGCCGATCACACCCGACCTCAGCCTCGCGATCAACAAGCCGTCTCCGACCGTGACGGTGTCGCTCTCCGGCGACATGACCGGCTCGGCGACCGGCACACACACGTCGCTCGGCAACGCCGGCCTCACGGTGTCGGCGACGCTGGCCAACAGCGGCGTGAGTGCCGCGAGCTACGGCACGGCCACGCAGAGCTCGACCGTGACGTTCGACGCGAAAGGCCGGGCGACGGGTGCGAGCAACACGACCATCACGCCGCCCTTCAGCGCGATCACCGGCACGGCCACCGTCGCCCAAGGCGGCACCGGCACGACCTCTCTGCCCTCCGGCCAGTTGCTCGTCGGCAATGGCGCGAGTGCGCCCACCGGCACCACCAGCGCCAATGCTTTCGTTTCCGCCGCGAGCACGAGCGCCAGCGGCTCGGCGACGCTCGCCACCCTTCTGCAAGTGATCGGAGGCACTTCCAGCAGCACTGTGATCACGCCGAATTACGGGTGGGTTTCGGACATGAACAACACTGTGCACATGGATTTGGCTCTGCTCTATCAGAACTCGGTGGCCGGCTCTGCCAACATCACGCGCGGCATCTGGGGCAGCGCCGCGACCTCCACCTTTGGGAATTTGATGAGCGTCAGCACGGGGAGCACCTCCGGCTCCATCGGCTTTTGGTCTTATGGGCTGCCAGTCGCGCCGGGCACGGGACAGGCTTACAATATCGCCTTCAACAAGCCTTATGGCTTCAGGGTGAGTTTTCTGGTCAACCCCTTCGGCGGTCCAACCGGCTCCAGCACCACCGTGAGCGTGGGCATGGGCAACACGGGCTCCACGAGCGCGACGTGGACTTCGCCGAGCATCGGTTTTGAATACCGCAGCGATAACACGCTGTGGTTCACCGGCAGCAGCAGCTCCGGCCAGATTTCCACGAGCGTCAGCGCCACCGCGCAGACCAACGGGCAATGGAACACCGTCACCATCCTGGGCGACGGCAGCGGCACAGCGATCATGTTGCTCAACGGCGCGAGCGTGGCGGCCACCATCATCGCCCCGACCAATGCGGCGGGCTACGCTAACGCTCAGTTCGGCATTATCACCGCCAACGGGGCCACCGCCTCTTACGGCCCCACCCTAGTTTTCCTGCGCGACGCATTGGAGCACCAGTCCGGCATCGTGCTCGACCAGCAGCCCGACGGCAACTTCACCGCCCGTCAGGTCACGATACCCACCCCCGCGACCCCCTGATACTCGCTGATTCGATGGCAAACCCCGTCGGGCGGTCGTGGCTCAGTGAGTAGGGACGGCTCTCCGAGCTGTCCGCAGACGCCACGGAGTGACGTCGCTACCCAAATGCGTCACGACCTTAAAAACGCAGCCCTTCGCCTCCCCGCGCTCTTGTTCAAATGTTCCGGCCTGGCTCGGACTGGTTCCATCCGTGCTTATCCGTGTCATCCGTGGTAAAAAATCCTGCTTCGCTTCACATTCGCAAAGTCCGCGCAGCGTTCAAAGTTTGGAACCAAGGTTCTTGGCGGTCTTGGCGAACTTTTGTAAAAACGTTTCCCTGCTGATTCCGCCGCCGCACCGCCTCAGTCCGGCATTGCCTCCGCCGCGTGGCCCGACTTTTGCTGGACGGCCCGCACCTTCCGCCGCCGCGCCGCGCCATGCCTTCATCCTCCCTGCCTTCCTCCGTCACCTCCGTCCCTGACTCGGACGCGCAGCTCGCTGCGTATCTCAACCTCAAGCTGACCGAGATCGGCCAGCCGGGCGTCGCGCTCCCGGGGGGCGATGGTCTCTCGCCCCTTGTCGGGCATTTTCTCGCGCTTAGCCGCGAGAAGGACCGCGCCCTTTCCCGCCACCTCTGCCCGGTGGACCAGCGCATCCAAAATTTTCTCTTCGACCAGCTCGACGCCCACGGCGAGACCCCCCGCCTGCCCGCCTCGACCCTCGTGCTCGACCGCCCGGGTCTCGCCCGGCTCCTCTCGCTCCCGCCCGGCGCCGACCGCTATGAGAGCGACATCCTTTCCTCCTATCGCGTGCGCCAGGGCGTGCTGCACAATCCCCGCAGCGACCGTCGCACCACGCAGGGCATTTTCCACGTCTCCGAGGGCGGCCTGCCCATCCCCGATGACAAGAAGGCGGTGCCCGCCGCCGTCTTCTCCCGTCTGCTGCGCGCCGCTTTCTCCCCGCCGCCGGAACTGCTGCGGCTGCCCTTCACCTCCGGTTCGCTGGCCGCGTCGAAACCCGCCGAATGCTTCGTCTCCCTCTACCTGCGCCCGGTGGTCTGCCCGGAGGTGCCGGGCTTCTCCCTCCAGCGCGCGATGGAGACGCGCTTCTTCGTGCCCGGTGCGCTCGTTGCCAACCTCGATTTCATCGAGCGCATCTTCGGCAACGCCGGTGACCCGCATCTGCCCGAAAACGACGCCGCCCTCGATCCGGGGCACTGGAGCGGCCACACGGGCTGCGTCATCCTTGCTCCGCACCTGAACAAGCTCACGAAAAAGGAGCTCGGCCTGCCCGCCTGGGCCGATGCCACCCCGCGCCAGCGCCGCGACGGCATGTGCTGGCGGGACCCGGCCGAGCTCTACAACGACGGCGGCGCGTTCAAGCTCACCACGCGAGACACCACGGGCGTCATCGTCACCTTCATTTCCGACAACTATTTCGGCTACTGCAAAAAGGAGGTGAAGACCCAGCTCAGCTACGCCGCCAACCTGCTCGGCCGCTGCGAGGAGGAGCACGCCGGCGGTGCCATTGTTTTCCCCAGCTACGATCTTGGGGAGGACTTTCAGCTCGCGTCCAACCGCCCCGACGTGAACCACACCTTTGCGGGCGCTCTCGCCCTCCTCGGCGACCGCGCCGAGCCGCAGCCGGGCGGCTGGGCGCGCGACCGAGTCTTCCCGGGCATCAGCTATGTCCCCGCCGACGCCCGCTTTGATCTCCGCACCCAGCGCATCGCCTGGCGCGATGCCGCCGGTGCGGCGCAGGTGCTCAAGCTTCTCCCGGGCATCACCTACGTCCTCCCTTCCGGCTACAAGGTCGAGATGGCCAAGCCGGGCGAAAATCACCGCTGGTGCCTGCGCGGCACGACCGCCGAGGGCCTCCTCTGCCACAAGCCCTGCACCGTCTCCGGCGGTGGCAAGTCGGAGATCTCCAAGCCCATCTCCGACGCGATGTTTACCGGCCCGCTTTTCGTCAACGACCTCCCGCGCGACCTCGACGCCGTCGCGGAAATTTTGGGCCGCGACTACGGCCACCGTTTCCGGAAACCCCTCGCGAGCGCGAAACGCGGCCGTCCCATCCTCAGCCCGCAGCGCTCCCTCGGCTCCGTTATCAAACTCCTCAGCCGCAGCCCCGACTACACCGACGGCTACAACGCCTGGCTCGCCTCCATCCCGCGCTCCATCCGCGACCTCGTGCTCCTGCTCAAGCGGCTCCACAAGGCCGAATGGGGCGACGACTGGCGCAAGTTTTTCAGCGTGGACACCATCAACGCCCGCCCGGGCCACGAGCTGAAGCACGGCCCCGAGAAGCTGCTCACCCACTACCTCCGCGTCGGCTACACGGCCGAGGGCGGCTGGCGCACTTTCACGCTGCGCTCGGACTTCTTTCCCGCCGAAAAAATCCAGACCGAGGACGACATCACCGCCTCCGCCGTCGCCCCGCGCGGTGCCGTGCCGGGCCTGCCGGCCTGGGTCACCGAGCCTTCGCTCAAGTTTGTCCACAACTGCGAGACCCAGCTCTTCCAGCGCCCGGACGACGCCATCGTGCGCGGTTACGACCGGCGCACCGAGCGCGACTTCGGCCGTGCGGGCCTCTTTTTTTCCAACTACGAGCCGATTGACCGCCCCGCCGCCCAGGCCATCGTCGAGGACGCCGTCGGCTTCGAGACGTTCACCGAGCCGATGCAGCAAATGTTCTCGGGTTTCCTTGCCGCGGGTTCGCCGTCTCACCTCGTCTCGCCGTCGCACCCGCGCCTCGTGGATGGCAAGCCGTCCAAAAATCCGCGTTACCTGCAAAACCGTCCCGACTTGGAGGACCCGCGCGCCACCTATCTCGCGCAGACCGGCGCCCGGCTCTACCGCCGGCTCGCCGCCGGCTCGCCCGCGCCGTTCCCGGTTGGCTCCGTGCTGATGGGCCGCCGTCTCAACCCGCCCGAGCCGGGTATCCGCCCGCTCTGCGTCTATGGTCCGATTCACTGCCAGGAGGTGCCTGAGGCGTTCATGGACCTCATCGCCAGCCTCACCGGCAAGTCGCCCTCGACCACCGGCACCGGCTCCGAGGGCGCGCTCACCAAGGGTCCCTTCAATGCCCTTCCGCCCATCCACGATCTCAACGCCGCCCTCGTCTCCTACGTTCTCACCGGCCTGCCGATTTTCTCCACCGCTGCCGGCTGGGTCGGCCCGCGCCATCGTGTGGACCACGACATCAGCCTGCTCGTCCCCGAGATCTGGTGCCGCATGACGCCCGCCGAACGCGAGCCCGCCTACCTCATCGCCGAGGGCCATCTCGAGCGCTGCGCCGACTTTGAGCTCAATGGCAAAACCGTCCTCGCCAGCCGGCTTGGCTGGCGCATCACCGCCCGCTTCGTGCAGACCTTCTGCGGCCGCGTGCTCGGCAATCCCAGCGCCGTTTTCGACGAGGAGTTTCTCCAGCCGGAAAAGCAGGACCTCGCCGTCTTTGCCGATGGCATGGACAACATCGTCGCCACCATGCGCACCGCTGCCGGGAGCTACTTCGCCGACAACTCTGTTGCCCAGGCCGTTCCCCCGCTGAACGCGCTCCTGCACCTCATGCGCGACGGCACGTGGGAAGGCCGCGACGCCGCCGACCCGGTGTTCCGCGCGCTCTTCACCCGCGAGACCCTCCTGGCCAGCGACTGGTATCGCGCCCGGCTGGTGGCGCAGCAACGCCGCGACACCCGGCATTGGCAGTCCCAGGCCCGCTATTTGGAAAAATTCCTCGCCCGCCCTAACTACGCCGACGTCGCGCAAAAACTAGATATTCGCGCCCGCCTCGCCACCACGCTCGCCGCCGCGAAAGACGCCGCCTCGCCCGATTACCTCACCCGCCTCACCGGCACCCTCGGCCTCGACCCCGCGCTCGTCGCGCCGTGAAGTCCCTTTCTGCTTGACCGTGTCCTCACTAACCCAGCACTTAGTCTTTGCGTCATTCTGTTTGGAAAAAATGAAGCTGCTCACCCCAATCTTTTTCTCAATGTCTTTTTTATCCGCCCTCCTTTTCGGAGCCTGTAAACCGGATCCCGCTGCGAAAGATAAGTGGACTGTTGCAAAGGTCGCCACATCGGACGGCAGCACCGGCATTTTCCGCTACGTCCAAGCGAAGCCGGAAGGCTGGAAGTCTCTGCCACTTTCAGAGGAGGTGTCTATTTCTTGGAAGTACGAAGGCGTGTTGCCAGATGATCCGACCAACAAGAGGATGAATGAGCTTGAGGACGCACTTGAGTCATTATCAGCCAGCAAGGATTCGTATCTCGCCCTTGTCATGACCATTGGCGGATTGCGTGAGTGGTGCTTCTACACCCGTGACTACGATGCGTTCATGAAGACCCTGAACGTGAAGCTTACCGGCAAAGCTGATTTCCCAATTTCCATTGATCACAGCCACGACCCAGAATGGAAGTATTGGCATTCATTCGTCGATAAATTGGAGAAAAAAATAACCAACCCCTAATCCAGCTTCCCGAATTTCCCACGGATTACCAGGAAGCGCACGGATGATAGAATCAAACCGAATCACCGAGGACACAGAGCGCGACCCACCGGGGACACAGAGAAATTTCTCCATGCCCTCGGATCGTTTCTCTGTGCTCTCTGTGTTTCAATCGGATTGATCCGTGTATATCCGTGCCATTCGTGGTTAAAACTGCCTTGAGTCCGGCTCAGCCCCTAACTTCCCTTGGCAGCACAGTTCTGTCCACTGTACGCATGGCCACCACCCCCTTCATCCAACCCTACCTCTTCTTCGGCGGCCGCTGCGAGGAGGCGCTCGAATTCTACCGCACCGCGCTCGGCGCGCAGACAGAGTTTGTCATGCGCTACAAAGACAGCCCCGAGGCGATGCCGCCCGGCATGATCCCGTCCGGCTGGGAAACCAAGATCATGCACACCACTTTTCGCATCGGCGGCACGACTCTCATGGCCTCCGACGGCAACACGGCCGGTCCAAAGTTCGACG
Organism: uncultured Opitutia bacterium; assembly: GCA_903869955.1. Lineage (GTDB taxonomy): Bacteria > Verrucomicrobiota > Verrucomicrobiia > Opitutales > Opitutaceae > CAIYUN01. Next base: position 6,277 of record CAIQBC010000237.1, read on the forward strand.
GCTTCATGCTTTCGCTCTCCTTGCCGACTGTGGCCGAGGCCGAACACGCCTTCGCCGCGCTCACCGCTGGCGGCCAAGTGAAGATGCCGCTGGCCAAAACCTTTTGGTCGCCCTGTTTCGGCACCCTCACCGACAAATTTGGCCTCGGCTGGATGATCACCGTCGCGGCCTGAGCGCTAACTCGTCGGGGTGGCGACTTGCTATGCCTCTGCCTTTGGAGCCGCGCCATCTCCGGACGGGAATCCCTGTGCTTGAACCCAGATTTTGTTTTCGTGGTTTCGTGGCTTCCGAATTAATGTCCGTGCTGATCAGCGGTTGAATCAAAATCCATCCGTGAAAATCCGTGCTATCCGTGGTGAAAATTCAGAAACCATGCGTGCTCTACCCCCTAAAGGCTTTGCCCCTCCCTGAGCGTGGCTTGCGTTAGCGGCTGCATCTGCTTTGCTCCGGGCATGAAACGGCGCCTGCGGATTTTTTTGCTCATCACCGGCGGGTTCACGCTGCTCGCCGCAGTGCTCGTGGCGCTGGCGTTCACGCCCGCCGTGCAGACGTGGGCGGTGCGGCACGCACTGGCGGGCTCCCCGGGCATCGAAGTCGGTCGCGCGGCGGTGGGCCTCCACACCGTCCATGTGGAAGGTATCCGCATCGTGCAGCCCGGCCTCACGCTGAACCTCCCGGCCGCGGATCTCGTGGTGCCGGTCATCGCCGGCGCGCGCGGCGACGTGCAAGTCTCCCAGCTCACTGCCAAGGGCTGGACCATTGACCTCACGCCGGCGCCGGGCGTTCCGCCTGCCAAGTCTCCCGCACCGGCTTTCGACGGTATCTTTCAATTGCTGCGGCTGCCTTTCGCGCTCGCGCTCGACAACGCCGAGCTGGAGGGCGACCTGATCCGCGCCGCCGACCACGCCCACGTCGTGATCACCGGCGGCGGGCTGGGCGGCGGTCGCGAGGGAAATTTCAAGATCACCATCACCCAAAAATCCTCCGACCCCGCCGCCCCGGTCAACGAGCTGACCCTGGTCGCCACCGCCACCGTCGCCATGGATGCGCCGAACGCCATCCAGGGGATCGTGGTCAACGCCGATCTCACTGCGCGCGGCCCGAAATTCCCCGCCGGCACCGCCGCCCATGTCACGGTGTGGACGCGGCG
>CAIQBC010000238.1 GCA_903869955.1 uncultured Opitutia bacterium
CGACCCGGCCCCAGTGCTCCCCGTAGGTGCCAGGAAAAACCAGCGACCACACCATAATGCGCAAAAAACCGATCACGCCCAGGATCAGGCCCAGCGAAAACCCCGCCACCAGCTCGCGTCGCATAATTCGCCACCAGTCTCGCAGCCGGAACTCGCCGAGTGCTAGCGCGCGGATGACAAGGGTCGAAGCCTGCGAGCCGGCGTTGCCTCCTGAGCTGACGACCAGCGGCAGGAACAGCGAGAGCACAACGGCCTGCTGAATCATGCCCTCGTAAGATTTCAACGCAGTTGCCGTCAGCATCTCGCCGAGAAACAGGACCACAAGCCAGATCGCGCGCTTCTTGATCATCCGGTGCAATGCGATGGTCGTGTAGGGTTCGTCAAGCGCCTCGGTACCACCGAGCTTCTGGATGTCCTCGGTTGCCTCCTCCTCAGCCACGTCGAGCATGTCGTCCACGGTGATGATGCCGATGAGCTTCCGGTGCTCATCCACCACCGGCAGCGCCACACGGTCAAATTTCTTGAACAAGCCCAGCGCCTTCTCGCGGTCGTCTGCCGGTGCGAGCATGGTGAAGTTCCCGTCCAGCAGCTCGCGTACCGGCCGGTCGAGCGGCGAGAGCAGCAGGCGCCGGACACGGATGTCGTCGAGCAGATGGCCCTGGCCGTCCACGACGAAGATGATGTTCAGCGTTTCGCGGTCGTAGCCGTGCTCGCGGATGTAGTCGAGCGACTCGCGCACCGTCCACTCGGGACGGACCGCCACGAAATCGAGGGTCATCATCCGGCCGACGCTGTGTTCGGGGTAGGCCAGCAACGCCTGCGCGACCTGCCGCTCGTCAGGGGAGAGCATCGCGAGCATTTGCATCGCGAGGTCGAGCGGCAGCTCGTTGAGAAACGCCGTGCGGTCGTCGGGCGGCAGCGCGTTGAGCAACGCCGCGACCTGGTCCTGCGTGAGCACATGCAGCAGTTTTTTCTGCGCCTCGACCGGCATGTAGGTGAAGGTCGCCGCCGCCAGCTCGCGCGGGCCGACGCGGAACAGCACCGCCAGCTCGCCCAGCGGCAGGTCCGCGATGATTGGCGCGAGATCCATGGGCTGCCACGGCTCGAGAAATTTTTTCAACATGGCGAAGTCATGGCGGTCAATAAGCGCCATGATCTCCTGCTTGACGTGGACTTGCGCGGACATGGTGCGAGGCAGGCAGGGCGGCCCAATGATGGCAAGCCCGGCGGGCGCATTTGGGCCGAAGGTGGTTGGCTTTCGTTCTTCGGGCCGCTTTGTTGATGCGCCGATTTCATCATGCGTTTCGCCATCCTTTTCGTTTCCGCCCTCGCGGCCCTCCTTTCTGCTGGCTGCTCGCGTCCGGCGACGACCGGCTGGCAAGGCTATCTCGAGGGTGAGTTCGTCTATGTCGCTGCGCCGCTTGCGGGCAAGGTGGAGCAGCTTGCCGTCGAAAAAGGCGCGCGGGTCGAGGCCGGCGCGCCGCTCTTCGCCCTTGAACGCGCCGCCGAGCGCGCCGCGCAACGCCAGGCTGCCGCGCAGCTCGCCACCGCGCAGGCCCACCTCGCCGACCTCGGCAAGGGTGCGCGCCCGAGCGAGCTCGCCGCCGTCGAGGCCCGTCTTGCGCAGGCCCGCGCCGCCGCCGACCTCTCCGCCCGCGAGCTGGAGCGTGTCACCAAGCTCCACGACACCAAGGTTCTCTCGGACGACGACCACGACCGCGCCCGCCTGGCCCACGAGGCCAACTTGAAACAAATCGCCGAGGTCGAGGCCCAGCTTGCCACCGCCGGGCTCAGTGCGCGTCCGGACAGCATTGCGGCCGCCGAGGCCGAGGTCGTTGCCGCCCGTGCCGCCACCGAGCGCGCCGACTGGGCCGTCGCGCAAAAATCCCAGCCCGCCCCGCGCGCCGCGCTGGTCTATGACACGCTCTACCGCGAGGGCGAGTTCGCGCCCGCCGGCGCGCCGGTTGTTGCGCTGCTGCCGCCGGAAAATATCAAGGTCCGGTTCTTTGCGCCCGAGGCCGACATCGCCATGCTCAAAGCCGGCGACCCTGTGCGCGTGTCACTCACCGGGGTCGCTGCACCGCTTGCTGGGCGCGTCAGCTACATCTCGCCGCGCCCGGAATACACGCCGCCCGTCCTCTACAATCGCGACAACCGCGCCAAGCTCGTCTTTCTGGTCGAGGCGACGCTTGACCCCGCCGTTGCGCGCGACCTCCACCCCGGCCAGCCCGTGGACGTGACGCCCGCGCGATAATCTGCCCCGATGAGCGCGACCGACTTCGCCATTGATGTCAGCGGCGTCACCAAACGCTTCGGCTCGAAAACTGTCGTCAACGCCATCAATCTTCAGGTGAAGCGCGGTGAGATTTACGGTTTTCTCGGCCCCAACGGCTCCGGCAAAACCACGTTCATCCGCATGCTCTGCGGCCTGCTCACGCCCGATGCCGGTAGTGGCACCTGTCTCGGCTACGATGTTCGCACGCAGCAGCGCGACATCAAGCGCCACGTCGGTTACATGACGCAGCGTTTCAG
>CAIQBC010000239.1 GCA_903869955.1 uncultured Opitutia bacterium
ACGAGCAGGGTGCCGGAATTAACCGTCACGCCACCGGTGAACAGATTGCTGGCGGTGAGGGCCAACGTCCCCGGACCGTTCAAAGTGATCCCAAAGCCCGACCCGGAAATGACGCCGCCGACGGTCAGCGTGCTGGCACTGACCGTGACCACCCGGCTCGCACCGAAGGTGACGGCCCCGGTCCCCAGATTGAGCGAGCGGGTCCCGACAAAGGCGAAGTTGCCACTCCAAGTCTGGAGATAGTTGGACGTCGTCAGCACGGCCGAGGTCGCATTGTCAAACGCACCGCCGGCAATCACAAACGCGCCGGTGGCCGTGGTGCCGAGGGCGTTGGCACTGCCAATGTCCAGCACGCCGGCCGCCAGCGTCACCCCGCCGGTAAAGGCGTTCGTGCCGTTGAGTGCCAGGGTGCCGGCACCCTGCTTGGTAAGGCTGAAACCGGTGCCGGCGATCGCGCCGGTGAGCGTAAGGGTGTTGGCGTTGACGGTGAGCGTGGAGCTGGCCGCCAGGGTTTCGGCCCCGCCGAACGTCGCGGAATTGCTGCCCGCAAAGGTGAAGCTGGAAACATTGAGCGTATTGGCGAAACTCAGCGAGGAGGTGGAGGCGTTGAGGGTCGTGCCGCTGGAGATCGTCAGGGTGCCCGTGCCGAGGGCGCTGCTGCTGCCGAGCACGAGCGTGCCGGCGGTCAGGGCCGTGCCACCGGTGTAGGTGTCGTTCCCCGACAGCGTGAGCGTGCCGGCCCCGGCCTTGGTGAGGACGAATCCCGTGCCGCTCACCGTGCCGGTGGTGGTCAGGCCGCCGGCGAAGTTGGCGACGTTCCACGTCTGCGACGCGCCGAGCACGAGCGGGGCGTTGATCGTCAGGCTCACCGAGGCCGTGGTCATGTCGATGCCGAGGCCGGCGACCCCGGCCAGCGTGAGCGTGCCGCTGCTCCCGGCGTTGATGATGATGGCCCCGGCGGGATTGTGGTTCGTCGCGTCGCCAATCTTGATCTGGCCGAAGGTGAGCGTGGTCAGCGGGCTGCCGAGCGACACCGTGACGCTGCCAAGCGACACCACGTTGCTCCACAGGGCGATGTCGGATGAGCCCGGCACGGGGCCGAGGCCGTTGTTCCAACTGCCCGGGTCGTCCAAGGTGGCGTTGTTGTCCGCCTTGATCTGCGTCGCCGCGCGCGCGACGGGCGCGCCGAGCGCCAGCCCCAACCCGAGCGCAGCCGCAAGCGTGGCGACAAAACGGGGCGATCGGCGGATGCGGGCGAGGAGGGCGGGGGTTTTTTTCATGGCAATAACGCAGCGGTTAATTTTCATGCGCGGACGGCAAAATACGAGTGAAAAACGGGCTGATCTGGGGGAAGATTTGAACAAAAAGCAGCGAAGCGGCAAGGAGGGGACATGCGCGGCATGGCGGGGAAGTGGGGGTGGCGGAAAATGGGGCTTTGGGTTAGAAAAGTCCGGTAAAAATTGTAGTCACAAAATCCAGATGCAAACAAAAAGCGTAAAAAAATGGAACTTTTTTTACAAGCCGCTTATTCTATCGTAAGATTTTAGATGAAATGAATTAATGGGATTTGGTTGGGTCGTTTTCTCGGAAAACGGTCCACAATGGGTTTTCAACGACCGAGCAGGTGGGACGGGTTAAGTTTGTGCAACGATTTGGGGACAAACAGGCCGTCCCGGCGGATGAGTTTGCCGTCGAACCAGACCTCCCCACCGCCGTGCTCGGGCCGCTGAATGCCCACCAGATCCCAATGGATCTGCGAACGGTTGCCGTTGTCGGCCACATCGTAGGCCTGGCCGGGGGTGAGGTGAAACGAGCCCGCGATTTTCTCGTCGAAGAGGATGTCGCGCATGGGCTCGCGGATGTGCGGATTGAAGCCGAGCGCGAACTCACCGAGGTAACGTGCGCCGGGATCGGTGTCCAGAATCTCGTTGAGGCGACGGCTGTTGCCGGCCGCCGTGGCCTCGACGATGCGGCCGCGCCGGAACACCAGCCGCACGCGGTCGAACGCCGCGCCGAGATAGACGCTGGGCGTGTTGAACTGCACCTCGCCCTCGACGCTCTCCCGCACCGGGCACGAGAACACCTCGCCATCGGGAATGTTGCGCCGCCCGCCGCAGGCCTGCGCACCGATGCCCTGGATGGAAAAATTCAGGTCGGTGCCGGGGCCGGTGAGTCGGACGCGGTCAGTTTTTTTCATCAGCGCCTCGAGCACGTTCATACCCGGCACCATGCGCGCGTGGTCGAGCGTGCAGACCCGGAAATAAAAGTCCTCAAACGCCTCCGTGCTCATCCCGGCCTGCTGCGCCATCGCGGGCGTGGGCCAGCGCACGACGACCCATTTCGTCCGGCTCACCCGGTGATCCTGCACCCGCTTCATCAGCCGCGTGACGAGCTGCACGCGCGCGGGCGGCACATCGGCGCTCTCGAAGATGTTATCGGAACCGCGCAACGCAATGTAGGCGTCCATTTTTTCCATGCGCGCGAGCTCGATCTCGGCGTGCGGAGCGTATTGCGCCTCCTCCGCGCCCAGGACCAGCTCACGCGTGACGCGGGCGCGGTGCAGGCCCACATAGGGGTGGGCACGGCGCGCGCGGACGGCGCGGATGAGCGCGACGACCATGGCATCGGGCACGTCGAACGCATCAATGAGCACGCGCTCGCCCGGTTGGAGCGCGCACGAAAATCCGGTGAGGACACCGGCCAACTGGGTGAAACGGGGATCGAGCATCATGGGGTCCGGAGCTAACGCCGCGCGGGCGCGGGCGCGCAAGCAAAAGGCGGCGGCGGTCGTGACGCATTTTGGTCGGGACGTCACTCCGTGACGTCCGCAGACGGCTCGGAGAGCCGGCCCTACCGTGGGGATTCAGATTGAAAATGCGTCGCGGCGGCGGCGGCCGAAACTCCGGGGCAAAGCGACACCCCGGCGGGCAGGGCGGCCCCGGCAAAACGCCGACGAAACCGGGATCCCCGGCGGGTGCGCGCCACCGCCCTACCCCGCCTTGCCGCCGCCCATCGCGAAGCAGATGCGCTCCACCGCCGCGTCAAAGTCCGCCGCACCGTGGATCAGCTCCACCTCGAGCCGCAGGTAAAACAGCGGCAGCGGGCACGCGTGGCCCTCGGTGATGCGCACGGCGTCCTTCTCCGTGGTGATGAGGCACTCCGCGCCCTCGTTTTGCGCCTGCGCGAAGAGCGCGGCGAGGTCGTCCTCGCCAAAGCGGTAGTGGTCGAGGAAGCGCTCCCGCGCCACCAGTTCGGCGCCGAGGTCGCGGAGAAATTTTTCGAAGCTCTCCGGCGTGGCGATGCCGCTGAACGCCAGCACGCGCCGGCCCTTCAGCCAGGCCAGCGGCTCGCGCGCGCCCGCCGCGCCGTCGGCCACGCCAAACCGCCGCAGGTGCTGCGGCCGGTGCGCGCACTCGATGATGTCGGCGCCGGGGTTGTGCGCCCGGATAAGATCCTCCAGCTCGGTGTCGCGCACCCCGTCGGATTTCGTGAGGAAAATATGGCTGGCCCGCCGCAGATGCTTCACCGGCTCGCGCAGGACGCCCCGCGGGAGGAGCCGGCCGTTGCCGAACGGGTTGGTCTTGTCCACGAGGAGCAGGTTGAGCCGGCCCTTGAGCGGCAGATACTGGAAGCCATCGTCGAGGATGAGGGTGTCGCAGCCAAACCGCCGGATGGCATAGACGCCGGCCTTCACCCGGTTCTTATCCACGAGCACGACGACACCGGGGAGGTTGCGCGCGAGCATGAACGGCTCGTCGCCCGCCTGCTCGCTGTCGAGCAGCACGGTCCGGCCGTCGCTCACGACGCGCGGCGGCGGCTCGGCGGTGTGCGTGAGGCGCGACCACCATCTGCGCCACGGCGGGGGAGCCTTGCTCTTGTAACCGCGGGAGAGGATGGCGACATGGCGGCCCCGGTCGCGCAGCGCGCGGGCAAATTTTTCCACGACGGGCGTCTTGCCCGTGCCGCCCACGGTGAGGTTGCCCACCACGACGACGAGGCAGCCGAGCGGCTGGTCGTGCAAAATGCGGTGCCGGTAAAGCCACAGCCGCGCCTGCGCCGCCCCGCTGAACAGCCACGACAGCACGTGCAGCATCGCGGCGTAGAGCGCCGACCACGCGCCCTCGCTGCGCCCGTAGATCACATCAATGGTGTGCAACTCGAAGGCGTTGAGTTTGCGTTTCAGCCAGGACGACATCGCGCAAGCTATGGCCGCGCCCCACGCCGCTGACAAGCCCCGGAGTCAGGCCAAGTGAATAAAAAATAAGCGCAAAGGACAATGCGGCAAGGCAGACGGGCGGCAGGCAGACTTTGGCGGGCCGGGCTTTCGCCCCCCGGCCCGTGACAAGTCCAGCATCGATCACGCCCGGGATGGTGGGCGCTTCCGCCGGCGGGCCACGCGCGCGGCCTGCCTGCGTTTGAGGGTTGAAGCAGGCGACGAAGCGGCGTTGGCTGGCCCAGTCAGCTTCACCTCCGCCCGCAACCTCCCGCCGTTCCCACCACCATGCGTTCCCTCTTTGCCGCCGTCCCGCTTCTCGTCGTCGTGCTCCTCGCGGCCGCCTTCATCTCCAACAACTATCACAACGTGCAGGCGCCCGCCGGCTATGCCGCCTATGTGATCGAGCGGCCCCTGGTCGGCAGCACCACGTTCCAGCGCGTCATTTTCGGCCCGGGCTCGACCGGCCTGATGTGGCGGGCCTACGGTGATCTGGTGAGCATCACGCCCTACTCGTATTCCGAGCTGTTTGAGGCCGCCTCCTCACTCATCGCCAAGGACAAACTTTCCATCATCGGCAGCGCACACATTGTCTGGCGCGTGCGCTCCACGCCCGAACAGATCAAGCTCTATATGGAAGGGTTTGGCGGGCTCGATTCCACACACAGCGCCGACGAGATCGCACGGGAGAGCTACAAAAACTACATCGCGGAGCCCTTCCGCACGCTCGTGCGCGAAGAATTTGCCAAGTACGACGGCCTGGCCGTCTCCGAGCATCTCGCGCAGATGGGCGACTCCATCCAGCAGGAGCTCACGGCCAAGCTGAAGAACACGCCGTTTGAAGTCATTCAGGTGATCGTGGGCAACGCCCAGCCGCCGGCGGCGGTCTTGGAAAAGATCACCCTCAAGGTCGCCGCACTCCAGGAACTGGAACGCAAGGGCACCGAGCTGGAGATCGCCAACCGCTCAAAGGAAATCGAGAAAGCCACCGGCGAAGCCACGGGCGAACGCGAGCTGGCCGTCGCCGAAAAACGCGCCGAGGCCAATGCCAAGCTCAACGCCTCGCTCACCCCGCTGCTGTTGCAATACCTCGCCATCGAGAACCTGAAATCCGCCCAAAGGGTTTATCTCCCCATCGGCCCCGGCGGCCTGCCGATCGTCAATGCCGTGACCGACGCCCCGCTGCCGGAGCCCAAGCGTTGAGCGGGTCGGACCGGCGGTCAGGATCAGCCGCCCGCAACGGCCTGCAAAGCGTGCCTCAGCCCCTGCCGCGCACGGTGGAGGCGGTTCTCGACAGCCTTGGGCGTGCAGCCGAGCGCCGCCGCGATCCCGGCCACCGGCTGGTCCTCGTATGCGAAGAGCACGAGCGGCACGCGCAACGCGAGCGGCAGCGCCAGCACCGCCGCCTGCACGGCGGCGATTTGCTCGCGACGCACCGCCACGGCGGCCGCCGAGGCACCGGCCGGCGACCCATCGGGCGCGTCTCCACCGGCCTCGATCCAGGCATCGAGCGAGCCCACCGGGCGGCGTTTCCACCAGCGCAAACGGTTTTTTGCGAGGTTCGCGGCGATGGCAAACAGCCAGGGGGAAAACCGCGCGCCCTCGCGGAAGGCCACCCGTTTGCCATAGACGCGCACGAAGGTTTCCTGCGCAAGATCCTCAGTGTCCGCCGTACTGCCCAAGAGGCGGAAGAGAAAGCCTTTCACCGGCACCTCCCAACGGCGCAGGAGCGGGGTGAGCGCGTCATCGTCGCCGTCGCGCAGGCGGGACATGAGCTCCTCGTCGCTCGGGCAGCCGCCCGGGTTGGCATCCATGGCGGAGCTTTGGGTCAGGGCGGGCCGAGGCGCAAGCCGGGAGCGGCGGCGTGGTCGAAGCCGGCGATCTTGGGCCAGACCAGCGCGAGATAGCGCCGGCCATCCTCAGGCGCCATCAGCGCCGCCACCGCGCGCACCTGGGCGCGGAGGGCGGACTCGCAGGTCGCGCGCAACTCGTGCAATTTTTGTTCCGCGGCGGCGAGGGCCGGGGCGTCGCCCGCGCCGGCGGCGTGGAGCGCGTCGCGCGCCTGCGTGGCCTCGCGGATCAGCCGGCAATGCTCCTCGCAGGACGGCGCATAGGAGGCGTGCAACTGGCGGATCGCAGCCAACTGCGCCCCGGTCAGATGGAAATCCGCGCGCAGCCAGGCCAGCGCATCGCCCTGCGTGGCGGCGGCCCGCAGCGCGGCGTTGCAGTTAAGGTCGTAGCAAACCAACCCCGTGCCGGCGGAGCCGGCGGCGATGAGCCCGAGGGTGGCGAGGAGAAATTTCATGGCGGATCAGGGCCGGAGCCCGGCCTGCACCCGCGGATCGAGGCCGGCAAGGTAAGTGAAGACCATGGCCTCCCGGTCGGACGCCACCCGCGCTTGCGCGGTGGCGTAGCCACCATAGCCGGCGGCACTGAGCGTCACGACCGCCACCAACGCCCAGGCCGCCGCGTGCGCGCGCAAAAACGCCGGCCAAGTATCGCGGGAACCCGTCGCGCGAATGCGCGCCCAGATCGCCGCCCGAAAACCGGGGTCAGCGGGCGGCGACACCCGCCAGCATCGCAGGTGGACGGAGAGGGGATCGCGGGGAGTTTTCATGGCCGGGCAGCACGTGATACACCGGCGGAGGAAAAATCCCTCAAAAATTTCAAGGGATTTAGCGCAAGGTGGTGTATGATGGATAACCGGGCCGCCAGGCCCGGCCCAAGCCACAACCTCAACCCAGCCTCCCGACCCATGCCCGCCACCAAACGCCTCCTCACCTGCTTCGCCTGCGCCGCCCTGATGCTCACGGCCTGCTCCCAGGAAAAATCCGCCGCCCCGGCCGCGGACAAGCCCGCCGCCGCCGCCAGCAGCCTGGTCAAGCCCACCGATGCCGCGTGGCTGGCCAAGGCCATCGCCGCCTATCCGCTCACCACCTGCCCGGTCTCCGGCGACAAGCTCACCGACATGGGCAAACCGCTCGACTACATCTACAAACAGGCCGGCCAGCCCGACCGCCTCGTGCGTTTCTGCTGCGCCGACTGCCCGCCGAAATTCGACAAAGAGCCGGCGAAATATCTGAAGATGATTGACGACGCCCTCGCCGCGCAGGCGAAGAAATAACGTCTCCTCGCGGCGGCTCCCACCCAACTGACACCGCCGCCTTCCCCGCCACCATGCCCGCCAAAAAATTTGTGCTGCTCGTCCTGCTGGCCGCCGGCGCGGCGGGCGCGGGCTGGTTCGCCGCCGTCCAAACCGGGCGGGCCGGCCTCGCCGCGCCGGCCGCCGATGGACGGAAAATCAAATACTACCAGTCGGCGATGCACCCTTGGATCAAGTCGGACCAGCCGGGCAAATGCCCCATCTGCGGCATGGATCTCGTGCCGGTCCACGAGGGCGAGGCCGGCCTGATGACCGACGAAAAGCTCGTGGTGCTCTCACCCGCCAGGGCGACGGTCGTCGGCGTGCAGACGGGCGAGGTGCGCCGCGCCCCGCTCACACGCACGCTGCGCGTCGCCGGCATGATTGATGACGACCAGACGCAGCACCGCTACATTTCCGCCCGCGTCGCCGGCCGGGTCGAGCACCTGCACGTCCACACCACCGGCGTCGCCATCGCCGCCGGCGCGCCGTTTGCCACGCTCTACAGCCCCGACGTGCTCGGCGCGGAACGCCTTTATGTTGAGCGGCTGAAGGCGGGGCCGGCCTTCACCGCCTCGGAACTGGCCAGCGCCCGCGAGCGGCTGCTCCAGCTTGGCCTCACGGTGGACGAGGTCGCAAACCTCGGGCAAACGCTGCAGCCGGACGCACTCGTCACCGTGCGGGCACCGTTCGCCGGCACGGTCATCGCCGTGAACGACGCTGCGCACGAAGGCGGCTACCTCAAGGAGGGCGACCTCATTTTCACCCTCGCGGACTTTTCCTCGATGTGGTTCGTCTTCGACGCCTACGAGGCCGACCTGCCGTGGCTGCGCATCGGGCAGAAAATCGCCGTGATGGCCGGCTCCCGTCACGACGAAACCGTCGTGGCCCCCATCACGTTCATGGACCCCAACCTCGACGAGGCCACGCACACGGCACACGTCCGCGTCGTCCTTGACAACGCCGACGGCAAGCTCCTCCACCGTGAGACCGCGCACGCCCAGGTGCAGATTGACTCGCCGCCCGTCCTGCTCGTGCCGCGCAGCGCCGTGCTTTTCACGTCGGCGCAGCCGGTCGCCTATGTGGACCAAGGCGGCCACGCCTACGAACCGCGCGCCGTGCGGCTCGGCCGGGCCGGGGACGACGACTACGAAGTGCTCGGCGGCCTCGCCGAAGGCGAGCATGTAGTCACCCAGGGCGCGCTGCTCCTTGACGCGCAGGCGCAGCTCTCGCATCCGGAGCCCAGGCCGGCGAAGTAGGCCGCGTGGCCCCACCCCGCGCCCCGCCTGCCATGATCAACCGCGTCATCACCTGGTCGCTGCACCACCGTTTGCTGGTCCTCAGCGCCTTCGTGGCGCTGTGCGCGTGGGGCGCCGCCGCGCTGCGCACCGTGCCGGTGGACGCGATCCCGGATCTCTCGGAAAATCAGGTCATCGTCTATGCCGACTGGCCGGGCCGCTCGCCGCAGGAGGTCGAGGACCAGATCACCTTCCGGCTCTCCGGCTCGCTCCAAGGACTCGCCGGCGTGAAGACCGTGCGCGCGACCTCCATGTTCGGTTTTTCGTTTCTCACCGTCATCTTTGGCGACAATGTCGAAAACTACTTCGCCCGCACGCGCGTGCTGGAGCGGCTCAACTCCCTCGGCGAGCTGCTCCCGTCCGGTGTCGTCGCCCGCCTCGGTCCCGACGCCACCGGCCTGGGCTGGGTTTATCAATATTACCTGAACGACAAATCCGGCGTGCAAGACCTCGGCGCGTTACGAACATTGCAGGACAATTTCGTCCGCTACCAGCTCGCCGCCGTGCCCGGCGTGGCCGAGGTCGCGGGCATCGGCGGCTTCGTGCGCCAGTATCAGATCGAGATCTCGTCGCTGAAACTGAAGCAGTTCAATGCCACGCTCGGCGACGTGATGGACGCCGTGGCGGCGAGCAATCGCAACGTCGGTGGCAAGACGCTCGAGGAGAACGGGACGGAATTCATCGTGCGGGGCGTCGGCCTCGTCACCTCCGTGACCGACCTGGAAAATATTCCCGTCAAGGCGCGCGGTGATACGCCGCTTTACTTGCGCGAGCTCGCCACGGTGCAGATCGGCGGCGATTTCCGGCGCGGTGCGCTCGACGTGGCGGGCCACGAGGTGGTCGGCGGCATCGTGGTCATGCGCTCGGGCGAAAATGCCTGGCGCGTCATCGCCGACGTGAAGGCCAGGCTCGCCGCGATCGCGTCCGGCCTGCCGGCGGGCGTGACCGTCGAGCCGTTCTATGACCGCAGCGACCTCATTGGCCGCGCCGTGGACACGCTCAAACATGCACTCACCGAGGAAGTCATCCTCGTGACGCTCGCCTGCATTTTATTCCTGTTTCATTTCCGCAGCATCCTCATCGTCACGCTGCCGCTGCCGGCCTCAATCTTGATCTCGTTCATCTTGATGAAGGCATTCGGCATCCCGTCGCACATCATGTCGCTGACGGGCCTCGCCATTTCCATCGGCGTGCTGGTGGACGCGGGCATCGTGATGACGGAGAATGTCATCCGCCACTGTGAGCGCGCGGAGGAGGGCTTGCGGCGACGGCTCACGCCCGCCGAAATTATCCACCACACCCTCACGGCCGCCACCCAAGTCGGGCGACCGATGTTTTTTTCGATGGCGATCATCATCCTCGCCTTCGTGCCGGTGTTCCTGCTCACCGGGCAGGAGGGGAAACTTTTCCATCCGCTCGCCTACACGAAATCGTTCGCACTGCTCGGGGCCGTCATCCTCGCGATCACGGCGGTGCCGGTATTCTGCACGCTGCTCGTGCGCGGCCCGTTCAAGCCGGAGTCGGCAAACTGGCTGATGAAATTTTCCCTGCGCCTCTACGACCCCGCGCTCGACTGGGCGCTGGGCCATGGCAAAACCGTCCTCGCCGCCGCCGCCTCGCTGCTCGCGTTCGCCGGCGTCATCGCGTTCGGGCTGCCCCGCGCGGTCAACGCCCACCTGCCCGCGGCCATCGCCAGCCATACCAAGGGCTTTGGCAGCGAGTTCATGCCCACGCTGGAAGAAGGCTCGCTGCTGTTCATGCCGGTGCTGCTGCCGTCCACGTCGCTCACCGAGGTCAAGCGCATCATGGCGTGGCAGGACACGGTCATCAGCCAATACCCGGAGGTCGCGGCCGTCGCGGGCAAACTCGGCCGCGCCGACACCGCCACCGACCCCGCGCCGGTCGAGATGATCGAGACCACCATCACACTCAAGCCTCCCGCGCAGTGGCGGCTGGGCATCACCAGGAGGCAGATCATCGCCGAGCTCAGCGAGCGGCTCACGGCGGTGCCCGGCTACATCCCCGGGTTTCTCCAACCCATCGAAAACCGCGTGCTGATGACGAGCACCGGCATCCGCGCACAAGTGGGCGTGAAAATTTTTGGTGATGACCTCGACGCGCTCCAGCGCAAGGCGTTTGAGGTTGAACGCGTCATCAACGCCGTCCCCGGTGCCACGGGGGTCGCGCCCTCCCGCGCGCTCGGCAAGCCCTACCTTGAAATTGCCGTGCGGCGCGATCTCATGGGCCGCCACGGGTTGCGCGTCGAGGATGTGTTCCGTTACGTCGAGACCGGCCTCGGCGGCACCACCGTCACGACGACAATCAAGGGCCGCGAGCGCTGGCCCATTTCCGTGCGGCTCGACCGCGCCGACCGGGAAGACTTGGAAAAACTCGGCGAGCTGCTCATCCCCACACCCGGCGGCCCGTTCGTGCCGCTCGGACAAATCGCCGACATCCGGCGCGTGATCGGCCCCAGTGAAATCTCCTCGGAGAACGGCCGGCTACGCGCCTTCGTGCAGGCCAACGTGCAGGGCCGCGACCTCGGCGGCTTCGTCAATGAAGTCAGGGAGCGCGTAACCCGCGAGGTGAAACTGGAGCCAGGCATGACGGTCGAGTATTCCGGCCAGGATGAAAACCAGCTCCACGCGCGGGAGACGCTCAGCTACGTTTTCCCGGCGGTCATCCTGATTATCTTTGTCCTGCTCGTCATGACGTTTCGCAGCATGGCGGAGGCGGCACACGTCATCCTCGCCGTGCCGTTCGCGCTGACGGGCGGGGTGATATTGCAGGCGTGGCTCGGCTTCAATTTCAGCGTGGCCGTCTGGGTCGGCTACATCGCGCTTTTCGGCACCGCCATCCAGACCGGCATCATCATGGTGATTTATCTGGAAGAAGCCGTCGCTCAAAAACGGGCCGAGGTCGGCCGGGAGCTCACCCGCGCCGAGCTCTTCGCCGCGGTAAAAACGGGCGCACGCCTGCGGCTGAGGCCCAAGCTGATGACCGTCGCCATCACGGTCGCGTCGCTGCTGCCGATTTTCTGGAGCACGCGCCCGGGATCCGAGGTGATGCAGCCCATCGCCGCTCCGGTGGTCGGCGGGATGCTGTCGAGCCTCGTCCACATCCTGATCGTCACGCCGGTCATCTTTTGCTGGCTGCACGGACGCCGGCGGCCGGCCGGGGCCGGCCCGGAGGCATCCCCCTGATCATCCGACTGGCCGGACGGCACCGCCACGCAAACCGGGCGCGTGTTTCCACCGCCGTGCCGGCCCGCCCGTGCCGGGTCGCTCCCGTCCGTCAAGGGATTTGCCACGGCCCTACGGTCTGCACCCGGGCGCGTCAGTCGTGATGCCCTTGGCGCAGGGACCACAACCCGCAGGCCAGGGCGGCGACCGCTGTCAGGCCGCTGGGAATGAAAAGTGCCGCCGAGCCGAGGACGCGAAAGGCGAGCGCGCCGACCATGCCACCGCCGAGAAACCCAGTGATGACGATCACGCAGAGCCGCAGGCGGCGCGCGTCCACCGGCAACCCACCCAGGGCATGGCCAAGAAAAATCCCCAGGTCGGTAAACATGCCGGAAAGGTGGGTGGTCCGGACAACGGCGCCGCTGTAGGCGCTCACCATCGCGTTCTGCAGACCGCACGCACACGCGGCGGCATACAGACCGCCGGCATGATTGTACCCGAGGAGCGGAGCGGCCACGCCAAGCAGGGCCGACTCCAGCAGCAGGGCGGCCGCGTAGCGGCGACCCAGCCGGAGCGTGCGGTCCTGAATGAGAAAGCCACTGAGGACGGTGCCGGCCACAAAGGAGCCAATCAAGGCCGTGAAGTGCAGCACCGCCGGACCGTCCAGCGCGGCCAAGGCCGCCGCGAGCAAGGTGGTGGTGCCAGTCAGGTGGGTGACAGCCTGATGCTGGTAGCCGAGCAGGCCGACGACATTGACCATGCCCGCGACAAACGCCATCCCCCAAGCCCCCGACCAAACCCAGCGCGGCAATTTCGAGATCATCAGCAACCGACGCGGGGGCAAGCACGCCGCAGGTGATTGGAACAACCGCGCGGCTTAGTTTGCGCCGTGGCTGGACTTGGCGACCTCGGCTTTTTTCGCCTCGGTGGCAACGGGTGCGACGCTGGCCTTCGGGGTGTCGTCATCATCGCCTTCCTTGGTGGCCTTCTTGAACTCCTTGACGGACTGGCCGAGTCCCTTGGCGAGCTGGGGCAGCTTGGTGCCGCCAAAGAACAGCAGCACGACGAGCAAAATGAGCACCAACTCGCCGCCACCCGGCATAAGTCCCGCAAGAAGTATCGAAGATGTATTCATGATGAGATCAGGTTACCCGCGGCTGGCGGGATGTAAAGCGGGAAAATAGGCCCGGAGGGCCACCGGGGAAAGCCGGCTCAACGCCGGGGCTTGGCCGGCTGATCAGTTCCCGGCCCGGCGGGAGCGGGTGGCGGAGCCGACGCGGGCAGCACAACCTCGTCGCCGACGGCGGGCCGGCCCTCAAGCGTACGCACCCCGAGGATCAGACCGCGCAGATTGGGCGTGGCCTGCAGCCGGGCGACGGGACGCAGCTCGCGGTCGCGGGTGAACAGCATCTGTCCGTCGAAATCGGCAGGCAACGAGGCGTAGGGGGAAAGCTCAATGATGGCGGTCTGCGCCTTTTCGTCCACCGCAAGCACCCGCCCGAGGAAGACAAACCGGCTGGGCAACAACGCCCCAGCCTTGGAAGCGGTGGGAGACTTTGGAGGCTGGATCTCGGATGGTGGACTCGCTCCAAGCGAGGGGGCGGACGGGGATTGAGGAGCCTGAACAGCGGTCTGGCCCACAACGGGTAGCGACGCCACCGGCGCAGTTATCGGCGCGGTTGGTTGGACGGGTGACGTGGGCGCAGCGGCGGAAGGCACCGCAACCACGCCGGGCGCGACCGGAGGCAGAGCCGGGTGGGCAGGCGGGCTGGCCGCCGACGGCCCCAGGGCGTCCTTCCGAGCCGACGAGGGAACCAGCCGGACAACCGGGTGGGCGCAGGCGGCGAGCGCAACGCAGAGCGCAATCGAAAATGCGCGGCGCATGGGGCAGCGGTCCGGCTCAGGGCCGGGGCAGCGGGGGCGGCAGCGGCAGCGGCGGTGTGGAATGGCCAGCGCGGCGCGACTGCATCTGCTTGATGAGGTTTTGCGCGTTGTCGAACTGCTCAGCGTTGAAAAATCCGTGGAGCTGGCGGATGCGCGTCGGGTGGCGCATTTTCCGCAACGCCTTGGCCTCGATCTGGCGGATGCGCTCGCGCGTGACCTTGAACTGCTTGCCGACCTCCTCAAGGGTGCGGCTGTAGCCGTCCACGAGGCCGAAGCGCAGCGAAAGCACGCGGCGCTCGCGCTCGGTGAGCGAGTCGAGCACATCAATGATTTTTTCGCGCAGGAGCGAATACGCCGTCATGTCATAGGGGTTCTCGGCGGACTTGTCCTCAATGAAGTCACCAAAGCTGGTGTCATCGCCGTCGCCAACGGGCGACTGGAGCGAGATAGGCTGCTGGGCCATCTTCATGATCTGCTGCACGCGATCCACGGGCAGGCGCATCTCGTCGGCGACCTCTTCGGGCGTGGGCTCGTGGCCGAGCTCCTGGAGCAGCTGCTTCTGCACCTGCATGACCTTGTTCAGCGTCTCGATCATGTGGACCGGGATGCGGATGGTGCGGGCCTGGTCGGCGATGGAGCGGGTAATGGCCTGGCGAATCCACCACGTGGCGTAGGTGGAGAACTTGTAGCCCCGGCGATATTCAAATTTCTCCACCGCCTTCATAAGGCCCATGTTGCCCTCCTGGATGAGGTCGAGGAACGACAGGCCGCGGTTCGTGTATTTTTTCGCGATGGAGATGACGAGACGGAGATTGGCCTCGACCATCTCGGTCTTGGCCCGGTGCGCCTCGCGAATGTGGACGTTGCCCTTGCTGACGACCTCAAGAAACTGCGCCGGCGTGATGCGGTGCGCGGCCTCAAGCTGGCGGAGGCGGGTGTTGACCGCACGCGTGTCAATGGCGGTGTCGCGCTTGGTCTTCGGATTTTTGACCCGTTCAAGCTGGCCGTGCAGGCGCTCAATCTCGGCCAGCACAGGCTGCATCTGTTCGAGCCACTCCTCGTAGATTTTGATTTTGAAGAAAAATTTGGCGAAAAATGACTTCAGCACGTTCTCACGCTTCCGGTGCTTGGCCCCGACCTTTTTCCGCTCGGCGTCGGTGCGGGCCTTCTGCAGCTCGGCCCAGGAATCGGCGACGGTGGCCTCGGCTCGCTGGGTATTTTCGACGAGCTTGGGCAGCGACTTGAAGTAGGCGTCGCGGCTCTCGATTTTTTTATCAATGACGAGGCGGTCAAACCGCTCCTCACGGGTGAGGAGCCGCGCTCCCAGATTGCCGAGGTATTGGCCGATAATGGCGGCCTCGAAGAGGGCGGTCTGGGCCTTCAGCTCGGCGTTCTCGATGCGCTTGGAGATCTCGACCTCCTGCTCGCGCGTGAGCAACGGCACCTGCCCCATCTGCTTGAGATACATCCGCACCGGGTCGTCGAGGATATCGTTGCTCGTGGTGCGCGATTCCTCCTCCTCGGCCTCCTCCTGGCGCTGCTTGTAGTCCTCGACCTGGTCGGGCTCGAGAATCTCAATCTCCAAGTTTTGCAAGATCGAGATCACATTGTCCAGCTCGTCCTGGTTCTCGACCGACTCGGGCAACGCCTCGTTGATGTCGTCCCACGTCAGATAGCCCTGCTCCTTGGAGAGGCGGATAAGGAGGCGGATGCGCTCGTTGACGCTGCCGGTGATCTCGGCGGCACCACCGACGCCCGGCGCGGGCGCAGCCTTGGCGAGGACGGCCTCGACGGCGGCCGCGTGTTCGGAGGGGGCGGAGGTGGATTTGGCGGCGGGTTTGGCGTCTTTGCGCGGCATAAGGAGAGGCGGTAGCGGAGAAAAAATCAGCCAGCCGCGGGCAGCACAATGGGCGCACGCAACTGGCGTTGGATTTCAGTACGTTGTTTTAAAAGGGAATTCGCGTCAACCCCACTGTCCAGGTGCGCACCGGCAAGGGCAAGTTCTATTTGACGCAGGCTTGGCTCCAAGGCACGGGTGCGGAGCAGGCGCACCCCCTCGGTGGCTACTTTCGCCGGGTCGTCAATTTTTGGGGTCTCAAACAAAACGGATGCCACCAGCGCGCGCTCGGCATCGGTTTCGAGCAAGCCGTCGAGATGGTCGCGCCCCGGCCAGGCGTCGTGCTCGAACTCGTTGAGAAAACGGTTCAGGAGCGCACCGGCAGGATGGCTGGCGTCAATCCATTCGTGAGCGACGGAAGCAGCGAGCGGTTTGCCGAGATGCTCGAAATGCAGGCAGACGAGGATAAGGTGGTGTTCGGGCGTGATGTGGCGGGTTTCAACCTGCACGATGCGGCCAGGCCGCAAGGAAGCGCGGCCGGTCAACCGGGACTTAAAGCGAATAAAATCACGCCGGAAGTCCTCGGGCAAAAATCGAAGAGGCGGGGCTGCTTCACCGAGCAACCTCATCTGGGTCGTCTCGTGCTCAGCGGTGGCGATGATTTCAAAAATGGCGTGCGCCGCGCGGGATTTTTGCTCGGCCGAGGCCGCCCCGGGGTCAGGCAGAAGCGCACGACAGGCAAACGCCATGGCACTCTGCGCGCCGCGCTGCACTTCGGCATAGGCAGCCAGGCCACGGGCCAAAAACAACAGGTCGGGGTCGAGCTTGCTCTCGCCCGCCAGCGTGAGAAAGCGCGCCTCGATGCCGGCCTTCAACGCCATCGGCAGGAAGCGCAGCGCGGCCTTTTGCCCGGCATGGTCGCTGTCGAAGAAACACTCGACCTGCGCGTGGTAGCGGCGCAACAGCGCAAGCTGGCCCTCCGTAATCGAGGTGCCTTGCGGCGCGACGGCCGTTTGCAGGCCGACCGACCAGCAGCGCAGCGCGTCGAGCTGCCCCTCGACGAGCACAAACGGCTTCCCCTCGCCGACGTGGCTGCGCGCCCGGTCGAGATTGAAGAGCAGGTTGCCCTTGATGAAAATCGGCGTCTCCGGCGAATTGACATATTTCGCCTCGCGCGCCACGTCGTCCTCCGGGGTGAGGTCAGTCTGCCGGGCCGTGAACGCACACACCCGCCCCTGGTGGTCGCGGATGGGGATCATCAGCCGACCACGAAAACGCGGTTTGAACGAGCCGGGGGTCATCAGGGCGTCGTCGCGCACAAAAAACAGCCCGCATTGTCGCAGCGCGGCTTCGGAGAATTTCTTCCGCAGCAGCAGCGCGGCGAGCGACTGGTCGGCGGGCGCGGCCGCACCGATCTTGAACTCGTCCGCCAGCTCCAGGGTGAACCGCCGCTGCTCCAGCCAATAGGCGCGCATCCAGTCGCCGGTCGCGCCGGCCGCCTTGAGCGTCGCGTGGAAATGCTCGGCCGCGACATCGTGGATGGCGAAAATCTCCTGACGCAATGAACGCTGTTCCACCGTCGGCCCGCCGCTGCCCTCCTCATATTCGATGACGATATTGAAGCGCTTGCCGAGCGCCTCGACGGCCTCGGTGAAGTTGAGCATCTCCGTCTCGCGCACGAAGCTGATCGCGTCACCCGACTTGCCGCAGCCGAAGCAATGGTAAAAGCCCTTGTCGGAATCAACGTGAAACGACGGCGTCTTCTCGTTGTGAAATGGACACAGCCCCTTAAGCCGCGCGCCGCCGGCCTTCCGCAAGGTGACCGCGCGCGACACCACGTCAGCGAGGTTGACGCGCAGCTTCAGGTCGCGAAGGCAAGCGGGCTTGATGACGGGCACGGGGGAGAAAAGACTGAAAGACCGCAGGACTGAAAGGCTGAATATCCGCAACGGCGGTTTGACCAATCGGGCGGCGTGGTCAAGACAGCCCCCGACGAGGAATTTCGCCGTCGGCGCGAGTGGCCGCTGCTTACGGAGGCGAGCGGGCAGGTCTTGATTGGGGAAGGGAGGGTAACACATGACAAAATTTGCCCTTTAGGCCGGGCGCGTTTCCTGTCAGCAAGGCGACGCGACGTGGAACCTACCGGTGGTTTCGATGACGCACGCCAGCTGATGCGACTCTCCCTGCCTTTTTTTTCCCTCGGCCTCCTGCCCCTGCTCGCCGCCCGCCTGCCGGCGGCGGAGGTGGCGCGGGCCAAACCGCCGCCCCCCATTGTGTGGGAAGCGAGGCTCGGCGAGTTTGACCGCGCCGACTACACCGCCGCCGTCGAGAAGCTTTTTACGAAGATCGAAACCGCCGCCGGCCGCAAAATCGTGCCACTGGAGAAGCATAAGGTCGGCCTGAAAATCTACGCCGAGTCCGGTGCCGGCCTCGCCACGCCCATCCCGCTCACGCAGGCGGTCATCGCGGCGCTGGAGCGGCGCGGCTACGCGGCGGGCGACATTTTCCTCGTCGGCCTCAACCAGCAGCGGCTCGCGCAGACGGGCTACCTGCCGTCGCTCGTCACCGGCCATTCGTCCTTCGACGGCCACAAAATCTATGTGCTCGAGTCGGGCCGTTTCTACGACCCGATGTGGTTTTACGACAGCCCGCTGCCGTCGCGCTTCGACCCGGTCCTGCTGCCGAAAAACTGGACCCATGCGCGCGCCGACCCGAAGCTCGACGAGGAGCGCAAGAGCTTCCTCGCCACGCCGCTGTTTCTCGACACGGATTTCTGGATCAACCTCCCGGTCTATACCGACCACCCGGCGCTCGGGGTGAACGGTGCGCTCGTGAACGCCACGCTCTGGAACGCGTCCAACACCGCCCGGTTTTTCGACAGCGGCGGCAGCGCACCGGCCGCCGTGGCCGAGATGGCCGCGATCCCCGAACTGCGGCAGACGTGGGGTTTCACACTGGTGAGCCTGGAGCGGTGGCAGTTCATCGGCGGCCCGTGGTTCAACTCCCTCTACACGCGCAGCGAGCCGCGCCTGTGGCTGAGCGCCGACCCGGTGCTGCTCGACGCGCTCATGCTCGACCGGATCAACGCCGCGCGCGTGGCCGACGGTTTCAAGCCGGTGTCGGACGAAATCCGCCTGCTGGAGTTTGCCGCGACGCTCGGCCTGGGCACGCAAAAGACCGCCGGCGTGCAGCCCGTGCCGGCGGAGTAGAATTGGGTTTGCGTGGCGCTCCCGACGTTTTCATTTTCCAAGCCACCTCCCCTCCCCCATGTTACTACCCATCCGCTTGCTCGCCTCCGTTTTTCTCGCCCTGGCCGTGACCGCCGGCGCGGCGACCAACTCCGCGATGCCCGCCACCCCGGCCGCGCCCTCGTCTGCCGCGACCAAGTGGGTGGACGCCTGGGCCACGAGCTTCCTCCCCACGCTCCGCAACGGCCAGCTCGACCCGGTGCCGACGTTCTCCAACCAGACTCTACGCCTCATGGTGTTCTCCAAGCTCGCCGGCTCGCAAGCGCGCGTGAAGCTCACCAATAAATTCCAATCAACGCCACTTAAGATCGGCGCGGCGCATATCGCGTTGCGCGATGGCACGCAGGGCCGTGCCATCCGGCCGGAAACCGACCGCGTGCTCACCTTCGGCGGAAAGCCGTCCGTCTCGATTCCGCCCGGTGAGGATCTCTGGAGTGATCCGGTCACGCTCGACGTACCGCAACACGCCGACGTGGCGATCAGCCTTTATTTGCCTGACGAGAACTACAAGCCCACCGCCACGCACGGCACGGGCCTCAAAACCAGCTACCTTTCCGATACAGGCGATGAGACGGGTGAAACCATCATTAAAGTTCCCAGGGCGGCCGCGTCCGGAAGAGGGGGAGTCGGAAGCCGCATGCCCGGTGCTTCAACCAACATGGTGTTTTTCGTTTCCGACCTACAGGTCATGGCCCCGGCGAAAACCAAGGTCATCATCGCGTTCGGCGACTCCATCACCGACGGCGCAGTTTCGCAGAACGACGGCAACGCCTCGTGGCCCGACGTGCTCTCGAAACGCCTGCCCAAGCTCCCCGACGGCACACCGGTCTCCGTCATCAACATGGGCATCGGGTCGAACCGCCTCGTATCGTCCGACCTCGCCGGGCCGGCGGGCGTGAAGCGTTTCGCCGACGATGTGCTCGCGCGGCCCAACGTCTCCCACCTCATCGTGCTCGAGGGCGTCAACGACATCAGCTACGAGCACGCGACGGCGGCGCAGCTCATCGCCGCCTTCCAGGATGTGATCACCCGCGCCCACGCCAAGGGCATCAAGGTCTTCGGTGCCACCATCCTGCCGATCCAGAACTCCACCAAGGACACGCCCGAAAACGAGGCCACCCGCCAAGCTGTGAACAAATGGATTCGCGAATCAAAGGCGTTCGACGCCGTGATTGATTTCGAGAAAGTCGTGCAGGATCCCGCCAACCCGCTCCGCATCCGCCGCGACCTCACCGGCGGTGACTACGTCCACCCCAGCACCGCCGGCTACAAGCTGATGGCCGAGGCGATTGATTTGAAGCTGTTTGAGTGATGCGGAATATTGCGGTGAGCGTCTTCCGACCCATCAAATGTGGTTTAAGAAAATACGGCTCATCTTCGCTCGACTGACCGCACTGCCTCGCCAACCGCCGTCAAAAGTCGTTATGGACGCCACCGGCTTTTCGACGGCGACCGCAACGGGTGAGAACGTGTTTCGTATCGAGTGGGCTGATGTGCGCGAAATTGTCGCCTTCAAGGAGGATATCTTTTCCTATGATGAAATCTGCGTCGGCTTTCGCGTGGCAGACGAGGACACTTACTGGCGCGTGACCGAGGAGTTCACCGGATACACGGAGCTTCTACAGGAGCTAGAGACGCGGTTTCCCCGCATTCGCACCGAATGGTTCAAGGAGGTTGCGTTTCCTGCCTTCGTTCCCAACTGGACGGTTCTCTGGGGCACCCCGTTTCCGCCGGAAAAACGCGCGGCGAAGAACACATAGACTGAGTCGAAGAAAAAAATTTGCCGCCGATTTTTTCGCTCGCCGCCTCTGGCTCCTGACTTCTGGCTCCTGACTTCTTTTCCCAATCTCATGCCCACCATCCGCAACCCCATCCTCCCCGGCTTCAATCCCGACCCGTCCATCGTGCGCGTCGGCGACGACTACTATGTCGCGACCTCCACCTTTGAGTGGTATCCGGGCGTACAGATTTACCACTCGCGCGACCTTGTGAACTGGCGGCTGCTCACGCGCCCGCTCCGCCGCCCAAGCCAGCTCAACATGCTCGGTGAGCCGGACTCGTGCGGCATCTGGGCTCCGTGCCTCACGCACGCCGACGGCAAGTTCTGGCTCATCTACACCGATGTGAAACGCTATGGCCGCACCAGCGGCGGGGGCGCGCCCGGCGTCTCGCTGCGCGATTTCCACAACTACCTCGTGACGGCAGACCGCATTGACGGCGAGTGGTCCGAGCCGGTCTACATGAACAGCAGCGGCTTCGACCCCTCGCTGTTCCACGACGACGACGGCAGGAAATGGTTCGTCAACCAGCTGTGGGACCACCGCCCCGGCAGCAACCGCTTCGCCGGCATCGTGCTCCAGGAGTATTCCGTGAAGGAACGGAAACTCATCGGCGAGCGCGTGAACATTTTCAAGGGCACGGCCATCGGCTTCACCGAGGCCCCGCATCTCTACAAACGCGGCGGCTATTACTATCTCATCACCGCCGAGGGCGGCACCATGTGGGGCCACGCCGTCACGCTCTGCCGCTCGCGCAAGATTGACGGGCCCTACGAACTGCACCCCGACACCTACATCCTCACCTCGCGCCACCGGCCCGACATGGAGCTGCAGCGCGCCGGCCATGCCGACCTTGTCGAGACGCAGGCGGGCGAAACTTACATGGTCTTTCTCTGCGGCCGCCCGCTCCGCAACCGCGGCGCCTGCACGCTCGGCCGCGAGACCGCCATCCAGAAGATGCGCTGGGACGCCGACGGCTGGCTCCGCACGGCAGACGGCACCGGCCTGCCGTCGGTCGAGGTCGCCGCGCCCGCGCTGCCGCCGCATCCGTTTCCCGCGACCCCCGCGCGCGAGCACTTCGACGCGTCGGCCCTGCCAATTGATTTCCAATGGCTGCGCTCACCCTTCCCCGAGGAGCTGTTCTCGCTCACCGCGCGCCCCGGCTACCTGCGGCTCCACGGCCGCGAGACGCCCGGCAGCTTTTTCCGGCAGTCGCTCGTCGCGCGCCGGCAGCAGGCGCACCACTGCTCCGTCTCGACGCTGATGGATTTCGAGCCACAGCATTTCCAGCAGTTTGCCGGCCTGATGTGCTACTACAACAGCTCGAAATATCACTACCTGTATGTCAGCCACGACGAGACGCTCGGCAAACACCTGCGCGTGATGTCGAGCCTGCCCAACCATGTGCTGGCCGACGCGTCCACCCCGCTCTTCCCGATCCCCGCCGGCAAGGCCGTCGAGCTGCGCGCCGAGATTGACCAGGAACGCCTGCTCTTCGCGTGGCGGCTCGCCGGCGACACCGCCTGGAACTGGCTGCCGACGCAGTTCGACGCCGCCAACCTCTCCGACGAGGTCACCCAGCCCGGCCTGCCGAATTTCACCGGCGCGTTTGTTGGCATGGCGTGCTCGGATCTGGCCGGCACGAATTTTCCGGCGGACTTCGACTGGTTCGAATACCGTGAGCGCGCGTTCGTCGCCGACCCGCGCAGGGCGTGAGCCAACGCGCGAATTGCGCTTGTCGCCCGTCGCGCCACGCCGCAACTTCGCCGTAATGCAGCCCCAAAAAACCTCCCCGGACGAAGAGCACCTGCCCGCGCGCGAATACATCGGCTACGCCCTCGGCGACACCGCCTCGAACCTGTTCTTCCAGACGTTCAGCATCTTTCTCACCTATTTTTACACCGACGTATGGGGCATCGCACTCCCCGCCGTGGCCTTCATGTTTTTTGCCGTCCGCATGTTCGACGCGGCCGCGGATCCCGTGATCGGCATGATGGCGGATCGGACCAAAACACGCTGGGGAAAATTCCGGCCGTATCTGCTCTGGTTCGCGGTGCCCTATGGCATCGGAGGCTATATTCTTTTTGCCAGTCCATCCATCGCTCCCGACGGCGTGCTTTCCCATCTCGAAAAATCTGCCGCCGATACCGTCGCCTGGCTGACGGGCCATTTCCATTTTCTACTGGTGGCGATGGAAAAATGCTTCGGCAAGGATGTGAACCTCCTGCAGGGCGGCAAGCTGGCCTACGCCGCCCTGACGTATGCCTTCATGATGCTGATGTATTCGTTCATCAACGTGCCTTACTCCTCGATGCTTGGCGTGATCAGCCCCTCGCCCCGCACGCGTACGCGGGCGTCGGCCTACCGGTTTATGGGCGCGTTTGGCGGCGGACTGCTGGTGACGCTCTTTGTGCGAGCGCTCGTCCAGGTGCTCGGTGACGGGCTCACGCCCGCCGGCAAAGTCGTCAACGAGCTCAAGGGCTTTCAGGCCACGATGGCGATCTTCGCTGTCGCCTCGGCCGTGCTGTTCCTCACCTCCTTTGCGACGACCAAGGAGCGCGTGACTCCCCCGCCGGGCCAAAAGACAAAAATGTCCGGCGACCTGAAGGACCTGATCTATAACTTTCCGTGGATGATGCTGCTGTTCGCCGCGATCTTCTCCCTGACCTTCATCGGGCTACGCAGCGGCACGGCCATCTACTATTTCAAATACGTCGCAGGCTACGACAGCCAGCCCATTCTCACCCTCGGTTCGCTGAAGCTCGACCGGGTGAGTGTGTTCCTCTCCAGCGGCATGCTCAGCCAGATGCTCGGTTCGCTGTGCCTGAGCTTTTTCGCGCGGCTCGCCGACAAACGGGCGGTCTCGATCCTGCTCACCTTTGCCACCGCCGTCTGCTACGGCGCGTTCTACTTCATCCCCAAGGACAATTTCGCTCTTCAGCTCGCGCTCAACGCCATCGGCATGTTCTGCCTCGGGCCGACCTCGGCGCTCGTCTGGGCGATGTATGCCGACGTGGCCGACTACGGCGAATGGAAGTTTGGCCGGCGCTCAACCGGCCTCGTCTATGCGGCGTCGCTCTTCGCGATCAAGACCGGCACCGCCGTCGCCGGCCTGATGCTGCCGCTGTTGCTGGCCGCCTACGGCTACAACGCCAACCACGCGCAGACGGACACCTCGATGCTCGGCATCGCCCTGACCTTCTCCATTTTCCCCGCCGCCGTCGCCGCCTTGAAAGGCGTCATGCTCTGGCTCTACCCTCTCAGCAAAGCCAAGGTTGAGCAGATCGAGGTTGAGCTCAAGGCTCGTCGCGCCGCTCAGACCACCACGCCAGCCCCGGCCTGAAGCCCGCTGGCCTTCATAGCCCGCGCTGGCTGTTTCCAGTGCGGCCCCAGCACGGCCATTCCCCGGCCCCCCCATGCCTCCCCTTTCGCCTGCGAAGGTCCCGGCCCACGCTGCGCCCGCCATCCGCCAGCGACCCACGCACGCGCGCCAGGTGGTGCTCGGCTTCATCGTCCTGATGGCGATGCTCACCTACATTGACCGGGTCTGTATCTCCCAGGCGGCCCCGGAAATGCGCCGGGACCTCGGCCTCAGCGAGAAGGAGATGGGGTATGCGTTTTCCGCGTTCACGCTCACCTACGCGCTGTGCGAAATTCCCGCCGGTTGGGCCGGCGACCGTTTCGGGCCGCGCGGCGTGCTGATGAAGGTCGTGTCCATGTGGTCGCTCTTCACCATGGCGACCGGCCTGGTGTGGAACCTTGCCTCCCTCATCGTCTGCCGGCTGCTGTTTGGCGTGGGCGAGGCCGGGTGCTTTCCCAACGCGACAAAAGTTTTTACCATCTGGCTGCCGTCCACCGAGCGGGTGAGGGCGCAGGGCATCCTCTGGCTGGCCGCGCGCTGGGGCGGAGCTTTCACGCCGATGCTGGTCGTGGCGACCATCGGCCTCGTGAGCTGGCGGTGGGCGTTCTGGGTCTTCGGTCTCATCGGGTTTGTCTGGGTCTGGGCTTTTTTTCGCTGGTTTCGTGACCGGCCGCGAGAGCATCCGGCGGTGAACGCCGCCGAACTGGCGCTGCTGGACGGCGCGGAACACAACGCCCCCGGCCACGCCGCCGGCGCCCCCTGGGCGGAGCTGCTCGCCAACCGCACCGTGTGGATGCTGTGGCTGCAGTATTTCTGCCTGAGCTATGGCTGGTATTTTTACATCACCTGGCTGCCGACCTACCTGCGCGAAGCCCGTCAGGTGCCGCTGGAAAAAAGCGCGGTGCTGGCGGGGCTGCCGCTATGCTTTGGCGGCATCGGCTGCTTTGCGGGTGGCTGGCTGGCGAAACTCCTCGCCGCCAGGTCGGGCAACGTGCGCCGGGCACGACGCGTGGTGGCGGGCACCGGCCTGTTTGCCGCCGGGGTGCTGCTCGTGGTGGCGACGCGCATCGCCGACCCGGTGATGGGCATGATCGCCCTCGGGCTGGCGAGCTTTGCCAATGACCTGGCCATCGCCCCTTCCTGGGCCGTCTGCATGGACACCGGCGGGCGGTTCGCCGGTGCGCTTTCTGGCAGCATGAACATGATGGGCAACCTCGGCGGGGTGATCGCGCCGGTCGTGGTGGGCTACATCCTCACCGCCGGCAAGGCCACGCCGGACGCGCCGCCGACCCTCGCGAGCTGGACGACGGCGTTCTTGGTGGCGGCGGCAGTCTATGTCGTCGGCGCCGCCGCTTGGCTTTTCATTGACCCGGTCACACCGCTCCCAAAGGCAAAGGAAAGCGCGTCCTCGGCCCAGGGGTGAAAGGCCAGCCGCCAGAGCGGAAAACTTTTCTGCGCGAGGTATTGCCACGCGCGAAAAAAGCCCGCTGCATCAGCCCACCCTATGCCCCATTTAGCTCCGGCCTCCGCCTACGAACGTCCCACCACCCGCTTCCGCTGGGTGATCTGCGGGCTGCTGTTCACCGCGATCACCATCAACTACGTTGACCGCGCCCTCTTCGGCTTCCTCGCTCCGGAACTGAAGAAAATTTTCGACTGGGACAGCGCCCAAGTTGCCGAAATTGCCCTGTGGTTCGAGGTCGCGTATGCGATCGGCATGGCCGTTGTCGGCCGGGTGCTGGACCGCGCCGGCACGAGGCTCGGTCTGGGCGTCGCCTTCGCCCTCTGGTGCATCGCGTCCATGATGCACGCCAGCATGGCCACGGCGCCGGTAGTGAAAGTTGCCTCCTGGTGCCTAGCCACCTTCG
The DNA here is from genome assembly GCA_903869955.1 of uncultured Opitutia bacterium. Lineage (GTDB taxonomy): Bacteria > Verrucomicrobiota > Verrucomicrobiia > Opitutales > Opitutaceae > CAIYUN01. The sequence continues at coordinate 25,812 of CAIQBC010000239.1, forward strand.
GGGTCGCGGGCATGGCCACGGTTCTCACCTTCAAAGTGGCCCGGTTTTTCCTCGGCCTCACCGAGGCCGGCGCTTATCCCGGCGTCGCCAAGGCCGCCGCCGAGTGGTTCCCGCGCCGCGAGCGTGCCATCGTCGCCGGCTTCTTCAATGCTGGCAGCAATGTGGGCTCGATGATCGTGCCGTTGGTCGCGCCGTGGCTCTTTTTCAACGTCGGCTGGCAATGGACCTTCATCGCCATCGGCGGTTCCGGCCTCGTGTGGCTGTTTTTCTGGTTCACGTTCTACCGGCTGCCCGCACAGCACCCGAAGGTCTCGCCCGCCGAGCTCGCCATCATCGAGAGTGACCCGCCCGACACGGTCACGGAGATCATGCCGATGGGGCGCATTTTGGCCACGCGCCAGGCCTGGTCGTTCATCATGGGGAAATTTTTTTCCGACATGATGTTCCGCTGGTGCATCAGTCTGCTGCCCCTCTTTTTCAGCGACCACTTCGGCATTTCGATCAGCAAGGTCGGCCTGCCTTTTTTCATCATTTACCTGACAGCCGCCTGCGGCAGCATCGGCGGCGGCTGGCTCTCATCGTCGTTTCTCAAGCACGGCTGGCCGGTCAACCGCGCGCGCAAGACCGCCATGCTCATCTGCGTGCTCAGCGTGCTGCCCGTGATGCTGACGACCTGGGTCTCGAATCCGTGGGTCGCCGTGATGATCCTCAGCCTGATGATGGCCGCGCACCAGGGCTGGTCGTCGAATCTTTACACGAGCATCTCGGATATGTTCCCGAAGCACGCGGTCGGCGCAGTCGCCGGCATCGGCGGCACCGCCGGCACGATCGGGACGATCGCGTTGCTCAAGCTGACGGCCTCGATGCTCAACACGCAAAAAGCAGCGGTGGATGCGGCGGTCGCGGCGCTCACCGCCGCCAGTGCTGGCGTGGATCAGGCCGCCATCGCCACCGCCCAAACGGCGGTTGCCGTCACCAAGGCCAACGCGGACCACACCTACACTGTCGTGTTCATCATCGCCGGCTTCGCCTATCTCGCGGCGCTCGGCTGTTTCCACCTGCTCGTCCCCAGGATGGAGCCAGTGAAAAATGACGCCACGGCCTGATACGCGACCGCCGATTGCCGGAACACCAGCGAAGGTTTCGTCCGCGCGATCACGCGCGCGGACGGCCGAAGGTCTTTGCTAAAACATCTCACCCTGCGTGAGCGCGTCGCGTTTGCCGCCATCGAGCGTGCTGAGGGCGAGCAGTTGCCTCATCGTAAGTGCGGCCAACTGCGGCTCGCGCGCGAGCGTGGCGAGCAGGAGCGCGCCGGCCAGCGCGTCGTAGAGCGCGGCGTGGTAGCGGCGGCGCCCCGGCGGACAATGCGCAACGGCCAGCGCGTCGAGCCCGGCTTGCAGGCCACCGGCGGCGACGAGATCGGCGAGCTTCGCCGAAGGCAGTGCGGGGAAAAGCTGCGGGCAAAGCCGGCCGGTGTCCACCCACGGCCCCCAGTCGGTGACGGTCGCGCCTTGGCCACGTGCGAAATCGGGCGACGGCCGCGGATAGGGCCAGACGGACTTGAGGAGCGCGTTTTCCACGCCGGCAAAGTGGGCCGCGAGCGGCCCCGTCTCGCGCAGCCCGGCAAAAAACTCCCAATCGTCCGCCAGCGGCGCGCAGGCGGCCAGCGCGGCCTCCCGCAGCCCGTGCAACGCGGTGTCCTCGGGGCGCACGCGGCCGCGCGGGCGGCACAGACGGGTCTGCACGGCCATGATCTCCGGGCCGCGCAGCGTGACGACACCGTATTCGAGAACGCCTGCCGCGAGGCTGCCCTCGAAGTCCACAAAGTGAATTGGTTGTCTAGTCCAGGAGTTGCCCACGAAACACACGGAACACACGGACGGCGGAAATCCGAATCTTTTTTGTTGGCGAGGCCCGCTGGGGCTTGCTTCCGAAACAAAACATCCACGCGTCCAGCCACCAGCCCACCCGGCCATTTTTTCCGTGTGTTCCGGGGGCTCCGGAGGCAAATTTCCCCCGTGGACCTGACGCCCTACCGCCCATTCATCGCCGAGCTCGCCGAAAAAAGCGGCGCGTTTATCCGGCCATTTTTCGGCGCACCCGGCCTGACCGTCGAGACCAAGGCCGACCAGACCCCGGTGACCGCCGCCGACCGGGGCGCAGAAGAGCTGCTGCGCACGCTGATCGCCAGGAAATTTCCCACGCACGGTGTGATCGGCGAGGAACTGGGCGAAGACCGGCCCGGGGCGGAGCTGGTCTGGATGCTCGACCCGATTGACGGGACGAAATCCTTCATCGCCGGCGTGCCGCTGTGGGGCACGCTCATTGCGCTGCTGCACGCGGGCCAGCCCGTGCTCGGCGCGATCCACCTGCCCGCACTCGGACAGTTCATGCTCGGTGACGGGACCACCACCACCCTCAACGGCCAGCCTACGCGCGTGCGGCCCTGCACGCGCGCCGAGGACGCAACACTGCTCACGAGCGATCCGCTCAACCCGGCGGCGTTTCAAGACGGTGCCGCCTTCGATGCGCTCGCCCGCCGCGCACGGCTGGTGCGGACGTGGGGCGATTGCTACGGCTACTATCTCCTCGCCAGCGGTCGCGCCGACCTCATGTGCGACCCGGTGCTCAGCCCGTGGGACCTCGCCGCGCTCGTACCCGTCATACGCGGTGCGGGCGGCGTCATCACCGACTGGCAGGGCGGCAGTCCTTGGCCGGCAACGTCCGCCGTCGCCGCCGGCCCGGCGCTCCATGCGGAGGCCGTGGCGGCGCTGAATCCGGGACCACGGAAGTGCTAATGCGACTGACTATTCCGCCCTTACCCGCCCAGCGTGCGGACATGAAGCCCCTCATCCTCGCCCTCGCCTTCCTGTTTGCCACCGCTCTTTCCGTCCCGGCGGCCGCGCCGGCCCCGACACCCGCACCGGCAGCGACCTCACGCACCTGGACCGATACCCAAGGCCACACTTTCGTCGGTGAATTTGTGGACAGCAACAAGGCCGAGATCACCATCCGCAGCCCCGCCGGCGACACTTTCCGCATCGCACGCGCCATGCTCTCGGCCAAGGACCTGAAGTATGCCGACCAAGCCGAGAGTGCCCAGCCCATCACGGCCACGCTGGACGTCAGCCGGGTGAAATACAGCGTGTCCGTTCAGCGCGAAAGTCACCATACTATCACAACGGAGAATTGGGGCTACGACATCACGCTCACCAGCAAAACCATGCACCCCGCCTCCGGCCTCCCGGTCGAATACCAACTTTACGTCCGCCAGGCCATTCTAGGTGAAACCATGTCCTCGCAGCCGCTAAAAAATCGCCCCGGCCAGCAAACCCTGCCCACCCTTGATGCCGGCGGCAAGGCCAGCTTCAAGACTGCCAGCGCCGCCGCCAAGCTCGTCGCCCTGGATTCGGGCTATTATTGGACCAAGACGGGCAAAAGCGAGGATGTGAACGACAAGCTCGAAGGCATCTGGGTGCGAGTGTTCGAAGGCAAAACCATGATCGCCGAGTATCTCTCCTCGGAAGCTTTCCGCAAGGGCGGCTGGCCGGTGGAAAAAAAGCCTGGCACCAACGGCTATTGAACGGCCATGCGGCCCGCTCACTTCGCCGGCCCGGCCACCTTCTTCGCCGCCTGCTCGACCGCGAAATCCTTGGCCATCTGCTGCGCCTTGCTGGTCGCCGCCATCAGGCGCGGGAGCATCGCCGCCTGCGTCTTCGCCGCAACCTCGGGGGCCTTGTCGGCCATCGCCTGTCCGGCAGGCGAGCTGTAAAAGCTGGCGATTGCCTGCAGCTCCTCCTTGGAATAGACCTCGCTGTAGGCGCGGGCGATGTCACCGCGCATCGCATTGGCGTTCAGCTCCGCCAACACCGTGTCCATGAGTTTCGTCTGAAACGCCTGCTGCTCCGCCGTCGCGCCGGGACCGCCGGCCTGCGCGGCGAGCTGTTTCACCATGGTGGCCATGCTGTCCTTCTGCAGCTTCAACGTGCGCTCGATCATCTGGTCAAATTTCATCTTGTTCAGCACCTCTTCGGCGTCGGCCAGCGTCGCGCGCGTGTTCTCCGTCATCGGCGCGGAGCCGTTGCCCGCAACCGGACTCACCCCGACAACGCTAGTCGAAAGCCGCACGGTCGCCGTGCGACCATCTTTCGTGAAGACCAGCGTGTCATCCCCCGCCCGGTAGTCGCTCAGGATCCAGCCGCCAAAAGTATCGCCCACCGTCACCCACGCCGTCTGCCCACCGCCCGGCGTTGCCAGCCCAAAGCGGGGATGCCCGCCCGCCGCGACGATGGCCCGCAGCTCAAACTGGGGGCCGTCATCCGCTGCGAACGCGGCCAAAACAGTAACCAACAACAGGGCCGGGAGACAGCGCAGGGATTTCATGGTGGGAAGAAGGTGGACGAGCAAATGACGGGCCGCAAGCGCCGCGGGTTACGCGGCTTCTCGCTGCGCGCCTGTCGGCTGCCACG
>CAIQBC010000240.1 GCA_903869955.1 uncultured Opitutia bacterium
GCTCAGGGTAAAGACGGCCAACCCCTCCTTCACGGTTACATTAATCCGCAACGCGCTGATGTTGACGCCCAGCCCGGCTGGGGACTGGGCGAGGTTCGCGACGGTGGCCACATCCCCGACCGAGTCGAAAAACTGCGTGTTTTTGACCGAGGAGACGCTGCCGTTGCCACCCAGGAAATTGAGCACGGCCTCCTGCTGCCCCTCATCCATCTTGGCGAGGACGGCGAGCGTGTCGGGCTTGCCGGCGTTGACGTTGGGCGTGGTGAAGCTATAAAGCGAGAACGCGCCGATGAAGCGCTTGCCAAGCGGAGTGAAACGTCCGTTGGCGTCGTAAAAATGTTCATTCACCCCGTCAATGGAACGGAGCTCTTCCCAGGAGCGAAGGGCCCGGGCGGGCGCGGTAAAGGGGATGGTGTCCTGCTGGAAGGTGGCGGGGTCGGTGGCACCGCTGGCAGTGGGCGTGTAACCGCGCTTCATCCAAACTTGCAGCGAATCGGTGAGCAGGGCGGCGACGTCGGCGGATTCACCGTAGAAGGTGAAAAAATCCGTGAGGTTCTGCGCGGTGGCGGTGGGGAGCGGGATTTTGCCGCTCTCGTCGTCGTAGGTAATGGTGATCTTGCGGCTGGAGGGCGCGTATTGCACCCAGTCGAGGTTGAGCGGGTCGCCCCAGCCCTCGGCGGGGCTGCGGAGGTTGTTGCCGTTGGCCGCACGCCAGTCCACCAGCACGGCGAGCGTGGTTTCGAGCGCCGCGTAGGCCTCGGCGCGCATCCGGTTCGCCCCGGCGTGGCGCATTGGCACGATCAGGTCGTCGTCCGCCCGGTCGATGAACGCGACCAACGCGGTCGTGGCAAAGACGACCGTCACCAGCACAATCAGGAGCACGGAACCGGTTTCTTTTTGGCGGGGACGCGGCATGGTCAGTAGGGGGGCAGGCCCTGCCCGGGCGCGGGGATGATGACGGCCATGTCCTGGGAAAGGCCCTGAAACGTGAACGTCAGCCGCATCCGGCCGGGCAGGAGTGTCTGGCCGTTGTTGTCGGTCATAGGATCCGTCGCGGTCGTCCACTGTTTGCTCCCGGAGTCGAAATAATCATACGCGAGCGCGGTAACGAGCGGCGTGATGAGCGTCTCGCGGGGCGGGTCGGTGGTGAAATTCACCTCATACTCGGAATGCCAGAGGAGATACAGGCCGTCGGCGCGGGCCTCAAACGCGCAAACGACGTCGGGCAGCGCACGGGCGGGCCACGGCAGCAGGCGGCTGCCCGCCGGCAGCGTGAAGGTGAGCAACGGCGCCGCATTGCTGCCGACGGAAATCCCCGAGGGTGGCTGCCAACTGAAGCTGCCGGATGAGCCCGCCTGCCCGCCGGCGGCCGTGCCGCCGCGCGTACCGCCACTGCCAGCAGCCGCCGCGCCACCGCCGCCGCCAGTGGTGGTAGCCGTTGCGGCCACCGGCACCGCGAGCGAAGCCGTCCGCAGCTCCTGCTCAAGGAAAGTGGTCACGGCCCGCGTGTGCAGGTCGAACGTGCGCGTGGGACTGCCGTTGCCCCACAGCTCAGCCATGGAGAAAATCAGCGTATTGAGCCCGACCAGCACCAGCGCCGTCAGGGCGGTGGCAACCAGGACCTCAAGCATCGTGAAGCCGCGATTTTTCATTGGGATTGCTTGGACGTGATGATGTCCATGATTTTCTGCCGCGCGTCGTTCTGCAACTGCGTGCGCGCGCCGGCGTCCGTGGACCAAGTGGGCCGGAGCAGACGGAGGCTCTCGCTCGTGCTCGTGGTCAGCCCGCCCTGCGGCGTGACCTCGCAGCTGAGCGTCACGTCGAACAGGTCGGCCACGCTGGTGGGATCAATGACGGCGGTCCAGACGATGTGCCGGCTGCCGCTGGTGCTGATCACGTCGAACTCGTCTCCCTTCCCAGCAAGGTCGGGGTCGGTCTGGCTGAACAGCGCCGCGCGCGCAAGCTTCAGATCCTCGTCGTCCTGCATGACCGCGCGGACGCGGATATAGCCGTTGATCACGTTGATGTAGGCCGTGGTGAGGCCCACGGCAGCAAAGGCAAAAATCGCCAGTGCCACGAGAACTTCAATGATGGTGAAACCGCGTCGCATCGCTCAACCGCCCTCCCCGGTGTTTTGGGACGTCAGCATCGGCGTGCAGGTCCAAGGATCCACCTGGATCGTGGTGCCGCCGGTGCTGCCGAATGTGCCACCCCCGCCGAGCTGGATCTGCACGCGGAAAAGCGAACAAGTGCCATCGGGGTAAAACGAGATGTAGTCCAGCGGCGCAGCGCCCGTGCTGAGCGCGCCGTCAAACAGGTTGGACACGGTCCGGTTGGAGCCGCTGATCGCAGACGTCCCCGGGATGAGGCCGGGGATGAACACGATATCGGTGCCTTCGGGCACCGCGAAGGCCGGCAGTTCGGCGCCATCGTGCGCGACGGCCAGCAGCTGGCTGCCGGCCTTGTCAAAGCTCAGCCGCACCTCGGTCTCCTCTCGCAGCGCATGGCGGCGGGCGGCGTTGGCCGCGTGCCAGAACGCCTGCACCGGCGAATCGGGGCCGGGGTTGAGCATCCGCCCTACGCCGGTCACAGTCACGCCCGCCAGCAGGCCGATGAGCGCAAGGACGACCAAAATCTCAAGCAGCGTGAAAGCCCCGCGCCACTGGGCGCGGCGAAAAGGCCGTAACGGGGGCTGCATGGCGGGCGGCATACATTATTGGCCAACAACAAAACGTGGCCAGCGGCTTACCAGTTGCCGATGTCGTCAGCCGTGCCATCAATGCCATCGGGGCCGAAGGACCACACGTCGGCATGCGTGCCTGAGATATAAGTCTGCGTGGTAATCCCCGTGTTTGGGGTAGCCGAGGAATTGCTGGAGGTATGCGTGCCAGGATAGGCGTATTGGTAAAAATTTCCCCACGGATCTTTCGGCAACACCCCGCCCGGAATATCAAGATACGGACCATGCCAGCTCGCCACATTGGGATTGCCGGCGGGCGGGGTGAGCAACGCCTGGATCCCCTCGGCGGTCGAGGGGTAGGTCCCCATGTCAAGTGAGTAGGCCCCCAGCGCCGTCTTAATGCCGGTTTGCACAAAAAGCCCCGCATCCTTGACCTTTGCCCCCTCAAAAATTTTCCCGACATTGGTGACGGCGAGGCCGACGAGCATACCGATGATCGCGAGCACGACCAGAATTTCGAGGAGGGTGAACGCGCGGCGCGCGTTGCGGAATGATGCCGAGGCGGGTATTTGGGTGTTCATGAGGGTGAGTGGTTGCAGTGAAAGACGGCGGAAAGGCGTCGAGGTTGCGCGCAAACTGCACAAGCGCAAGCCGCATTGCACCGCCAGCCACCGCGCTGGTGCCCCCGCCCGGACTTGAACCGGGATGGGCGGTTTAGGAAACCGCTGCTCTATCCAGTTGAGCTACGGGGACGCGGGCGCCGGACGCGAGATTGGCCGGTGGATTGCAGGTTGACAACCCCCGACCAGCACCTTTCTCCTCACCTCCCTTTTCCATGACCACGCCCGACTCCACCACCCAGCCGCGCACCCTCGCGCCCAACGAGATTCCGTTTACCGCCGGTCCGCCGCCTTTCCGCGGTTACACGACCGATACGGGAAAGATTCTTCCTCGGAAGCACACCCACCTGCCCGCCAAGCAGCAGCGCGCCGTCACCAAGACCATCAAGCACGCCCGCAACAACCTGCTCGGCCTCTGAAAATGTGTGCGCGCTGTGCGCGCCGTCGGCCTTTCTCTCTCACTGCGCAACCGGCCGGAGCCTGCTCCGGCCTTTTTCGTTGGCGGACGCCGGCTGCTGAAACCACGCCAGCCACCGATGAACACCGATGGCCGAATGAAGTGAGCCGACGGGTGAAAGAGACCCCCCTGCTTTGAGCGCAATCTCCTGCTTTGCCATCGCGGCAGGTTTCTGGCTTAGTGGCTTCTGAATCAATCCGTGTTCCTCCGTTGAAAACCGTGGTTAAAAACAATTGCCGGCCGGGTCGCGCCCTCGCCCGTATCTCGCGGCCCACCCCGCGCAACCTTGCCCGGCTTGCCGCCGTCCTCGCCCGTGGTGGCCTCGTGGCCGTGCCCACCGAGACGGTCTATGGCCTCGCCGCCGACGCGCTCAACTCAGCCGCCTGCGAAAAAATTTTCCGCGCCAAGGGCCGCCCCTCGACCGACCCGCTCATCGTCCATGTCCGCTCACTCGCGCAAGCCGCCGAGATCGCCGTGCTCAACCCCGCCGCACGCAAACTCGCCGCCGCTTTCTGGCCCGGCCCGCTTACGCTCGTTCTCCCCAAGCGCACCTGTGTCCCCGCCATCGTCACCGCTGGCCTTGGCAGCGTCGCCGTGCGGCTGCCGCGCCACCCGCTGCTCCGCAGGCTCCTCCGGCTCTGCGGCCGACCGCTCGCCGCGCCCAGCGCCAACCCCTTCGGCTACATCAGCCCCACGACCGCTGCGCATGTCCGCGCCGGCCTCGGGGGACACATCGCACATATTCTCGACGGTGGCGCGTGTACCATCGGCGTCGAGTCAACAATTCTCGATCTCCGCAATCCCGCCCGCCCTGTGCTCCTCCGTCCCGGCGCTATCTCCCGCACGCAATTGGAGAAAATCCTCGGTCAGCGCCTTCGGGTCCCACGCCGCCCCGCACTCGCCGCCCAATCCGGCTCGAACCTACTCGCTACTCGCGACTCTCTCCCCGCTACGGCCCAACTCGCCCCCGGCCTCCTCCCCCGCCACTACGCCCCGCGCACCCCGCTCACGCTGGAGAAAAAACTTCCCGCGCCCGCCCGCGCCGCGCGCGAGCCGCGCACTGCGTTTCTGTATTTCCAGCGTCCGTCCCGCGCGCCCGCCGGCGCAAAAAATATTTTCTGGCTCACGCCCACCGGCCGCCCCGCCAACGCCGCGCGCACGCTCTACGCCCGCCTGCGCGCTCTCGACAGCGGACGCTGGCAGGCCATCCGCGCCGAGTGGATCCCTGGCACGACGGGCCTCGCCCCCGCCCTCAACGACCGCCTCGCCCGCGCCGCCGCGAAATAAAATTGCCTCCGTGCTCCCAGCCATGGGGCCGCGCCGCGTTCGCATGCCGGGCCGAAGTGAGTCGAAGGCTGGTCGCGCTTTTTGTTCACGCCAGCAGCGGCCGCAGGTTGAAGTCAACGATCCCACTTTCCATTCGCCCGTCGCCCGCTTCGCCTCAACGCTCGCGCCGATGAACTTCGACATCGTCATCGCCGGCGGTGGGTTTGCGGGGGCATATTGCGCGCGGGAGCTGGGGCGCGCACTCGGCCGAACCGAGGGTTGCCGCCGCGTTGCGCTCATCGCCGAGCGCAACGTCTTCGTCTTCCAACCTATGCTCGCCGAGGTCGTCGGCTCAACGCTCGCGCCGATGGATGTCGTCCACCCGCTCCGCCAGTTTTGCCGCAACGTCAATGTCCTCCAAGGCGTGATCCAGCGCGTGGACTGGGCGAAAAAGGAGCTCGTGCTCGACGGCGGGCGCTTCACGCGCAGCCACCCCGTCGGATTCACGCACCTCGTGCTCGCGCTCGGCAATGTGACCGACCTCACTGCGGTGCCCGGCCTCGCCGAATACGGCTGGCCGCTCAAAAACGTCGCCGACGCCCTGCGCCTGCGCGCCGCGCTCATCAACCGCCTGGAGGAGGCCAACCTCGTGGACGAGCCCGCCGTGCGCGCGCGGCTGCTCACGTTTGTCGTGGTCGGCGGCGGTTACACCGGCGTCGAGACCGCCGGGCAGATCTACGACTTCGTGCGCGAGGTACACCGGTTTTACACCAACCTCCGGGACACCCAGCCGCGCGTCGTGCTCGTCCACGGCAAGGGCGAGCTGCTCGCGGAGATCGGGGCCGACCTTGGCGGCTATGCGCGCCGTGTGCTCGTAAAACGCGGCCTCGAGGTGCGGCTCAACACCCACGTTTGTGAGGTCACGGCGGAGCGCGTGCATTTCGCGGAAGGCGGGACGGTCGAGGCGCACACCGTCATCAGCACCATCGGCAACGCGCCCAACCCTGTCGTGCTCGACCTCTGCCGCCAGCTCGGCCTCGACGCGCCCAAGGGCCGCGTGCCCGTCGCGCCGACCATGCGCGTGCCGGGCCACGACACGCTCTGGGTCGCGGGTGACTGCGCCGCCGTGCCGTGGGAGGATCGGGGCGAAATGAAACTTGCGCCGCCCACCTCGCAGTTCGCACTGCGCGAGGGCACGCAGCTCGGCCAAAACCTCGCGCGTGTGCTGCGCGGCGCAGAGCCGCGCGGATTCCGCTACCGTTACCAAGGCCAGCTTGCGTCCATCGGCAAACACGTTGCCGTGGCAGAAATCTGGGGCGGGCACTTTCGCGGCTTCTTTGCGTGGTGGCTGTGGCGCACCATCTATCTCGCCAAGCTGCCCGGCACCCTCCGCAAGCTGCGCGTGATGACGGACTGGACGTTCGAGCTGTTTTTTGCCCGCGACCTTGGTCTCGTGTTTCCACCCCACGAGGACGTGCTGCGCTCCGTCCACCTCGAAAAAGGCGAGGAGCTTTTCCGGCGCGGCGACCCGGCGCGGGCGTTTGCCTGCGTGCGGCGCGGGAGCCTGACATTCACCGCGCCCGGCGAACCGCAGCTGTTGCTGGCAGCCGGCAGCGTACTCGACGAGGATCTGCTCGACCCCGCCGGCATGTGGCGCGGGGACGTGACGGCCGACGGTAGCGGCGCCGACCTGGTGATTTTTCGTGGCCGCGCCTTCGACCTCCTGCGTGACGGACTGCGGCTCGTGCGGCGGTAACCTTACGATCTTTTGCAGCACAGCGTGCACAGAGTGTCGGCAGGAGAGGTCCCAGAGCAGAACCAATCATTCGCCGTCGCTTACTCCTACTCGTTCTCGAGTCTCTGTGGCGCAGTTCCGAACTCTCACCCCACCGCCTCGCGGACGAGCGCGGCGAGTGCGGGCGGCAGGTCAATTGCCAGCGCCAGCTCCCGCGCGTAGGGGCTCATCTTGCGCCACGTTTTTTTCAGGATATCAGTAAACTTTTCTCGCGGGTAGTCCGCGTGCTGTGCAGCGAATGCACCGAGCTCGTTCTCCAAGAAGACGAGGCACGCCGCGTCTTCCAACGCCTGCGTGCCGGCGTTCGTTTTGAGGCCGGTCTTGGAAAC
>CAIQBC010000241.1 GCA_903869955.1 uncultured Opitutia bacterium
CCACTGTGGTGCCAACTGGGTGGGCGTTTCAACGGAATCAGGCCTTGGACGGCGGGGAGCGGGCGGATTTGACGGTGGTCAGGGTGACGGGGAAGCATCGGCTGACGGCGCGCATGGCGGATGGGCGGCGCGTGGCGGTGTCGGTGCAGCGGTCGGAGAACTTTCTGCCGGGGATGGTGGTGCCGGGGTGTCGGCGCGGGGCGGTGGGGCCGTGGTCGTTCACGGGGCGGCTGCCGCGGCGAAAGGGGAAGTGGTGAACTGGGGAAGGAGCTAGGAGCTAGGAGTTAGGAGAATTTGAACCACAGAGGCACGGAGGAAACCAATTTTAAGCCATGAATCCAAATATCAAAAAACCAAACTCACCTTGCCGGCGGTGGAAAATCCGGCGCCGTCAGCGTTTCAACTATCCGGCCCTGAGACCGGGTGACTCTCTCCTTCTGAGACGCCCGGAGTGCGGACTTAACCGCTCGATCCAAACATTCGATGCAGATGGAAATAGAAAACCAACAAAGGTGCTCCGTGGCGCGTTTGTTTACTCCCGTGACCTATGAACGCACTTGGCAAAAAATCACGGGGGCAGTCGGGGTTGAACCGGGCGAAGCTGCGGCGGGCGCGGCATGCCCACAAGTCGCCGGAGAAACGGGCGCGCATGGGCTGGACGCGCTCGGGGGCGTTGCGGAAGGCGAAGGGATGATCGCCATGAACACCGTCCATAATCCTCGGTTGCTGGCGTTTTACGGCTGGCTGCGGTCCATTGGGTCTTCGCAGGCGGGGTTGGCGCGCTCGGCGGGGTGTGGGCGGTGTCATCTGTCGCAGGTGTTGTCCGGGCGGCTGACGGGCGGACGGACGTGGCCGCGGGTGTTTGCGACCGTGCCGCCGGAGGGGTTGGCTATTTTGGAACAAAGTTCTGCGTGGAACTATGTCGTACAGGCGAGGTTTGAACGGTGGGGCGCCCGCCGCTCGCTGCGGGCGAAAGCGGCGGCGGAGATTTACGCGAAGGGCGGAGCGGCAAGGGCTGAGGTTTTGAACCACAGAGGCACAGAGGGCACAGGGGAAGGATCTAGGAGTCAGGAGTTAGGAGCTAGGAGTCATGGGCCGGAGGCGGATAATTTGAACCACAGAGGCACAGAGGGCACGGAGAAAAAAACATGAGCCTGCCCACGCCATATTATCAGGACGATTCGGTCACGCTGTACCACGGCGATTGCCGGGAGATCGTGCCTTTGCTGGATCCCGTGGACGTGGTGGTAACAGATCCACCCTACGGTGAAACGGCGCTGAAGTGGGACACTTGGCCGGATGGATGGCCCACCTTGATCGAGAGAATCACAAACAATCTCTGGTGCTTTGGATCGATGAGAATGTTTCTGGCCCGGGCCGCTGAGTTCGCCAATTGGACGTTTGCCCAGGATTTGATTTGGGAGAAGCAGAACGGGACCGGGGCACACGCGGATCGTTTCCGGCGGGTGCATGAGTGCGCGCTGCAATTTTATCGGGGCGCGTGGGGCACACTCCACAAGGCGCCGGTGATGACACTCGACGCCACAAGGCGAACTGTTCGCAGCAGTAAGAAGCCCACCCACTGGGATGCGATTGGAGAAAATAGATATGTCTCCGAGGATGGAGGACCGCGGTTGATGCGGTCGGTGATCTACTGCAGGAATTGCTGGCCCAACGCCGTCCACCCGACTCAAAAACCGGAGGGAATTATTCGGCCGATCTTGGAGTACAGCCTGCCGGCCGCTGGCACTGTTTTGGATTTATTCGCTGGCAGCGGAACGGTGTTGATCGTTGCGCGCGAGCTAGGCCGGAAGGCCATCGGCATTGAGAGTGATGAAGTGTATTGCGAGGCCATCGCCCGCCGCATGGGGCAGGAGGTTTTGGCTCTATGACCATTTCACTCACAGTTTTGCTGGCGGCGATTGCGGCGGTGGAGACCGGGTCCTCCAAGGCGCCCGATCTGGCCGTGGGCGCGGCGGGGGAGCGGTCGCGGTATCAGATCTCGGCGGCCGTGTGGCGGGCTCATGCTGCCGAGCCGGGCGTGGATGGGGCGGATTTTGTGTCGGCGGCGGGCGATCGGGTGAAGGCGGAGATCGTGGCGACGGCGCGGCTGATTGCCATCACCAAGGCCCTCGAGGCCGCCCATATCACCGTGACGGTCGAGAGCCTGGCGGGGGCTTGGAAATCGCCGGAGCGGGTGCTGGCGGGGCATTGGTCGGCGGAGACGCGGGATTATGCCCGGCGGGTGAGGAATTTGTATGACGACGCGGCGGCGCGGACGGGGACGGGGACGGGGAAATTTAACCACAGAGGCACGGAGGGCACAGAGGTCGGAGCGGAGGAGGGACGGAATAAAAACGTGGGGAACGGAGGCCGCCAATGAGTGATTCGCAGCCATTTTTGCTGGGGGATGTGCGGGCTTGGTCCAAGGGGGACTCGGTCGAGTGGATCAATGTCCACGCGACCCCGCTTTTCGCGGACCATCTTCGCTGGCCGGACCGGGACAAAAAAACGCGCCGGGTCGAGCCGGCCCACGGTCACCTGAAGGGCGGCTACGGGAAGTGGCTGGCGGAGACTCCTCACTTCCCGGGGCTCTTCGAGCTGATCCATGGCCTGGTGCTGAACTGGCAGGGCGGGGCCAAGGTGCCGACGGGGGCCGAGGTGTTGGCGGAGCTGGAGCGGATCTGGAAGGAAAGGGAGGGGCAGGGGAGGTTGTTATGAGCGGAGCGGAGGAGCGGAGGAGCCGATCCGCTTAGAATTTAGGAGCTAGGAGCTAGAATTTTGGAGACGGAGACGGAGTCGGAGCGGGCAACAAAAACTTTTAACACCACAATTTTGGGAACCACTGACAATGTCACCCTCACAAGCCATCAACCAAGACAGCGGCAACGTGGAGTTCTACACTCCCGAGGCTATTGTTGCGGCTGCACGGGTGGCTTTAGGGGGGGGTATAGACCTCGATCCAGCAAGCTGCACAGTGGCAAATCGCACGGTGAAGGCGGCACGAATTTTCACCCGCTCGACCGATGGGCTTTCCCGAAAATGGTCCGGCCGGGTTTGGATGAATCACCCATTTCAGCGCGGAAAGAATCACCTTTGGATCAACAAACTCGTCGCCTCATTCGAGGCCGGCGAAGTCACCGAGGCGTGTTGCATCACTTACGCGGTCACGAGCGAAAAGTGGTTTCAGCCGCTGATCGTTCGCCCTCAGTGTTTTCTTTTCCCGCGCACCAATTATCGAGCGCCCGATGGGACGATTCAGACCGGGGCAACGAAGGGCAGCGCCGTGACCTATTTCGGCAAAAATCACCAGCGGTTTGCCACCGCGTTCGCCCATCTCGGCTGCGTCAAGGCAGCCGTCCAAGGGTAACTTTGTAAGTAGATCCCACAATTTTTATGGATTGGATACGATTTGAACCGGCGTTGCTGAGGACGCCTGAATTTTCACTGGCGAAGCCGCGTAGCCAGATGACTTGGATCACCTTGCTGTGCCATTGCGCCGAGCAGGAAAACGGCGGCGTGCTCGAGGGGGCGGCCCATTGGTCGGATGATCAGTGGGTGGCGTTCTGCCGCGTGCGCCGGGCGGCTGTGCTGGAGGCTGCCCCGTTGCTGGTGACCGTAGGTGATGACGTCGTGGTGTGGGCTTACCCGGCCTCGACCGAGCGCAACTTGAAACAGGCGAGGTCGGCGGGGCTGGCTTCGGCGGAAGCGAAACGGAAAGCAAAATCCGTTGGGCATTCCGTTGACCGTTCCGTTAAGCCTTCCGTTGCACCATCCGTTAAGGCGTCCGTTGAGCCTCCTGTTGATACAGAGGAAGGAGGAAGGAGTAAGGAGATACAGAATACCCCCCTTACCCCCCTCAAAGGGGGGGCTGGGCAAAGCGGAGCGTTGCCAACGCTTCAGCCTGAACCGGTGCGTAGCCGCATGCTGGCTCTGAACACCCTGACGAACCGGCGCGCGGGGACCGCCTGGAGCGAGCAGGAGCTGGAGTGGCTGCGGAAATCGGGGCTGCTGGGGGCGACCGAGGAGGAGTTTGCGGCCGACATGGATGTGATGGCGGCTTTCTGCGCGCAGC
>CAIQBC010000242.1 GCA_903869955.1 uncultured Opitutia bacterium
AGTGGCAGACAAATAAAAGTCCCCTTCTCTGGCGAGTCCATTCAGCAGCATCCCCTCAAAACCCTCGATTGGCGGCAAAGGCCGAAAGAAAGGCCGAAAGGGAAGAAAGGCCGAAAGGGGTCGGCAACGGTCTTTCAGGCGAGCTTAAAGTTTGGATTTTTTAAGAGGTGGTTGAGGAGGACGACGAGTTTGCGCATGACGGCGGTGAGGGCAACCTTCTTGGGCTTGCCGGCGGCGACCAAGCGTTCGTAAATCGCCCGCAGGATGGGGTTGAAGCGGGCGGCGACGACGGCCGCCATGTGGCGGACACGGCGCACTTTGATGCGGCCGCCGCAGATCATCCGGCGGCCCCGATGCGCGCCGCTGTCGCAGTTGTAGGGCGCCACCCCCGCCAAGGCGCCGGTCTGGTTGCGGTTGAGGGTGCAGAGCTCGGGCAACTCGGCCACCCCCGCAGCATAGCTGCCCAACTATCCAATGAAAAACTCGGAACGGAATTTTTTAACGCGGAGGACGCAAGGAGCGCGGAGAAAAAGCCAGTTCGGACTTTGCGTCCTCCGCGCCCTTCGCGCACTCCGCGTTAAAATGATTGGGTCTGGGCCAGGCTCGTCCCATCCGTGTTTATCCGTGAAATCCGTGGTAAAAAATCCGCTTCTGTTGCCTCCGAACGCTCGCGTGGTCTGCTCTGAAAGAGCCTCGGCGTGCCGTCGCATGGGAATGGAACGAAACTATGGGCCATCGCCGGTGTAGTGGGGTTTAAGACCCCAATGGTAGGCTGCGCCGCCCGCGAGCGCGCCAGTAACCGGGGCCAGCACATAGACCGTCAGCCAACCGGTGCCATTGGCGGTAAAGGGCACATGGCCCCATCCGGCCATTGAACTGAACAGCCTCGGGGCCAAATCACGCGCGGGATTGAACGCCGCCATCGTGAGCGGCCCCAAAAGTGAGATCAGGATGGTGATCGTCAGGCCGATGGTAAGCGCGGTGAGTGCCTTGGGGCGGGAGGAATTGCGCTCATCCGTGCAGCCGAAAACCACCAGTGCAAGAATACCCGTTCCGACGACCTCGACAAAAAATGCCGTCAAGGGCGACATCGTTGCCCGAGCCGCATCCGTAAGCGGCCGTCCGCTGGGATTCGGGAAAAACTCCCCGAAAATCATGGCCGTCGCCTCGCTACCGGAAGCTCCGCGCACAATCCCGTGGGCGGCCTCATAGTTTTCCAAGACGCCGTGATAAATGCCAAACAGTACCGCGCTGGCAACGAATGCGCCGAGAAATTGCGCCATGATGTAACGCGGAACCGATTTCCACGGGAAACCCGTCCAAGCGGCTGAGGCGATGGTGATGGCCGGATTGAGATGCGCCCCGCTCAGGCTGCCGGTGAGGTAGATCGCGGTGGCAATGCCAAGCCCCCAAACGATGGCGACCTGAAAGACGCCCACCTGCGCGCCGGCCAGCACCGCCGCCGCGACGCTGCCGCAGCCGAAAAAAACGAGGATAAACGTGCCGAGAAATTCCCCGACGAACCAGGCCGGCAGCGGTGGCGTTCGGGCATTCATGCCTAGCGTTGCATCTGGGTTTCGCCCTCCAGCTTGTGCTGTTCGCCAATGGCGCGCACGCGCATGGGATCCAGTTGGTCGTCCGGCAGGGCGCAAAGGAGGTCAAGCCGGCGGGCGATCTGGGAGGCGACTTGAACAAAGAGCCACTTTTTCTGCTCCTCCGTCCCTTCGTGGCCGGCAGGGTCGGGCGAGCTAAAATGGGCGACGACCGGCTGGCCGGGGAAGATTGGGCAGGACTCCTTGGCGTTGTCGCAGACCGTGATGACAAAATCGAACTTCACGCCCTTGAACTCGTCCCATGACTTGCTGCGCGCATCGCTGGCATCAATCCCGAAATGCTCCTTGAGCACCCAGAGAGCCAGCGGGTTGACCCGCCCGGTGGGATGCGATCCCGCGCTATAGGTCTCGAAGCGTCCCTTGCCCTTTTTTCTGAGCAGGTATTCGCCGATGACGGAACGGGCGGAGTTGCCCGTGCAGAGGATGAGGACTTTGTAGGCGGGAGGATTCATACGACGAGAGCCTTCTTTTTTCCTTTGGGCTTGGCTGGGGTGCAGCAAATGGGACTGGTGGCGGCGAGCCGGGCGCGCAGCCTCGCCCGCCGGTCGGTGTCACGGCGGAAAACCGGGATTTCCCGCACGCAGTCGTGCAGGCAGGCGAGGTTGGCGTCCAGTTCGGGGCAGGGTCGGACCGGCAGGCGGTAGATCATCCAATAGCCATCGCGGCGGGACTCGACCAACCCGCGCTGGCGCAGGTAGGCGAGGTGCTTGGAAATCTTCACCTGCGGCTCCTCCAGAATTTGCTGAAAATGGCAGACGCAGAGTTCCCCGTCCTGCAACAGGTGCAGGATGCGCAGCCGCGTCTCATCGCAGAGGCACTGATAGATTTGAATCAGGCTCATCGGGAATCAGCAGCACTTGCCGGTGCCGCAGCCGCATCCGGCGGCAGGCTCGATGCCGCACGCCTCCTTCGCCAAGCAGTCCGTATGCTTGTTGCCCAGCGCGAAGACGAGCGCTCCGGCTTGGGACTCGATCGTCTCGACCGTGTATTGGGCCACGCTTCCGGCGTCATATTCGATCTCAACCTCGAGGTCGTCGGAAGGGAGCACTTTGGCCGACAGGGACAAAATCTTGGCAAGTTTGTCCGTCGTCAGCGCATGGTCTTGGTCGCCTGCCGAGACCCACGCTTGGAGCAGACAGGACTCGGCGGCGCGCACGGTGCCGCCGCAGTCGATGAATTTTTTCACGACATGGCCGACCTCGGTGACGTGGAACTCGGCGGGAATGGGATTCCCGTCGGGCAGGACGAAACGAACCCCCTGAGCGGGGTGCCGGGAGAGGGTGGTTTTTAGGTCGCGCAGCTTCATACGCACTAGGGAATATGCACGGGTAAGAATATGCAAGAGGATTTTTTATTTACCGGCTACGATTTCCCTGGCGAGTCTCTGGCTGCCGCCGGTGAGTCCGCAACGGGAAGGCCCAGCGGAGAGGGTCAGCCAGTTCTTCGCCCCGAGCTTGCTCGGCTGGATGGCGTTCTCGACCGAGTTGTTGTCGAGCTTGGTCTGGCTGGGTTGGAGATGCGCGGTGAGCGGAGCCCAATGCCGGAGCAAATACCCACGGCCCGCAGCATAGCTGCCCAATTATCCAATGAAAAACTCGGAACGGAATTTTAACGCGGAGGACGCAAGGAGCGCGGGGAAAAAGCCAATTCGGACTTTGCGTCCTTCGCGCACTCCGCGTTTACATGATTGGGTCTGGTTCGGACTCGTTCCATCCGTGTTTATCCGTGAAATCCGTGGTAAAAAATCCGCTGCTGTTACTTCAGGGACGCTGACGCCCGCCGTTTCGGTTCCGGCTAAATCATAAAGAGGTCTTAAAAATTGTAGCCCCACTCCTGGCCGAGCGGGTGTTGCGCGTGCAGCAGCGCATCGAGGCGGAGGCCTACGATGGCCGGCCGCTCGACGAGGATCTGCTGTGTGCGCTACATGAGGATTTCTGCGGCGACTTGGTGCCTGAGTGGGCGGGACGGTGGCGTGCAATCGCGGTGCGCGTGGGCACGCACGAACCGGTGGCTCCGCATTTGCTCCCGGTGGAGATGCGCAACTACGGCCTCGATCTACAGGCCCGGCTCGCCGCCGCCCCTACGCCCGACGACTGGCTGGAACACCTCGCGTTTGCTGAGGGACGGCTGCTGACGCTGCACCCGTTTGCCGACTTCAACGGACGCGTCACGAGACTGTGGCTGTCAGAAATTTTACGGCGGGCCGACCTTCCGCCAGTAGAACTCGCGGCCACCGAACCCGGGGCGGTGCAGGGGTATCTCGCGGCTCTGCGCGCCGCCGACGCCCGCGATTTTCGGCCCTTGGTCGAAATCTGGCGTGGCCGCCTCGCTCGTGCCGATCAAGACTGAGAGCGTCAGCGCGCGGTCGCACAAAAAAACGGGCGGGCCGCGCGGGCAACCCCGACGAGCAGCAGCCCAATCAAGAGGTAGCGAAAGATGCGCATCCTGTGAGCCAATCGCTCCTGCCCTTTCTGTCGAGCCCCAACCCGGCACATGCTCACGCCACTATCGGACAGAACTGAGGGCGAGCCGGAAACCGAGGGACATGTCGCGATAATCTGGCGAGTCGGGGTTGCGATCCGCGGAGCGACACGCGTCAGCAGAGTTTTGCCAACTGCCACCGCGGTCGATGCGGCTCATGGAGCCCGATGACGGCCCCTTCGGGTTGGTCACTTCGCCACCATGATAATTTTCACCATAGTCCGCGCACCATTCCAACACGTTGCCCGCCATGTCCGCCAAACCCCACGCGTTTGCTTGTTTCGTCCCCACCGCATGCGTCGTGCCGCCGCTGTTCGCCGAATACCACGCCATCGCGTTGAGGTCGCCGGCGTAGTCCCCCGTCGTCCCCGCCCGGCACGCGTATTCCCACTGCGCCTCCGTCGGCAGCGTGTAGCCATACCCCGCTGGCAGACGGCCTGCCGCCCGCTCCCGCTCCGTCAGCTTATACGATTGGCCGCCAGTAGCACCACAGCAAGCGATGGAGCGGGACTGGATTTACAGGCAAAGCTCAAAATCAATCAGGCGGACTTCGTGCAAATGGCCAATAAACTCCGGTTAACCAAAGATCAAACCCACTCGGTTTCGCCGCTGAATATGTTTCAACGCGAAGCTCCAGGTGATTGGTGGGATCCGCCAGGAGTTGATGTTCAGAATGCCCTTCCGGACCGCTACGGATTATTCGAACGCAACCATATGAGGATGGCGGCTACATGGCGCCGTTATACCCCTACTTTTTCGACGTGGAGGGGTTTCCCGACGTGCGCGTCGTGGGCATCACGCCGGAACAGCAGGCCAAAAATCTCAAAGCGCTCAAAAGGATGCTCCGGCTGAGTTCGGATTCTCGTCGAACTGGAAGTGGACATTCGGCATACCTAGCCAGATAATGCCGCAGGCAACGACAAGCAGTACCAGTGTGGCAAGAATTTTGTTATTCATGGGGCGAACCTCGACTTCCATTCAGCCCAAAGCTCACCCGCAGTCGAGCGAATTACACACCTTAGCTATGTCGGCACCGAGCATCTGCTGCTCGGCCTGCTGCGCGAGGACGAGGGCGTTGCGGCCCGCGTTTTTAAGTCGTTCAAACTGGACGTGGCCCAGGTGCGTCAGGATATCCTGAAAGAATTGGATCCGCGCTTTGATGGAGAAGGATCCAATCAAGGCGGTGAGGTGCCGCCGCCGTAGCGCCACGCTCACGTCGCGGTCAGCCATTACGTCGCCAGCCTGCGGCGGCCGCGCGGCCCCGGCCAGAAATTCCTCAACCAGCTCACTACAAAAATTAAAAAGCTGCCCCCTTCTGGCTTCTTTCCGCTCGTCCCATCATTTAGGCCTATAGTAACTACCGTTTTTCAGAGCCAATGCAACTGCCTCATCTTTCGCCGATTCCCGGGCTTGAATCGATTTCAATACAGCGATCTGGCTCGGGTCAAGAAAACGGCTTGAAACATTAATTACGGTATCGGTTATGACATTATATTTCATATTTTTAGGATTTTCAGTAAACAATATGTCAACAAAATCGTTAAGCTGAGCATCAGTCATCTTGGCAATGTGAGCCAAATTAAATTCGTAATTTATACCGTCAGCCCTATTTTGAATATAATACATACCTACACTTTTCAGATATTCGGTATATTTTTCATCATCGCCCAGCAATTTTTTAACCTCAACATCCACCAAGGCACCGGCAGCAGCCTCATCTTGAACCACATGACTTATATCCCCAGTATTGCCAGAAAGATGAAGAAACAGAGTTTTGCCGTTCAGTAATTGCCCAGGACTGGCATAATCGATATAAACCGCAGTTTTCTGAATATAAGATAAAGCTTCGTCAATCAATAGCGATCTTAGTACAATCATGTTCAATAGATTGTTCGCGTCATCCTGATTCAGGTTTAACTTTACTGCCAAAGAGGCGTAGTGTTCTCGGATATAAGTCGGAACATCCCGCAGTTTGATTTTCAAAAGTAAATTTTTTTTTCGAGGATCATCGTTTGGAAGTTTTAAAATTGCATCGGCGTCCAACAAAATATCTTCGTTTTTACCAACAATCGTTTTATCGTCAAAACCATCAACACTAGACTTTAAATTGGATTGGCCTTGACTCTTGGCTGCACCAATTTCGATTTGATTTCCGCCGTGATTAAGGCTTGGATTATTATTTTTTATTAATATCAATCCAAATCCACCACCAATGCCAATTACCAAAGTGGATATTAGCAAAAAAGCCCGAGGCTTGGATCCGTATTTGACAGCAGGTATTTTTTTTGGCCGCTTATCATAGATTAACTTAATTCGATATGCTCTGAGTCGAATGAGTCGGAGACAAGCCAAAAACCATTACTCCCAAAATCCGGTTTCTGTAAATGAGATGCCCCCATTGGTATTGTAAGCTCCTGGTGGAGTTGTAGCATATTGCCATGGCTGAGGTGCCGCAGGGGCACTATCCCAATCACCCAAATAGACGTCAGCCCCGTTAGGGATCGTATTATGAGCAAGAAATAATGAACTAACATTCTGGTCATATGGACTAACCCAATAAATCCAATGATAATGCGCAGCATAGTCTTGATTTGAGGATAATGTATTCGAATCGACCTTAACTTGACTCGATGGACTATACTTCATCGCGCTGTTAGATGGCGTCCATTGCGATTGACTACTTAAGGCGGAAAAAAAATCCGACGCCGTAGGAAAATTTACGGGGTCAGCTGCTTTAAGAAAAGCTGAGAAGACCCCTGCCAATATTAAGGTAGGAACGATGACTGTGACCGAGGAGCAACGTTTGTGTTTCATGGGGGGGGCAATCAGAAGACAAGGATACTCAATGAAAGAATCTAATATTTGTCAATACATTTATTTGTCATTAAACAATTAATAACCAATGTTTATGTGTGCTTTCAAATTGGCGATTAGAATTTGAGCCAGATGAGGAGACAGACGACGAGAGAGCATGACGACGACGTCCTTACCAAAATGCGTCACGAATCAGGAGGCGGGTCTTGCCGTAAATTCAATTGCCCGTGTCGGGGTTCTGCCCGCCGGAATCGGCGGCGTTGGGGTCGGCGGTGACGTCAGGCGGACCGAACCCGCCAGGGCCGCCGAAACCTCCTGGACCTCCGAAACCGCCCTGCCCGCCGAAACCATCCGGCCCACCAAAGCCACCTTGTCCACCAAAGCCACCCGGGCCGCCGAATCCGCCTTGTCCACCAAAGCCTGGTGGTCCGTTAAAGCCGGCGTAATCGGCCGTTCCATCGTCCGCGAAGGTCTGCCCGGGGACACCGGAAATATCTCCGACCGCATACAGATTGGGCGCGGCATTGGTTGGGCGCTGGGTGTTTCGGCCCTGCGCGATGACGGGAGCCGGGCTTGCGACCGGTTGCTTGATGAAAGCCAGGTTGGCGCGGGTGAAGATGACCAAGGTCAAGTTCACCAGGGCGAGAACGACGAGAAGCGAGAGGATGCTGCGTTGGAGTTTCATTGGTTTGTATTTTTGAGTGGAGCGCATTTAACCCCCACTTGGTAAGGGGCTGATGTGCACGGGCCCGAGATTTGTTAAGTGCGAGTAAATTTCCGCGCACGAAAGACTGGGTAATTTTTACAAAAGTTCGCCAAGATCGCCAAGAAACCGTGGGGCCAAACTTTGAACGCATCGCGGTCTTTGCGAGCTGGTGTAAAACCATCCGAATTCCCCTGACAAAGCGCCCAATGATTGGGTCCGGGCCGGGCTCGTCCCATCCGTGCTTATCCGTGGAATCCGTGGTAAAGAAGGGTTGGCACCTTGCTTGCGCTGTTGATGCAGTAATTTGGTGTGACCGGAAGACCCAGTTTCCCGAACCTCAGAAAAAGATGTTAGTACACTGCCCAAAATAGCGTGCCGGGCGCTCTGTTTGAAGCGGTGCCGGCCCGGTGGGCACAGGCTTCGCAGGCGGTCTGGCCGTGCCGGCTGCGACGGCGGCGGCAGTTCAGCTTCCTTCGGAATACTTAAAATTTGAATTCAGAAGCCATGAAACTAGGATCGAGCCGCTGATTTTAGGGCGTCGGTCTTGTAGACGCCACTTTTGCATCACTTGCGCCAAAGAGTCCGCCACTCATTTGAGCACGGGAGAGGCGTCGGTTGGCGGCGGCTCAGGTGGTTTCGAGGGCGCGGGAGTAGGAGCGATGACGGCGGGCGTTGCGGCGGCAGGCGTGTTCATGCCGAGCGTGGCCGGGGGCAGCCATGTCGCCTTGTCGTATTGCTTCGCGAGGATGGCCTCCTTGTTGTGCTCCCACCAAGCCTTGAGCTGAATTATTGCCGGGCCCGCGGTTTCAGGAGGAGTGTTCGGTGTCCACCACTCCTGATTAAGCGTGTGGAGGCTGTCCGCCCACGCACGCGTTGCAGCGGGAAGGAGCTTGCCACTCTCGATGGTCCATACGGCGAAAGTAGATGACTGATCCCTAATGGAGGGAATCACGAGATCGCCACCGCTGCGATCAGCCGTCGAGCCATGATAAACATCGTCCATCAGGTAGGGTAGCAGCGCGACATTCCCGGCGTAGGCCTGACCCTCAAGGGCACTTTGAGCATCCTGACCCATTTTAACATCATGTTCGTGATAGGCCTTGAGCCAAAATTTGATCCCTTCCTCTTCGCCCAACATCATCAAAATTGATGCCCCGGAGATGACTATGCGAGGGTCGGGATCTTCCAATTCACCGAGGAGAAATTGCCGCACAATTGCACGCTCCTTGGGTGAAAGGCGGTTGATTTCCTTATTATTAATGGAGATCAATGCTTCGCATTTTGTGCTAATGCGCTCAATGCCAGCGCGATTTGCGGTGATATAGACACGATTGTCCACCGGGTCTTGGCGTTTGACCCATCCCGGCACGGGAAGCGTGGACGTGGCCCCAGCTGGCCGGCTGGCCGTGACAAAAATTTCGTGACTGCCCTCGGCTTGCGGCAGCAGCCGCAAAAAGACCCAGGCGAGGCCGTCTTGATTGGTGCGCAATGTCAGGGTTGACACGAGTGGGTGCTTGCCGTCGTCCAAGATCGCAAGCTGCGCCGGCGAGCCGGCCGGCAAACTGAAAACAACCGGCGCGTTGACCAGCGCGCCGCGGGCGGCATCTGTCACCCTCATAATAAGCGGTTCGGGGATAAATTCTCCCGGTCGGCCGCTCATATCGCCGGCTATTTTGGTGATCTCGGGGGCATAGCCGGCATACCAGTCATTGGGGTCAAGTCCTGCGATGACCGCCTGAGCGAAAGTTTGGCCCTTAAAATTGACCTCCTGGTCGAGGTTGAATCTGAACATTGCCTTGAGTTCACCGACGGTGAGGGGCGCAGTGGCATCGCCCGTGAGGTCGGGCAGATAGTTTTGGTAGCCTAACGCGGACAGCCGCGTGCGGAACAGGGCCGCGATCGCCTGCGCCAGCCCCCGAGTGGTGGTTGCGGTCTGGCGGGGTGCGCCGGACAATTTCGCGGTGATGTCGTCCCCCGCCCCACCGACCGCTCCCAATTTTTGATCCAGATCCTGCTTTGCCGCCGAGGCCAGCTGAGAAACGACCTGCATAGTCACCACAGTGCTGTTGTCCGTAGGCAGCTCTGCCACTGCCACCATCCACCAAACAGCCGGCCGGGGCGGCACGCCTTGGGCCAAAAGCACGCCGGGCAACAACACAACAAGGGCGAGCGATGGCAGCACGCACCAAGCAGCCAGCAGAGACCGCCAGAAGGAGATACGCAGACAGGGGCCGGGTGTTAATTTCTGCCGTGTGGCGGCTGGAGTCGGCAGGAGTGACATATTGGGGAGGGCAGAGCGAGGCTGGCGAAAGCTCCGTGAGATGGCAAGGAGACACACGATAGCCAGCAGGGTCTGCGACGGTCTTTCCGGCGAAGGTAAAGAACGTTGCTGACGGCCCCGAAAGGTACCCAATGCCTGCCTTATACAACGTCTGCCTGCAACGGATGATTTTCAGCCGCCACCACCCCTTACCCGCCAAGCCTGGGGTAGATACGGCCGGCTCCGCCCCCTCCGCCCCAAAACAAGCGCCGACAGTTCCGCCGTCAAATATCGGCGGAAAAGCGAATCTCATGCGTGCCTCCATAGCCGCTTCGGGAATGCCACCACCCCTCCCCGCACCCGACGCAAAAACCCCCACATTCCTTGTGTATTGGGCTTGCTATTGTCGGCCAACTGCCATTTCCTCTCCCTCACTATGGTCATCGAAAAAATCAAAGAACTCGCCCAACTCAAAGCCTCCCTCGCCAAAATGGAGGCCACCGTAAGTGCCCAACTCCCCGCCGCTCTGGCGGAACTGCCCGCCCAGTATGGCTACGACAGCCTGTCCGCCTTCATCAGGGCGCTCAAGCAGGCTGGCGGGGCCAAGCGCAAGGGTGGCAAAGGCAAGGCCGCCAAGGCAGGCAAAGCCGGCAAGAAAAAGCGCGCCAAGATCACCGACGCCATCAAGGCCAAGGTGAAGGCCGCCGTTGAGGCCGGCACGTCAGGCGGAGCCATCGCCAAGCAACTGGGCATCTCGCCGGCGTCGGTGCAAAACGTGAAGAAGGAGCTGGGTCTGGTGAAGTCGCGCAGCGCCGGAACGCCGGCCGCTTGAGTGAGATTGGGCGCAGGCCTTCCTTCCGCCGGCCCGCATGAAAGTCACCCGCTCCGACATCCTCGTCCGCGGGCTCACGCAGCGCTGTCCCAATTGCGGGGGCCGCACGCTCTTCCGCGCGGGGTCATGGTTGCAGATGAATGACCTCTGCCCGGCGTGCGGTTTCAATTTGGCCGGTGCCGGGGACGAGGGATTCTATCTCCGCTCCACCTCGCTCAACTTTGGCGTAACGGTGACGTGCTATCTTTTCCCGCTGGTGCTGCTGGCCTATTTCACGTCCATGCGGGTGCAGACGGCCGAGGTGCTGGCGGTGGCCGGGACGCTGATCATTCCCGTGCTCATCTATCGTCCGTCGCGCAGTTGGGGGCTGATGAATTACTACATCTTTTTTCCGGAGGCCTTGCCGGCAAACAGGGCAGGCGATCAACCGGAGAAGAAGCAGTAAGCGCCCCGGCGCACCCGGACCGGCAGCAGGCAGCGGGTGCGGATGGTGCCTGACGTAAAGGGAGCGGCCATGGAGGGGCGCAGGCTTGCTGCGCCCAGGGGTTGACCGCCAAGGTGTTTCACGGCCAAAACTGGCGCGCAGCCTGCGTCGCAGAAGGCGGGCCGGACATCGTCATTGATCGCCAGGCCGTTTGGCTTGCATCCGGCTCAGGTCGCATGCTCTGTTGCCGGCACCCCCCGTCATGCCCGCCCGCATGAAAACCATCCGCCGCCTCGCCTTCCTCGCCGCGCTGCTCCTCGGTGTTGGCTGGGCCCGGCTGCACGCGCAGGCAACCCCCAACGATCTCGTGGCGCAGGGCCTGACCAAGAGCGACCGAGGGGACCTCGACGGTGCCACCGCCGATTTCAACCAAGCCTCGAAACTCGACCCCAGTCTGGCCGATGCCATCAGGCAAGCCGCCTCCGGCTCCGACCCCCGCATTCTCTTCCCCTCGGCCAGCATCAACGGGCAGCCGGTGCGGGCGGTCCTCGACACCGGGAGCGGCCTGGCCGCCATGCTCTCTGCCCCGGAAGAGCGGCGCCTCGGACTGCGGTTCACGCCGACGCCCAACCTGGCCGCCACCGCGCCCACCACTGGCGTGAACGCCCCGGCCGAACTGACCTTGGGTGCGGCCAGCGTCACCGTGCAAATTACCACGTTCAATCTGCCAGACTTCAGCTCCAGTCTGGTTGTCGGCTGGCCGGCGGTGCGGGACCACCTGCTCCTTTTCATGGGCGCGCTCCACACCGTCGCCATCGTCACCCGGGACGACGCGCAGGTGCCGGACACGAGCGGCTGGTTGAAGGTAAAGATCAGCTCCACCCACAGCGGCGTCCTGATTTTGGAAATACCCTCGACCGTTGGCCCCACCGGCACCTACCTGGTGGACACGGGCGATTATCATGGCGTGGCCTTGCCGATGGACCGGTGGAAAGAATGGCGCGAGGCCCATCCCCTCGCGCCACTGCCCACCACCGAGACCATGCTGGGTGTGTCCGGTGCATCGGAGTTTGAGGAGACCCGGGCGGACAATGTGTCCTTGGGCGCGCTCGAGCTCACGAACGTGGCCCTGCGAAACCTTGCCAATGGTGAGGGCGTGAATGTCCAGTCGTATGGTCATCTTGACGGGGTGCTCGGGCTCGGTGCCCTGGCGCGGATGGATCTGGTGGTGGATGGCA
>CAIQBC010000243.1 GCA_903869955.1 uncultured Opitutia bacterium
GATGAGGAAGCGGTCGGCGGCGTTGCCCGTGCCAAAGGCCTGGAGCGACGTGTCGAGGAGAGCGGTGTAGTTGGTGCCGCCCTCGGGGAGGTAGTCGGGGCCGAGCGCAGGGAGGAACTCGCGCAAAATCTCGTAATCGGCGCTGAGCGGGCTTTGCAGAAACGCAGTGCCGGAAAACACAACGAGGCCGACGCGCTCGCCGGAAAGTTTTTCAATGAGGCTGGTGACGAGCAGCCGGGCGCGCTCGAGGCGCGAGGGCTTCACATCGGGCGCGAGCATCGAGCGCGAAAGGTCCATCGCGATGATGATCTCGCGCGCCTGCTCGAAGACCGGCTCCTCGAGGCGGCCCCACTGTGGACGGGCGAGCGCGGTGAGGGCGAGCGCAAGGCCGAGGGCGAGCCGCCAGCGGGCGCGCGGGCAGGCGAGGGTGGGGGAGGAGGAATCTGGGCCGAGGGACTTAAGGCCGGTGATTTCCAACGAGCGCGGGCCAGCCTCGGCACGGAGAATTTTCGGGTGTGCGTCGCGCGTGGCCGAGAGGCGGCGCGTGAGTTCCCATGCGAGCCAGAGGGCGGGCACGAGGAGGAGCCAGAGAAGTTGGGGCAGGGCGAAGGACATCAGACGACAGGGAGAAAGGAGGCGGGAGGCACGAGACAGGCGAGGCCCAAGAGCAGGAGCAGCAAGGCGGCGGGTCGGGGCAGGTTGCCCCGGCCGCCGAGCGCGGCGAGGGCCATGCACATGAGGCCGGGCACGGTGAGCCACGGGAACAGCTCGGTGGTGAGGAGAAAACTTTTCGCCTGAAACTCGATTTTCTGGGTTTTGTCAATCGAGGCGAAAGCCGACTCGATGGTGCGTGTCTCGGCGGCACGGTAAAATTTCCCGCCGGTTTGGCCGGCGATGTCGCGCAGCAGGTTTTCGTCGAGGTCGGCCGGGCGGTTTTCGTAGATTTTCCGGCCCCGGGCATCCAGAACCGGCTCGAGCTTGTCATTCAGGACCGGCATGGGTGCAAAGCCGTCAATGCCGGCGCCGATGGTGTAGACCGGTACGCTGCGTGATTTGGCGATGTCGGTAGCCTGTTGCGGCGACAGCGCACCGCTGTTGTTGCCACCGTCAGTGAGGAGCACGACAAACGCACCCAGGCGGTGGCCGCCCGTCTCGCGCGCGGCCTGCTCGAGGCGGGTGAGCGCGATGCCGATACCGTCACCAATGGCGGTGCTGTGGGGCGGAATTACGCCAATTTTCAGCCGGCCGACCTGACCGGCCAGCCAGTCGTGATCGAGGGTGAGCGGGGCCAGTGTGTAGGCTTGCGCGCCAAATACGACGACGCCGATGCGGTCGTTGGGACGGTGGTTGATAAAGGCCTGGATGACGGGTTTGATCGCTTGGAGGCGGTTGAGGCGTTCGCCATCTTTCTCGTAGTCCTCCGAGAGCATCGAGCCCGAGAGGTCAATGCACAGGACGATGTCGTAGCCCTGGCTGTGGACCTCGTGTTTTTCCTCGACGCGCTGTGGGCGGGCGAGGGCGAACGCGAGCAGCACGAGCGCCAGCGTGGCGAGCAACGCGCGCCAGCGCGAGGGCGAGACGGCGGAAGGGCGGTGCCACGCGGCGGCAAACGGCACGAGCAGCACCGGTACCGCCCGCCGCCCGCGCAGCCAGAGCACGAGCGGCACGAGCAGCAGCACGAACAGCCAGGACGGGTTGGCGAGCACGAGGTTTTTCATCGTGAGGGCGGGTCAGACGCGCGTACCGGCCCGCATCCGTGCGTGAAAAAAACGCACGAGTGCGTCGAGGCGGTTCCCGTCGGTGCCGACGGCGAGGCGGCCATGGATGTCGGGGAAAAGCGTGGTCCACGTCTCCTCACGCCGGCGGTGCCACGCCGCATGAGCGGCCCGCTCGGCGGCGGAGTTTTCCAATGTGACCAGCCGGCCGGCCACGGGATCGTAGGCCGCAAACGTCCCTCCGGCGGGCAGCGCGCGGTCCCAAGGGTCGTCCACGCGGAAACCCATGGTCTGGTAGCGGCGCTGCAACACCGCCCAGCCGTCGGGCGGGGGGCGTGGCGCGAAATCGCCGAGCCAGATGAGCACGCTGTGGCGCGGCGCGGCGCGGGCGATGAGCTTCCAGGGAAACTCCGAGGTTTGAGTTGGGGGTGCCGAGTCTTTGGTTTCGGCCGCGGTGAGCGACGGGGGTGGCAGCGAGAGCAGCGTGGCTGCAGCGTGCAGGATCGGGCCGCGTCCGCGGACGGGCTCGCGCAGCAGGTGGCCCTCGGGCGTGACGCGGACGAAGCCGACCCGGTCGCGGTTGACCGCGCCGAGCAGCATGACAAAGCCCGCGAGCTCCAGCAGCGCCTCGCGTTTCGACTGCGCGCCCGAGCCGAACTGGAGGCTGGGCGTGTCCTCGAGCATGACGAGCACCGTGACCTCGCGTTCTTCGACAAATTTTTTCCGGTAGGGCTCGCCGAGGCGGGCCGTCACGTTCCAGTCAATGTCGCGCACGTCGTCGCCGAACTCGTAGCGCACCACTTGGTCAAATTCCATGCCGCGACCGCGAAAGGCCGAGCGGTATTCGCCGCTGAGGACGTTCGCGACCGCATGGCGCACGCGCCATTCCAGCTGGCGGAGGAGCGCGAGTGGGGCAGCGGGAGGGTTGGCAGTGGAGTCGAGCATGGCGGCGGAAGGTCTTAGCCCTTCAGTCCTTCAGCTTTCGGTCTTTTCACTTGGCGTGCGCGGGCACCTGGGTGGTCACGATCACCTCGGCCACGATTTTGTCGGCGGTGAGCTCCTCCGCCTCGGCCTCGTAGGTCAGGCCAATGCGATGGCGGAGCACGTCGGGCGCGAGCTCCTGCACGAGGCCGGGGCTCACGAAGTCCTCGCCACGCAGCCACGCGAGCGCGCGGCCCGCCTGGTAGAGTGCGAGCGAGGCGCGTGGCGACGCGCCGAAGCTGAGCTGGCGCTTGCGGCCGGCGGCCAGCTCGGCGCGGAGGCGCGTGGCGCGCACGAGCGCGAGGATGTAGTTTTGCACGGCGGGCGCGACATGCACCTCGTCCACGGCGCGGCGGAGCAGGAGCAACTCCTCGCCGCCCGACACGGCCTTCAGCTCGGGCTGGCGCGTGACCTGGCCCCAGCGTTGGAGCATCGCGGTCTCGTCGGCGAGGGCTGGGTAGTCCACGATGAGCTTGAAAAGAAACCGGTCGGTCTGCGCCTCGGGCAGCGGGTAGGTGCCCTCCTGCTCGATGGGGTTTTGCGTGGCCATCACAAAAAACGGCTTGGGCAGCAGATGCGTCTGGCCGCCGATGGTGACCTGCCGTTCCTGCATCGCCTCCAGCAGGGCGCTCTGCACCTTGGCCGGCGCGCGGTTGATCTCGTCGGCGAGGACGAGGTTGGCAAAAACTGGACCATGGTGCGGGCTGAACGCGCCGTCCTTCGGCGAGTAGATCATCGTGCCGACGACATCGCTTGGTAGCAGGTCGGGGGTGAACTGGATGCGCTCAAACTGCACGCCGAGCGCGGTGCCGAGCGAGCGGACGAGCAGCGTCTTGGCGAGGCCGGGCATCCCCTCAAGGAGCACATGGCCGTTGGCGAGGAGCGCGACGAGCAGGCGCTCGACGACTTCCTGCTGGCCGATGACGGACTGGCCGATTTCGTCGCGGAGTTTTTGCGCCCACGCGGGGCCGGTGACGGGAGTGAAGGACATGGTGCGGTGAAGGATGAAACGGTCGGACGCTATGACTGGCTTGCGTCGAAAATGTTTCCCACTGAGAAAAGACGGCGCGATGGATTTACCAAGCCAAATTCAGGCCCGGCTCGACGCCCTCGGGGTGCGGTCGGCCGACGTGGAGGAGAGCTTCGTCCGCGGCTCCGGGGCCGGCGGGCAGAAGATCAACAAGACCTCTTCGACCGTCTGCCTGCGCCACCGGCTTACGGGGGTTGAGGTGCGCTGCCAGCGCGAACGCTCGCAGGCGGCCAACCGGGAGCTGGCGTGGGCGGAACTGGCGGCGAAACTGGAAACGCGATTGCGGGCCGCTGAGCACGCGCGGCGATCAGCGTTTGAGCAGGCGCGGCGCCGCAACCGCAAGAAAAGCTACGGCCAAAAGCTGAAGCAGGTCGCCGACAAACGGCACCGGGCGGGGATCAAGGCGAAGCGCGGGCGGGCAGGGGAGGAGTGATCGAGGCGCGAGGTTTTGCTGTAGGGGGCGCAGCAAGTCTGCACCCCCTACAAATTTACCCGTTGCGGATGTCGTCGGAGCCAAGCTTGTTTTGGAAAATACCGTTGAGGCCGGCAGACCAGATAATAATTTTACCGCCATTGCTGTGGATGAAACGGAGGTCGTGGTCCCAGGCGTGGATGAAAGTGTTGCGGTCAAAATCAATCTTTTCGGGGTCTGATTTAAAAGTGCTTCGATGGCTGATGGCGGCAAGGCGTCCAACCATCTTTCGATTGTCGAGCGTGTCGAGCGGGCCGATACTTCTCTTGTACGCTTAGATGGTGGATCGAGGCTCAGTCAAAATTCGGTAGTGTACTCGATTTTCACGGCAGAAGACCGAGGCGATGCGTTGGCAAAAATGACGAAGGACATCTGTGCGGAATGCGGGCTGAAATTGACGCACGAGGGACGCGGGACTGCCGCTCCGTTGGAAAAGCAGGGAATGGTGCGTCGGCTGGCACGCAGAATTTCCGGACCATAGGCGGTTACAACTCCTGGATCGCTTCGCTCATCACCTCGCAGGCCCGGTCAATCGCTGGGCCTTCGTGGGCGGTGCTGAGGAACCAGCTTTCATAAGCGCTGGGCGGGAGATAGACGCCTTTCGCGAGGCAGGCGTGAAAAAACTTGGCGAAGAGCCTGGCATCGCCCGTGAGCGCGGTGGCGTAGTCGCGCACATGCGTGGGCGTGAAGAACACGCTCAGCATCGAGCCGCATTGCGGCACCTGTACGGGGACCCCCTTGGCTTTGGCGGCGGCAAGGACGGTGTCGCGGAGCTTTTGACCGAGTGTGTCGAGGCGGGCGTAGGGGTTTTCTTCGTCAAGCAGGCGGAGCGCGGCGATGCCGGCGGCCATCGCGAGCGGGTTGCCGCTGAGCGTGCCGGCCTGATAGACGGGGCCGAGCGGAGCGAGCATGTCCATGACGTCGGCCCGGCCGCCGAATGCCCCGACGGGCAGGCCGCCACCGATGATTTTTCCGAGGCAGGTGAGATCGGGAAGGGCGGCGGTGATTTTCGATTTTGGATCTTCGATTTCGGATTGGGGGCCGGAGTGGTTGGAGTTTTCCGCTTTGGGTTTTGTGCTTTCCTCGTCGGCGAGCATGCCTTGGACGCCGGCGCGGTGCAGGCGGAAGCCGGTCATCACCTCGTCAAAGACGAGCAGCGCACCGTGCTTCGCGGTGATTGCACGGAGATACTGGAGATAGCCCGCGTCGGGCATGATGAAGCCCACGTTGCCACAGTAAGGCTCGATGATGGCGCACGCGATCTCGCCAGGATTGGCGGCAAACGCGGCGTCGAGCGCGGCGCGGTCGTTGTAGGGGAGGACGATGGTTTCGCGGGCAAACGACGCGGGCACGCCGGCACTGTCGGGGTGGCCGTGGGTGAGCGCGCCGGAGCCGGCCTTGATGAGCAGCGAGTCGGAGTGACCGTGGTAGCAGCCAGAGAACTTGATGATCTTGTCGCGCCGCGTGAACCCGCGCGCGAGCCGGATGGCCGACATGGTTGCCTCGGTGCCGCTGTTGCACAGGCGGACCTTTTGGATGGACGGCACGAAGCGCGTGAGGAGTTCGGCCATTTCGACCTCGTAGGGATTGGGCGTGCCAAAGGAGGTGCCCTTTTCCAGCGCGGCGGCGATCGCGGCCTTAATGCACGGGTGATTGTGTCCGTGGATGGCCGGCCCCCAGGTGCAGACGAAGTCAATCAGCTCGCGGCCGTCGGCGGTGGTGAGCGTCGCGCCCTGCGCGGACTTGGTGAAGAACGGCGCGCCGCCGACCGAGCGGAAGGCGCGGACGGGGGAGTTGACACCGCCCGGGATGAGCCGGAGCGCGCGGGCGAAAAGTTCGTCAGAGGCGGTCATGCGCGGCGAGTGAAGGCGATCGCGGCATGAACCGCAAGACGGAGGGTGGGCGTGTTGTGACGCATTTTAAATCTGAATCCCAAAGGCAGGGACGGTTCTCCGAGCCGTTCGCGGACGCCACGGAGTGACGTCCCTACCGCAATACGTCACTGCCGGTGGGCGCGTCTGCCTTGAACATTATTTACGGCCAGACGCACTTCGTAACCTCCGGGCTTGGGCTGGTGGCGTTGCTCAACCGCCCAGATAGCGCGCGACCGTCTCCGGCGAGAGCGCGGCGAGGTCAACCAGCGTGAGAAAATCAATTGTCTTGAATTCGCGGTCAATCGCGGGCGGGCCGCAGATCTTGGCGCCGAGCGAGAGGTAGGCGGCGAGCAGCTTGGGTACGCGCGGTGGCGGCAAGGTGGCACGGTCAAGCGGGCAGGCCACGGCGGGCAGCGGGCAGGTGCGGAGCGGCTCGGGCGCGAGGTGGTTGGGCGTGAACGCCGCCAGCATCGCCGCGCCGTCCGCCGGATCCTGCGAGGTGAGCGAGCTGCAGCCGAAGAGGTAACGCCCGCCGCGTGCGCGCGCATAGTCGGCGATGCCTTTCCAGAGCAGGCCGAGCACGCTGCGGTTGCGGTGCTCCAAGTGGACGCACGCGCGGCCCAGTTCGACCAGTTCGGCGCGCAACGGATCGTAGGGCGCGAAGTCGAACTCCTGTGCGCTGTAGTAGCCAAAATGCGCCGCGGCCTGCGCGCCGGTTTGCAGGCGGTAGGTCCCGATGACCTCGCCGGTGTTTTCGAGCGTGACCAGCAGGTGGTCGCAGACCGTGTCGAAGAGGTCGGCGTCGAGGCCGGTGGCAAACGAGGTCGCCAGCCCCTCGCCCATCTCGACGTTGAACACCGCGAAGCGCAGCGCCTGCGCCGCGCGTACATCGTCCGAGCTGGCCGCGAGACGCAGCGTGTAGCCGCGCCCGGCGAGACCGGCGGAGGCGAGCACGCGGTCAACGAGTGCCGGTCGGCGGGGCGGAGGAGGGTTGCGCAAGATGTTCATGGCAGGAGTAGCGGGACAGCGCGGAAAAGCTGCGGGAGATTCCGCCCCCCGGGAAGCCGGAACGGGCGGTGGCAGGTTAAGAATAGGTGACGCTGGCGGGGTTTTCATGGAGGGGAACCCGGCGGCGCAAACCGGCCGGGGCAGAAACGTGGCGGGCAGGGGGAAACAGGTGATGAGCAACGCGCCGGTGAAGAACACCAGCAGGATGGGGTGCATGGTGAGGCCAAGCGCAGCGCAGGCTTGTTGCACCGGTACAACGCGAGGAGCAAGTCCAACCTGACGACCGGGCACGGTCCGGAAAGTTGCAGGAAATCAGTCATTGACAGACGGCTGAGCAGACGCACAGTCAGCCCTCCCTGTTGCAGGGTGGAGCAGCCTGGTAGCTCGTCAGGCTCATAACCTGAAGGTCGTTGGTTCAAATCCAACCCCTGCACCCAATTTTTACCTCTGACGGTGAATTTTAGGAAATTACGCGCTCACCAATCCAATCACCTCCGTCAGGTGATTTCTATCATCGCTTTCAGCACCGCCGGGTTCCCCGCGATTTCCTTCGGGAAAACGGTTGGCGTCTCGGCGAGGTTGAAGCGGTGCGTAATCCATGGGCGGGTGTCCACCTTTCCCTCCTCGACGAGTCGGATGACCTCGCGGAATGTGGCGGGCAGGGCGTTGCGGCTGCCCATCACCGTCAGCTCGCGCCGGTGGAAATTGGGGTCGTTGAAGGTGACATCGCCCTGAAAGAGGCCGACAAACACAATGCGTCCGCCGTGTGCGGGCAGGTCAAAGCAGCCCACCATGGAGGCGGGGTTGCCAGTTGCGTCTATCACGCACGTGGGCAGGTCGCCGCCACCGATCTTCCGCAGCTCCTCGGCGGCCATCGCGCCGGGCTTGAGCGTGTGCGCGACGCCGAGCTGTTTTCGGCAAAAATCCAGGCGTGTGTCGCTCACGTCCATCACGGCCAGCGTCGCGCCGGAGACCTTGGCGAACTGGATCACGCTGAGCCCGATGGGGCCGGCACCGATCACGAGAATAAAATCGTCCTTCATCGGCGCGGCGCGCTCGACGGCGTGCGCGCCGATGCCGAGCGTCTCAACGAGGGCGAGCTGGTCGTAGTCGAGCCGTGAGGACGAGTGCAGTTTGCGGGCGGGCACGCGGATCAGCGGGCGCATCCCGCCGTCGGCGTGGACCCCCAGAACCTGGAGCGTGGTGCAGCAGTTGGGTTTGCCCCGCCGGCATGCGACGCAGGTGCCGCAGTTGAGATACGGCTCGACCGAGCAACGGTCGCCGGCCCGCAGGCCGTGGGGATCATCGCCGGGGTCGAGCACCTCGACGCCGAGCTCGTGGCCCAGCACGCGCGGGTAGGTGAAGAAGGGCTGCTTGCCGGCGAAGGCGTGCAGATCGGTGCCGCAGACACCGATGCGATGCACGCGCACAAGCGCGGTGCCGGGCGCGGCGACGGGCTCGGGACGGTCGGCGGCGGCGAACGCGCCGGGTTTCTCCAGGACGATGGTGAGCATGGGATGGAACAGGAAATCGTGAAACCGGGGCGCGGGAAAACGTTAAACTTAAAAATTTCGCAGCCGCCGCCAATTGAATTTAAGCAGAATTCCTGAGTGCAAAGAACGCTCGTTCTGTCGCGGGCTGTCATCCGGCTTGCCTCGGCTCCCACGTCCGCCCTCACTCCCCCTGCCATGAATCTCGAAATCCAGGACAAGGTCGTCATTGTCACCGGCGGCGCCAAGGGCATCGGCGCGGCCATCACGCGCGCCTTCGGCGCCGAGGGTGCCGTGGCGTGCGTTTTCGGGCGCAACCGCGAGGAGGCCGCCGCGCTCGTGGCCGAGATCGGGGCCAAGGGCGGGCGGGCGGACAGTTTTCCTTGCGAGATGACAGACGAGTCCGCCGTGCGCGCCGCCGTGGCCGCCGTGCTGGCGAAATACAGCCGCATTGACTGCGTGGTCAACAACGCCGGGGTGAACGACGGCGCGGGCCTGCGCAGCCCCGTGGCCGAGTTCCGCGCGTCGCTGGAGAAAAACATTGTCCAGTGTTTCGTGCTTGTGCAGGCCGCGCTCGACGCGTTGATCGCGAGCAAGGGCAGTATCGTCAACATCGGCTCCAAGTGTTCCGTCACCGGCCAGGGCGGCACCAGCGGTTACGTGGCCGCCAAGGGCGCGATGAACGGCCTCACCCGCGAGTGGGCGCTCAATCTCGCCCCACACGGCATCCGCGTCAACTGCGTGCTCCCCGCCGAGGTCATGACCCCGCTCTACGCGCGCTGGCTTTCCACGCGGCCCGATCCCGCCGCCTCGCTCGCCGCCATCAAGGCCACCATTCCGCTGGAGCGCCGCATGACCACCGCCGAGGAGATTGCCGACACGGTGGTGTTTGTCGCCTCGCCGCGCTCCTCGCACACCACCGGCCAGATTCTCTATGTTGACGGCGGCTACGTTCATTTCGACCGCGCCTGCACCACCAAGGCCAGCACGTGAACCATGAGTTTTGCCTTCATTGACTCGCACGTCCATTTTTGGGATCGCGGCAACCTGCCCTATCCTTGGCTCGACGAGGTGCCGTCGATTTCCGGCCGTCATACGCCCGTGGAACTGCGGGATGAGAGCCCGGGCCGCTTTCCCGAAAAAATCGTCTTCGTCGAGTGTGGCGCGCCATGGCTCGACGAGGTGAAATGGGTTGAGCGGCTCGCCACCGCCGAGCCGCGCGTCGCGGGCATCGTCGCCAAGTGCATGGCCAACGAAGGGGCCGCGACGGAGGTCAGGCTCGCGGAGCTGAAGCTACATCCGCTCGTGCGCGGCGTGCGCCACCTGATCCAGCACGAGCCCGACCCGGAGTTTTGCGCGCGGCCCGAGTTCATCGCCGGCGTGCGGGCGGTCGGCGCAGCGGGGCTGAGTTTTGATCTCTGCTGCTTCCACCATCAGATGCCGGCGGTCGTCCGGCTTGTGCGGGCCTGCCCGGAGACGCGCTTTATCCTCGACCACTTCGGCAAACCCGGCATTCGCGCGCGCCTGCTCGACCCATGGCGCGCGCACCTCGCCGAGCTCGCCACGCTGCCGAACGTGGACTGCAAGCTCTCCGGACTCATTACCGAGGCCGACCACGCCGCGTGGCAGCCCGCCGACCTGAGGCCCTATGTTGCGCATGTGCTCGCCACCTTCGGCCCCGGCCGCCTGCTCTTCGGCGGCGACTGGCCCGTTGCCAAGCTCGCCGGTGCCTATCCGCGCTGGCTCGATACCGCGCGCGATCTCGTGGCACACTTGTCGGCGGCCGATCAAAATGCCATCTTCCGGGGCAATGCGCTCCGCGTCTACCGGCTCAACTGAATGCCGTCCGTGGCCGCTCCGCCGGGGCGCGCAACAAACGGGCTGGTCGCGCGCATGATAAAATCCTGAAACCTGTTCATCGGGCATCGAAAGCCGAAAATTTTCAAGCCCGTCCCACGCCACCGACAGCCCGCCGCCAATTTCAAGGTTTCCCAATTTCCCGATGCCCGATTTCAATACTTCCCCCGGCCAGCAGCATACCGGCCGCATCACCGGCCTCCGCGTCCTCGACGTGCGTTTTCCCACCTCGCTCTCGCTCGCCGGCTCGGACGCGATGAACCCCGACCCTGACTACTCCGCGGCCTACGTCGTGCTTACGACAGACCGCAGCGACGGCGTCGAGGGCCACGGCCTCACTTTCACCATTGGGCGCGGAAACGACATCGTGGCCGTCGCGGTCGAGGCGCTGCGCCCGCTCGTCGTCGGTCAGCCGGTGGCGGCGTTCACGTCCGCGCCCGGTGCGTTTTGGAAACATCTCACCGGCGACTCGCAGCTCCGCTGGATCGGCCCCGAGAAGGGCGTCATCCACCTCGCCACGGCCGCCGTCGTCAACGCTCTTTGGGATCTGTGGGCCAAGCTGGAGAGCAAACCACTCTGGAAACTTCTGTCCGACCTCTCGCCCGGGCAGATCGTCGAGCTGGTGGACTGGCGCTACCTCAGCGACGCTCTCACACCCGCCGAGGCGCAGGCCATGCTGGAAAAACTCGCGCCCACGCGCGCCGCCCGCGAGGCCGAGATGCGGCGCGACGGTTATCCGGCCTACACGACCTCCGCGGGCTGGCTCGGCTATCCCGACGAAAAAATCCGCCGCCTCTGCCGCGAGGGCATCGCCCAAGGTTTCACCCATTTCAAGATGAAGGTCGGGGCCGACCGCGCCGACGACCTCCGCCGTGCCGCCATCATGCGTGAGGCTATCGGCCCGGACCGCGGCCTGATGGTTGACGCCAACCAACGCTGGGACGTCGGCCCCGCCATCGAATGGACCAAGGCGCTCGCACCGTTTCGCCCGCTCTGGATTGAGGAGCCGACCTCGCCCGACGACGTGCTCGGCCACGCCGCCATCGCCCGGGCCCTGGAGCCGCTCGGCATCGGCGTCGCCACCGGCGAGCACTGCCAGAACCGGATTGTGTTCAAGCAGCTCCTCCAGGCTCGCGCGATTTCCTACTGCCAGATAGATTCCTGCCGCCTCGGCGGTGTGAACGAGGTCGTGGCCGTCCTGCTGCTCGCGGCAAAGTTCGGGGTGCCGGTCTGCCCGCACGCGGGCGGGGTCGGCCTCTGCGAATACGTGCAGCACGAGTCCATCTTCGACTACATCTGCGTCAGCGGCTCGCTTGAGGGCCGCATCACGGAGTTCGTTGACCATCTGCACGAGCATTTTTTCGACCCCTGCGTGGTCAAAAACGGCCGCTACCAGACGCCCCGCGCCCCCGGTGCCAGCATCACCATGAAAACCGTCTCGCTCGCCGACCATACCTACCCGCACGGTGCGGTCTGGCAAAAACTGCTTTCCAAAGCATGAGGGCTGCGATTCAGCTTCGTAAGGGGTCCTGACATCCTTTCCAAGTTGGGGGAAATGGGACAGAGAGGCTCAGGGGAAGGGCTGATTTCTGGTGTGCCTGAGGGCATGAACTATTCTCCCATCGTCTGATACTAACCTCTCGAGAGAATCAGATTTCTGATTCGGAGGGCGCGCTCGGTCGCCGCCAGCTACGTGCGGTGGCACGCCCTCGTGCGCGACTGGACGGCTTCGCTCACCGCCACCGAGCAGGCGCGCATTTTTGGCGGCACCGCCGTCGCCGCCTACAGCCTGTGAAGGGCGTTGACGCGGCCCCATTTTCTTGCCGTTCTCTCCGCTCCCTTCCCCTCCACCCCGACCCTTCCACCCTCCTCCCATGAAACGACTCTTCGTCGCCCTTGCCCTCCTGACGCTCTGCGCCTGCTCCAAAGCCCCCGGGGACAAGGCCGCCGCCCCCGCCGCCGGTGACACGCTCCAAATCGCCGTCATCCCGAAAGGCACCACGCACGAGTTTTGGAAATCCATCCACGCCGGCGCCGTGAAGGCCCAGCGCGAGCTCGCCGCCCAAGGCATCAAGGTCAACGTCATCTGGAAAGGCCCGGGCAAGGAGGACGACCGCGAGCAGCAGATCCAAGTCGTAGAAAATTTCATCGGCCAGCGCGTCAACGCCATCGTCCTCGCCCCGCTCGACAGCAAGGCGCTCGTCGCCCCCGTCGAGACCGCGGTGAAGGGCAAGATCCCCGTCATCATCATTGACTCCGGCCTCCAGTCGAAGGTGCAGACCAGCTTTGTAGCCACCGACAACCTGGAGGGCGGCCGCATCGCCGCGCGCAACCTCGGCAAGCTTCTTGGCGGCAAGGGCAACGTCATCATGCTTTGTTTCGCCGTCGGCTCCGCCAGCACCGAGGAGCGCGAGACCGGTTTCCTCGAGGTGATGAAAAAGGACTTTCCCGACATCAAGCTCCTCTCCGTTGACCAGCACGCCGGCGCGACGCGCGACTCCGCCAAGACCGCCTCCGAGAACCTGCTCACCAAGTTTGGCGCGCAGGTCAACGGCATCTTTGCCAGCAACGAGTCCGCCGCCTCCGGCATGCTGCTCGCCTTGCGCGACGCCAAGCTCACGGGGAAGGTGACGTTCGTCGCCTTCGACTCCAGCGAGACGCTCAACGACGGCCTGCAGAAGGGCGAGGTGCAGGGCTTCGTCGTCCAGAGCCCGATGAACATGGGCTACCTCGGCGTGAAGAACGCCGTCGCCGCGATCCGGGGCGAGAAGGTCGAGCCGCGCATTGACACCGGCGTCGGCTTTGTGACCAAGGCAAACTTTGACGCCCCGGAGATGGCCGAGATCGTCCACCCGCCGCTCAAGCAATACCTGGGCGAATGACCACGACGACCGCGAGCCTGCGGCTGGCGGGCATCCGCAAGAGCTTCGGCGCGACCCACGCGCTGCGCGGGGTTTCCTTCGACATCGCGCCCGGGGAGGTTCACGCGCTCATCGGCGAGAACGGTGCGGGCAAGAGCACGCTGATGAAAATCCTCAGCGGCGCGCACCGCGCCGACGCCGGCACGATGGAGCTCGCCGGCCGGCCCTACCTGCCCGAGAGCCCGCACGACGCCCGGCTCAAGGGCGTCGCCATGATCTACCAGGAGCTCAACCTCGCGCTGCACCTCAGCGCGCAGGAAAACATCCTGCTCGGCGACGAGTCGGCCCGCGGCGGCTGGATCAATCGCGCGGCCTCCCATGAGCGCGCCCGCGCCGCGCTCGCGCAGCTCGGCCACGAGTCGCTGGATCTCGGCCGCCCGGCGGGTCGGTTTTCCATCGCGGAGCAGCAAGTCATCGAAATCGCCCGCGCGCTCCTCAAGCAGCCCAAAATTCTCATCATGGACGAGCCGACGAGCAGCCTCACGCAGGCCGACACCGAGAAGCTCTTCGCCACCATCGGCCGCCTGCGCGCGCAGGGCGTGGGCGTCATCTACATCAGCCATTTTCTGGAGGAATGCCGCCGCATCGCTGACCGTTACACTGTGCTCAAGGATGGCGAGACCGTCGGCACGGGTGAGATGAAGGACGCCACGCTCGACCACCTCGTCACCCTGAT
Organism: uncultured Opitutia bacterium; assembly: GCA_903869955.1. Lineage (GTDB taxonomy): Bacteria > Verrucomicrobiota > Verrucomicrobiia > Opitutales > Opitutaceae > CAIYUN01. The sequence continues at coordinate 14,025 of CAIQBC010000243.1, forward strand.
GACCGGCCGCGAGGTCAAGGATCTCTACCCGCGCACGGCGCACGCGACCGGCGCGGTCGTGCTGGAGGTGAAGGCCGCGGTCAGTGCGCCGCGCCTAAAACGCGCGAGCCTGCAGTTGCGCGCGGGCGAGATCTTCGGCCTCGGCGGGCTCATCGGGGCGGGGCGCACGGATTTGCTGCGGGCGATTTTTTCCCTCGATGGGCTGGTGGCGGGCGAGGTTTGTGTGGTCGGGGAGGCGGCGGGCCGCGCCACGCCGCGCGACCGCTGGGCCCAGGGCGTCGGCTTCCTCAGCGAGGACCGCAAGGAGGAGGGGCTGATGCTCACGCAGTCCGTCGCCGACAACCTCACGCTCACGAAGCAGGACCGCTTCGGTCGCCTGGGTTTCATCAATGGCCGGCGGCAGCGCGCGACCGCGCAGCGCTGGGTGGACGAGCTGCGCGTGAAATGCCGCGACGCCGCGCAGCCCATCGGCGAGCTCTCCGGCGGCAACCAGCAAAAGGTCGCCTTCGCCCGTCTGCTGGAGCATCCGGCGAAAATCTTCCTGCTCGACGAGCCGACGCGCGGCATTGACGTGGGCAGCAAGGCGCAGATTTACCAGCTCATCGGCGACCTCGCCGCGGCGGGCAAGGCGGTGGTCGTCGTCAGCTCCTACCTGCCCGAGCTGCTCGGCCTGTGCGACACCATCGGCGTGATGTGCCGGGGCGAGCTGGTCACCGTGCGCCCGCGCGCGGCGTGGACCGAGGCCGGCATCATGCGGGTCGCCACTGGTGGCGCGGAGTGAGTTTTTCCGATGAAAGCTCCGCTCAGAAAAATCTTCGTGAAGGGCGGCCCGTTCTTCGGGCTGATCCTCGTGGTCGCGTTTTTTGCGATCGCGGTCCCCTTGGTCTCCAAGGGCGGGGGGGACTTTCTCACCTACCACAATTTCAAGATGATCTTCACGCAGACGGTGCTTGTGGCCATCGGCGCGCTGGGCATGACGATGATCATCGTGAGCGGCGGCATTGACCTCTCAGTCGGGTCAACCATCGCGTTCACCAGCGTCATCGGCGCGCGGCTGCTCCAGCACGACTGGCCGACCGGCGTGGCGGTGCTGGCGATGGGGGCCGGCGGCGCGCTCATCGGCCTGTTCAACGGCGTGCTCATTGCCGGGCTGCGGATGGTGCCGTTCATCGTCACGCTCGGCACGCTCCTCATCGTGCGCGGCACGACCAAGTGGCTCGCCAATAACCAGGCCGTGAACTATCCGACCCAGGCGCAGATGGAGGCCCACCCGGACTGGCACTCGCCGATCATTGACTGGATGACAACCGACGACCCCTTCAGCAAGGCGCTGCCCGTCGGCGTGTGGACGGTGGTCGTGCTGGCGGTGCTCACCGCGCTGCTGCTGCGCCGCACGGTGTTTGGCCGCCACATCTTTGCCATCGGCTCCAACGAGCAGACCGCCCGGCTCTGCGGCCTGCCCACCGTGCGGATCAAGCTCATGATCTACACCCTGGCGGGGGCGCTCTTCGGCCTTGCCGGGATGTTCCAGCTTTCGCGCCTGCACGGCCAGGGCGACCCGACGGCCGCCGCCGGGCTGGAGCTCGACATCATCGCGGCGGTGATCGTGGGCGGCGCGAGCCTGAGCGGCGGGGTGGGCACCATCCTCGGGTCAATGATCGGGGCGCTGCTCATGGCCGTGCTCCGCACCGGCACACAGGCGATGGAGTGGCCCAATGAATTTCAGGAGATCATCATCGGGACGGTGATCATCGTGGCCGTCTATTTCGACCGTCTGCGGCAGGGTCGTGAAAGCTGACGCACCCCGCCCATGCCTTGGCCCGGTGCTCCTGATTTTGGCGCGGCATTGAAGGCGAAGGAGGAAACGCCAGGCCGTTCCCATTGAGCCGGAAGGCACGCCGGAGCGCACGGCCTTGCGCATCGTCTCGGCCCGGGTCCCGTGTTCGGCAAACCACCGCTGGGCGGGGGCGGCGTCACCGCACCGTGGTCGGCGCGCTCATCATGAGCGTCGTCGCCAACGGCTGCACCAAACTCGGCCTCTCCAACTGGGGACAAGAGATCGTGACGGGCGGCATTATCATCACCGCCGTGCTCCTCGACAGTCTGCGCCGGCGCGGTGAGCAAAAATAGGCCCGCACGGACGGCCTGCTTTGGCCCGGGTCCGGCCGTATTTTCTTGTTACCCTTCGCCGGTCGACCTTGCTTCCAGCCATGAACGTCCGGCCGCCACCATCTCCTTCCGCCGTCACCGGCCTGCGTGCGCTTTTCAACGAGCGCATCGTCATCCTTGACGGCGCGATGGGCTCGATGATCCAGACGTTCAAGTTGCAAGAGGCCGATTTCCGCGGGGAGCGTTTCCAGTTGCACCCCCATGATCTGCAGGGGAACAACGACCTGCTCTCCCTCACGCGGCCGGACATCATCGAAAAAATCCACGGCGACTACTTCGCGGCCGGGGCCGACATGGTCGAGACCAACACCTTCAACTCCACCGCCATATCGCAGGCCGACTACCATCTTGAGCCGATCGTGCGCGATCTGAACCTCGCCGCCGTCGGTTGCGCCCGCCGCGCCGCCGGCTCCGCCTCGGCAAAACTCGGCCGCCCGTGTTTCGTCTCCGGTGCCATCGGGCCGCTGAACCGCACGCTTTCGATGTCGCCCGACGTCAACCGCCCCGACTACCGCGCCGTTTCCTGGGAGCAGGTCACCGCCGCCTACACCGAGCAGGTCAACGCGCTCCTCGATGGCGGGGTGGACGCACTGCTCGTCGAGACCATTTTCGACACACTCAACGCCAAGGCCGCACTCTTTGCCATTGAGACGATTTTCGACGGGCGCGGCGAAGCGTCACGCGTGCCGGTGATGATTTCCGTCACCATCACCGACGCCTCCGGCCGCACGCTCTCGGGCCAGACGGTCGGGGCGTTTTTCAACAGTGTGCGCCACGCGAATCCGTTTTCCGTCGGCATCAACTGCGCGCTCGGCGGTGCCGCGATGCGGCCCTACGTCGAGGAGCTCGCCGCCATCGCCGACTGCTACATCACCTGCTACCCCAACGCCGGCCTGCCGAACGCATTCGGCGGCTACGACGAGTCGCCCGCCGACATGGCCGCCGTGCTCGGCGAGTTCGCCGCGAGCGGCTTTGTGAACATGGTCGGTGGCTGCTGCGGCTCCACACCCGCGCACATCGCCGCGATTGCCGGGGCCGTGCGCGGAAAAAAGCCGCGCCTCATTCCTTCGCCGGACCACGCAATGCAGTTGAGCGGGCTCGAACCCTTGCGCGTCGGCTAACCTTGCGCCCTTTCGCGTGACCAAAACCAACGCCGCCTCCAGTTTCCTCGTCATCGGTGAGCGCACCAACATCACCGGCTCGCCCAAGTTTGCCAAGGCGCTGAAGGCCGGCGACTGGGACGCATGCCTCGCCATCGCCAAACAGCAGGTCGAGAGCGGTGCCAACGTTCTCGACATCAACGTGGACGAGGCGCTGATCGACGGCGAGGCGACGATGACGAAGTTTCTCAATCTCATCGCCGCCGAGCCCGACATCTGCCGCGTGCCCATCATGCTCGACTCGTCGAAGTGGAGCGTGCTCGAGGCCGGCCTCCGCTGCATCCAGGGCAAGGGCATTGTCAACTCGATCTCCCTCAAGGACGGCGAGGCGGAGTTTCTCCGCCGCGC
>CAIQBC010000244.1 GCA_903869955.1 uncultured Opitutia bacterium
ATGTGTGGGTCACCGCCAAGATGGTGATTAACATCAGCTCCAGCCTCTACAGCTTTGGCCAAACTGAAAACGGCCTCCGTGAGGCTATCGCCGCCTGCGCGTTGGAGCGCCACCGGCTCGCGCGCGGCAGCTATCCGGTGACGCTCGCCGAGCTCGCGCCCGCGTTCATCACTGCCGTGCCGGCCGACGTGTTCACCGGCCAGACCCTCGGCTACGCCCGCACGCCCGACGGCGGCTTCAAGCTCACCGCGCTCGCCGCCGATGGGAACAGCGAGGGCAGGACGTGGGTTCAGCCGGACAGTCCGTGATGCCCCCTCGCTGATGGCCTGCCAAAATCCCTGCTCTCACGCGCAGGCCTCCGAAAGCCAAGGTGCCCGCCGCGTGAGCGGCGGGACAAACAGCGCCGTTGAGCGGGCGCTTGCGGATGGTAAATCGCGGTGGGCGCAGCGACACCCTGTCCTACTTATCACTTTCAGTTTTATGCACTGGCGCACGCAACGGGAAGCAGCGCAGATTCCACAGGCCGAACCAGGTCATGCGGGCCAGGATCCAGCCGTGGCGAAAGCGCGAGATGTTCGTCTCGCCGTAGGTGCGGTCCTTGTAGCGCACGGGCACGTCGCGGATGCGCAGGCCGAGCAACGCCGCGCCGAAGAGCAGGTTGAAGTCACCAAACGGATCAAAATCGCCGAACGGCGCGATGCGGCGCAGCACGCGCTCGTAGTCGGAGCGCAGGAGCATCTTCGTGCCGCAGAGGCTGTCTTTCACGGGCTGGCCGAGCACGAACGAGAGCGAAAGGGCAAAAAATTTGTTGCCGAGCAAATTTAGGAAACGCATGGCGCGTTTTTCCATCGGATAGACGAGGCGGCTGCCGTTGGCAAACTCGACGGCGCCGCTGGCGATGGCGTCGTAAAATTTCGGCAGCTCCTCAGGCGGTGCGGTGAGGTCGGCATCCTGGATCACAAGCACCTCGCCGGTCGCGGCGGCGAAGCCGGCGTGGACGGCGTCCCATTTGCCCTTGCCCGGCTGCTGAAGCGCGCGGACGCGGTGCGGGCCGCCATAGGTGGCGATCTCGCGTTGGATCACGGCCCAGGTGTCGTCGTGGCTGTGGCCTTCCACGAAAATAATCTCGGTGCCGCGGCCCAACGTCGGGATGCGCTCCAGCGCGGCGCGGATGTTGCCGGACTCGTTGCGGGCGGGGACGATGACTGAGCAGGAGACGGGCGCGGTGAGCGGGGGCGCTCGGCGGGGGCGTGCGGTGACGCAGAGCGTAATGCCGAGGTGGCTGAAGCCGGGCAGGCGGACGGCGGCGCGGTTGAGCAGCGGCGCGACGAGCGGGACGCCGAACGGGAAAAGCTGCTGGCGCTCGAAGCGCACGACTTCCCAGCCGGCGAGTTCGAGCAAATTGAACAAATCCGGATGCGCCAGCCACGCGCTCGGCGGCTGCGGCATGACCAGGCCGAGCGCGGTGGCGGCGCGCAGCGGGCCGAGCCAGAGGGTGTTCAGCGTGGTGAGATGCAGGCGCGTGCGCGCGTGCGCGGCGGCATGAAGTCGTTCGAGGACGAGCTGGATGTCGTCGAGGTAGCCCGTGAGATAATCGAGGACGATGTGGTCGAACGTCTCGCCGTCGAAGTCGGCGGTCGCGGCGTCGGCGACGCGGAACCCAAGGCCGGGCTGCGCGCCATGGCGGGCACGGGCCTTCGCGATCATCGCGTCGCTGAAGTCGCAGCCAAGGCCACGCGAGGGCGCAAGTGCGGCGAGCAGGTCGCCCGCGCCGCAGCCGAGCTCGAGGACGCTTTCGCCGGCGGGGATCTGATGGCGGAAGTGGGCGCGGAGCTGCGCGTGGAAGGCGTGCTGCTGGCGGCGCGCGCGCCCGTCGTGGGCGGCGACCCAGTCGAAGTGCGCGCGGAGGCCGGGTTCGTGGCTCATGGGTTGAGCGCCCAGCCGACCAGCGCCGGGCCGCCCGTAACGGCCGGTCCGGCGCGTTCGGCCGCCGCAGGGTGCGCCGGTGCCGGGGGATTGGTTTCCGGGGCGGGCAAATTGATCTCCAACACCCGGCTGATCCGCGCGAGATGCACGCCAAAGCGGCGCTCGGCGAGTGGCTCCAGGACGTAGGCGGCGGGCAGGCGGTCGTTGCGGTCGAGCTGGAAGCCGCCGTCGGGGCCGACCGGGCTGAGGTCTTGCAGCACCAGCACCTCGGAGAACGTGTGCTGTACGAGGTGGAACCGCACGGCTTCGGCGCGGGCGGCGGCGCGGCCAATCGGGATGGCTGCGACCTGCTCGGCATACCAGAGCAGCACGGAACGGCCGGTGATGACGAGCCGGTCGCCGGGCGGGCGGGCGGCAACGACGCGGCTTTCCCATGCGAGCTCCGCGCCGAGGATATTGCGCTGGCTGTGGCGCGCGTTGGCCACGAGGCCGGAGGTGAACGCGGCGAGCGCGGCGCCGCCGACGGCCACGCGGACGAGCGGGCGGCGCGGCGACGACCAGCGTTGCACGGCGAGCGCGAGGCAAAGCACGAGCAGCACGGCGAACGGCAGGCTGAGCCGCCCCACGATGGCGTCATCCAGCTGGCCCCAGTAATAAAATTGCAGCAGCAGCAGGTTGACGACGACCGCCGTGCCAACGAGCGTGAGAGCCACACCGGCGGGTGGTGCGGCCCGCCAGCGCGGCAGCGCGCGCGCAACGCGGCCGAGCGCGAGCGCCAGCGCGACGAAGCCCGCGCCGAACAGCCACCACGAGCTGGCGGTGGCCAGCCCGGTCGTATCGGAGAAAAACCGCCACGCGTGGACGAGATTGTTGGAAAAATACTGGAGCCCGAAGCGCCCCTTGTCGTCGTCGCGCAGCTCCCACAGGAAGGGGGTGCCGGAGAGGTAGGTGTTGTGCAGCGCGTAGGGGATGAGCAGCGCGGGGCCGAGCACGGCGGCGGGCGGCAGCAGGAGCCGGCCCGCGCGCCGCCAGCCCTCGGCGACGAGCAGCGCGACGGGCGCGACGTAGAGGCTCGACTCGTAGCGCGTTTGCGCGAGCAGCACGACTGCGAGGACCAGCGCGGCGAGGCGCGGCCCGTCGGGCGCGGCGAGCCAGTGGGCGGCGAGGTGCAGCGTGAGCAGCAGCATCGCGAGGTTGAGCAGCTCCATGCCCGCGCCGGTGGCGTTTTGCGCCAGCAGCGAGAGCGTGCCGAGCACGAAAACCGCCGCGAGCGCCGCCGCGTGGGCGACGAGCCGCCGGGCGAAAAAATACGCCAGCCCGAGCACGGCGGGCAGCAGCGCGGTGTTGAGCGCGAAGGCGTTCCCCTCGCGGTAGCCCGTGAGGTCGTGGACCAGCGAGACGACGTAGGCGAAAAAAAACGGGCGTTTGTCGAGGTAGGTGCCGGCCGCGCCGATGGGCGAGAACACGCCGTCCACGTTGTAGGCGCGCGAGTAGTTGCCCACCTCGCGGAAAAAATGGAGGTTCCACGCCGTGCCTTGGAGCACCGGCTCGTCGTAGAGCACCTTGTAGCCGTAGGGGGTGGTGAGCACGGCAACGAGCGTGCAGCCGGCGACGACGGCGGCGAGTTGCCAGCGCTCGCGCCGCGCGAGCGGCGGCCGCGCCCGCCACATGCCGGGGGCGACGCGCACGAGCGCCACGATAAACCATGCAAACGTCGCCGCGATGGTGTAGTAGCCGTATTGCTGGATGAGCCGGCCGGCGGTGTCGAAGGGCACGACCAGGAAGCCAAACTCCACGGCCGCCAGCGCCACCACGCCGAACAGCGCCAACCGTAGCGGCGTGCCGATGCCGCCGCCGGCGCGCGACGAGTCGGGCTGATGGGCGGGCAGGGGTGGGGGCAGGAGACTCATGGCGGGGCGGTGGCGGCGGCGCGCCTACGGGAGCTCCTGAAGCCAGCGGTCAATAAATTCCTTCTGGATTTTGTCCGTCTCGGCGTTGGTCCGCGCCGGGCCGGTGGCGGGCGTGGCGAGATGCGTCTGCACGGCGGTCTGGTCGCCGACGTGGATCGTGGTCACACGGCTGATGCGGTCGAGCACCAGGATCGTGATGCGCCTTTCCCATACGGTTTCCAGCCCGAAGTCCGGGCCGAGATCATCGGCCGGATCATTCAGGACCAGCGCGCCGGTATTCTCATCCACCCGGAACTGCTGGAACACATACATCTCAGTGAAGCCGCGGTTGCGCATCAGCCAGAGGAGGTTTTCCCGGCGCAGCTTGGCCTGCAAGGGTGGTGTGGCGCTGACGTGGTTGACGATCCAAAAGGTCGAGTCCCGGTCAATGAACAGGTAGTCGCGCTCGGGGAATTTTTTCAGGAACTCCTGCCGCCACGCCATTTCGAGGCCCGGCGTGTAGTCGCGCGTGTAGGCCTGCTTTGCCATGACGGGCAGGCTGTGTGTCATGAGCGCCACGAGCGCGAGCCCGCCCAGCCCCTGCCAGCCGCGGGTGGTGAGCCTGAGCTGGCTGCCGGTGACCGCGATGGCGAGGGCGAAAAGCAGGTGCACCGGCAGGCTGAGCCGGTGGATCACCGGTTCGTCGAGATGGCGGTAGTAAAACAGCAGCAGCCCCGCGCCGGCAAACAGCCCCGCGCCGACGGCCGCGAGGGCGAGCTCGGCCGGCGCGGTCGTGCGCGGTGCCCGCAGCGCGCGCGCCACGCCGAGGCCGAAAAAGGGCAGCGCCAGCAGCCCGAGCGCGGAGAACAGCGGCGAGCTGGGCTGGTAGCCGGTGAAAAATTGGTCGCGGTCGGCATCGAAGAAAAATCGCAGCGCATAGCCGAGATTTTCCGCGAAATAGCCGGTGGCAAACGGCGCGGTCGCGCCGGGCCGGCTCGCCAGCTCCCACGCGGCGGGGTTGACGGCAAACACATGGTGCTGCCAGAGGCAAGGTAGCAGCAGTAGCGGCGCGATGATGACCGGCCACGTGAGCGTCACCCGCCCGTCGCGCCACCACGCCCAGAGCACCAGCGCGGCGACCGGCACGAGAAAGATCACCGACTCATAGCGGGTGTAGGCGAGCAGCACCGCGCCGAGCACGAGGGCCTCTTGCGCGACGGCGTCGCGTCGCGTCGCAAACGCCCGCGCCAGCAGCACGACTGCTGCGAGCATGACGAGATTGAGCAGGTCAAAGCCGCCGCCGGCCATCTGCTGCCCGAGCAGCGGCAGCCCGGCGAACAGCAGCACGAGCGCTGCGCCCGCCCACGGCGAGCCGCCCACGCTGCGCCCCAGCAGCCAGACGAGCGCGAGCAGCGCCAAGCCGAGCACGGTGTTCACATAAAACGGGTTGTCCGCCCGGTAGCCCGTGAGGTCGTGGGTGAGCGCGACGAGGAACGGGAAAAAAAACGGCCGCTTGTCGAGCACGCTCTGCGCGAGTTGAAACGGCCCCTGGATGTCGTGCGCGCGCGCCGGGTAGGCCGCCTCGCGGTCGAGGTGCATCCCCATCGAGGTGCCAAGTAGGAGCACCTCGTCATCGAGGATCTTGAAACCGTAGTGCTCGTGCGCGAGCAGCACGCCGACATCGAGGACGTCGGCGGTATCGGCGGGACCCTGGCCGGCAACGCCCTGTCGATGGCCGCTGCCCGGGCCACCCTCGGCGA
>CAIQBC010000245.1 GCA_903869955.1 uncultured Opitutia bacterium
CAGCCAGGCATCGTCCGGCGGAGCCGGCGTATTTGAGATGGTTGTCATGCTCTTCACGCTCGGGCCGCGCCGCCCGCTGGCAAGCCTTTGTGAGCCGCTGATTATTGTAGGGGCGCAGACTTGCTGCGCCCATTTGGCCCGACGTTGACAAATGCAGCAAGGGTAGGTCCCTATGGCGAAGCCGGTTCGGGCGGCGGGGCAAACTTCCGCGCCGCCGCCGGGCCGGCAGACCAGCCTTGGTCGTCCTTGTCCGGCGAGGCATTCCTATCCTCGACCCCACCGTCGTCTTTCAAATTTGGCCCGAAGCTGTAAATGACCGCACCGCCCGGCTCGGGACGGTAGATGAGCGGCTTGCGGGTAAAAATATCCAGCGGCACTGCGGGCATAAAATCCGGCACGAGATCCGCGAGCGTCGCCGGATACCCGCCTTTCGCCGCCCGATACCGCTCCAGCGCCAGCCCAGCTTGGGCTGACACAATTTTTGCCCGGGTTTTCCAGAATCCCTTCGTTATCGGGGCCAGAGTTGGCACCATCGCACGCACGACCAGATTGCTTCGCGGAAAATTTCCGGAAGCGTCCTTTAGCCGCTTTTCAATTGTTGCCCAATCCAGCGAGGTCTGCGCCACGACCAGACGCACCCGCCTCATCCGGTCAAGGTAGTCCGCATACTCCGTGTGAATTGACCCTGGAACCCAATAGCGAACGGTCCACAGCCACCGATCGGAAGAATCAACCTCCAACGATCTTAAAAAGTCTGCCCTCGATTGTTTCCCAGACAAAAGCTCCTCGAATAAAAAGCTGCCGTACCGCACACGCTCGCCATCAAGGCTGCGGGCATAGCCTCCAGTCAGATCCAAGCGCGCCAGCCGGTCGGCAAATCTTTGATTCCACGCCGGCGACAACGCGCCAGCCGTCGTCAGTTGCTCCAGCTCGTCCAGCGCCAAGCTCCACACCGTCCCGCGTGTCAGTTGGGATACTAGGGTCGGCTCATCGGCTAAAAACTCCGCGAGCGTCGCCATCGCCCAGACGTCGTCACTCGCCGCGTCCATCTGCCCTTGGCTGGCGGCCAGCCGCGCGTGCCAGCGCAGAAGCTTGGCCGAGCGGAGTAAAATTGACGGCCCAGAGTTGATAGCATATAGCCCCTTTTTATAGTCAATTTTGGCCTCGTAGCCTTTCTTCGCCACGGCATCGCGGATGAGCGCGAATACGTCGCGCATCTGCTGGGTTTCCAGCACGGCGGCAAGCTCCTGCGTCCCGGCTTCGTCAAGCCGGTAGGCGGAGGCATGGGCTTCTTTGAAAACGGCTTCCCATTCCCCAAACTCCTTGCCGTCAATGTTTGGAAGGGCATCGAGTAGCGGACCAATTTTCTTGATGACGAGCGCGGCGTTGTCTGCGTCCGGCACCTGCGGCGGGCGAATTTCGTCAATTGTCAGTGGCAGACCGGCGGCGTGGATGCGCGCCTGCGCGTCGGCGACGGCCTGCTTGCCGGCAGCGTCGAGCCACCACAGCGCGCCCACGAGCAACAGCGGCGGCACGGCGCAGGCGAGGCAGAGGAGAAGCCGCTTCTTGAAGCTCATGGGGTGCGGCGAACGGAGCGGTTTCCGACCCCACTGGCAAGCCTACCTGCGGTTGGGCGGATTCTGCCCAAGGGCAGGCTCGATTCATGGCTTGATCGAAGGCGCAGCAAGCCTGAGCCCCTACATCTGCGTCGAGCGTTTTCCGGTTGGCGCGACCCAGCGGATTGCTCCATCCTCGCGGGATGTTCGATCCCGTCGAAAAATTGAAAGAGTTCATCCGCCATCCGAGCGTATCGGCCGACCCGAAATTTGCCGCGGGCATGGTCGGCGCACGCGAGTTTGTTGCAGGGCTGCTCCGCTCGCTTGGCTTCGCGGTCGAGGTCGTGCCGACACCCCTGCATCCGGTCATCCTCGCGGAGCGCGGGGGAGACGCACGTTGGCCGCACGTCATCATCTACGGTCACTACGATGTGCAGCCGGCCGACCCGCTCAACCTCTGGGTGTCGCCCGCGTTTGAGCCGGCGTTGCGCGGCCGGCGGCTCTACGGGCGCGGCGCCGCGGACAACAAGGGGCCACTGATGACACATATCGCCGCCGTCGCGCGGCTGCTGGAGCGCCGGCCGGACCTGCCGTTGCGGATTACTTTTATGATCGAGGGCGAGGAGGAGATGGGCAGCCCGAGCTTTGCGGCGTTTCTGGCGCAGCAACGCGACCGGCTGCAAAAGGCAGATTTTGTTTTTCTTTCGGACACAGGCAGCCCGCGCGAGGACCAAGTCGTCATCACCTGCGGGCTGCGCGGGCTGGTGCTGTGCGATGTCGAGGTCACGGGCGCACGCACCGACCTGCACTCAGGGCTGCACGGCGGGGTGCTGCGCAACCCCATCCAGGCGCTCGCGGAGCTGTGTGCCTCGCTGCACACGCCGGACGGGCGCGTCAACGTGCCGGGCTTTTACGACGACGTGCTCCCGGTCGAGCCGTGGGAGCGGGCGGAACTGGCGAAGCTGGGCCAGAGCGAGGAGCAATACCGCGAGTTTCTTGGTATCCCGGCGTTTCACGCGACGGCAGGGTTTTCGCCCTTCGAGTCGGCGCGGTTTCTGCCGACGCTGGAGTTCAACGGCATCGGCGGCGGCTATCAAGGCGAGGGCACAAAGACCGTCATCCCGAGCAAGGCGTTTGTAAAAATCAGCTGCCGTCTCGTGCCGAACCAGTCGCCGGCCAAAATCCGGGCGCTGCTCTACGCCGCGATCCGCGAACGGATGCCGCCGGACGTAACCTTCCGCCTCGTGGATCAACACGAGGGCACGCCCTATGTTGTCGTGCCGCCAGGCCGCGCCAACACGCCGCCTGGCCAGCCGGCGGTGCTTGCGCGCGCTTTCCGCGCCGCCGACACGGCGGTCACGGAGATTTTCGGCAAACCGCCGCTCTATCTGCGCGAAGGCGGCAGTGTGCCGATCATCGCCGACATCAAGCGCGTGCTCGGCCTCGACTCGGTGCTGCTGGGGCTGTTTCTCCCCGAGGACAACCTGCACGCACCGAACGAAAGCTTTCACCTGGGCATGATGGAAAAAGGCATGGCGACGTCGGAGAAAATTTTGGCGGCTGTCGCCGATGCCTGACCTTGGGGCGTCGCGGCCGGGTCCTCCGGCCAAATCAAACTCAGGCGATGGCGAGCCGGCCGGTGCTGTCTCCGAGGCGGTCGTATTTCGCGCCCATGCGATCCATCAGCGAAAGCCACAGGTTGTTGAGCGGCTGGCCGTCGAAGCGCAGGTGTTGGCCGCCAGTCACGGTGCCACCGCCCTTGCCGAGGAGGATGAGCGGGATATTGTCGTGATTGTGGCGGTCGCCGTCGCTGTTGCCGCAGCCGTAGCTGATGAGTGAATTGTCCAAAATGGAACCGTTGCCTTCTTTGATCGAGTCGAGCTTTTGGAGGAAATAGGCGAAGAGCTCCATGTGGAAGATGTTGATCTTGGAGAGGAGCGCGATCTTCGCGGGGTCTCTCATGTGGTGCGAGGTGGTGTGGTGCCGGACGTTGGCGTCGGCCCATGGGTAGGTCTGGTCGCTGCCCTCGTCGGCGAAGGGGAAAGTGATGACGCGGGTCAGGTCGGCCTGAAACGCGAGCACGGACATGTCGAGCATGAGCTTGGCGTGGTCGGGATAGGCCGTGGCCTTGGTGAGGGCCTCGGGACGCACGGCACCCACGGGG
>CAIQBC010000246.1 GCA_903869955.1 uncultured Opitutia bacterium
CGTTCGGCATGCTCCGCGACCTCAAGCTCAAGGTCGCGATGCCGCACCGCACGTTTGCGACGGTCGACCACATCATCCCCACCGATCAGCTCGTCGAGCCCTACAAGGATCCGCTCGCACAGGAAATGATGGATGAGCTCCGGAAGAGCTGCCGCGAATTCGGCATCACGTTTTTCGACCGCGCCTCGGGCCGGCAGGGCATCGTCCACATCGTCGGTCCCGAGCAGGGCATCACGCAGCCGGGCACAACCATCGCATGCGGCGACTCGCACACGAGCACGCACGGGGCGTTTGGCGCGATCGCGTTTGGCATCGGCACGACCCAGATCCGCGACGTGCTCGCCACGCAGACCATGGCGCTGGGCAAATTGAAAGTCCGCCGCATCACAGTGAACGGCGTACTGCGCCCGGGCGTCTATGCGAAGGACGCGATCCTGCACCTCATCCGCACGCTCGGCGTGAACGGCGGCACCGGCTTTGCCTACGAATACGGCGGAGAGGTCTTCGACCGCATGACGATGGAGGAGCGCATGACCGTGTGCAACATGTCCATCGAGGGCGGCGCCCGCGCCGGCTACGTCAACCCGGACGAGACAACGTTCGCCTACCTCAAGGGCCGCCCCTACGCGCCGAAAGGTGCCGCGTGGGATGCGGCGGTCGCGCGCTGGCGCGCGACCGCGAGCGACCCCGGCTGCCCATATGACGATGTGGTCACCATCGCCGCCGCCGACATCGCACCGACCGTCACCTGGGGCATCAACCCCGGCCAGGCCGTCGCCATCAACGAACGCATCCCCGATGCCGCCAAGGCAACGACTGGGGACGAGAAATCCTCCATCGAGGAGGCACTCGCCTACATGAAGCTCGCGCCCGGTGCGCCGATCAAAGGCACCAAGATCCATGTGGCCTTCCTCGGCTCCTGTACGAATGGCCGCCTGAGCGACTTCCAGGAAGTCGCCAAGTTCCTGAAGGGCCGCCGCGTCGCTTCGGGGGTGAAGGCCATCGCCGTGCCCGGCTCGCAAATCGTCGCGGCCCAGGCCATAAAGCTCGGCCTCGACCGGGTTTTCCGCGACGCCGGCTTCGAGTGGCGCGAGGCGGGCTGCTCGATGTGCCTCGCAATGAACCCTGACAAGCTCATCGGCGACCAGCTCTGCGCGAGCTCCTCAAACCGCAACTTCAAGGGCCGCCAGGGCAGCCCGACGGGCCGCACGCTCCTGATGAGCCCCGTCATGGTCGCCGCCGCCGCCATCACCGGTGCAGTGGCCGACGCCCGCGAAGTCTTCGCGGTGAACTGAAAAGAAGAAAAGGAGTCGGGCGCGAGCATCAAACCACCGGCCACCCACGACTCTGTGCCATCCCGCAACTCATCCGACTCCTTCGCTCCTGACTCCTCCCGCCTGATTCCTCTTCCTCCCATGTCCCTCGCAAAAATCACCTCCCTCACCGGCCGCGGCGTGTTCGTGCCCGGCAATGACATTGACACCGACCGCATCATCCCTGCGCGCTACCTGAAGTGCATCACCTTCGACGGCCTCGGCGAGGGCCTGTTTTACGACGTGCGCAAAAACGCCGACGGCACCGACAAGCCGCATCCGCTCAACGAACCGCGTTTTAAGGGAGCGACGGTGTTGCTCTCCGGCGCGAACTTCGGCTGCGGTTCGTCGCGCGAGCATGCGCCGCAGGCGATCCAGAAATACGGCTTCAAGGCCGTCGTGGCCGAAGGGTTTGCCGAGATTTTTTATGGCAACTGCGTGACGCTCGGCGTCCCGTGCCTTGAGGCCGGCCGCGAGGACATCGCCAAGATCGCAGCCGCCATCGAAAAAAATCCCCAGGCCGAGATCACCGTGGACGTGGCGAAGCAGGAAATCCGCTTCGCCGGCCAGACGGTGAAAGCCACCGTACGCGCCAGCGCGCGCGACGCGCTCGTCAACGGCCGCTGGGATCCCATCGGCGAACTGCTCGAAGGCCTGCCAGACGTGAAAACCACCGCCATGAAGCTGCCGTATCTGGCGGCGTGAAACCACGCGCCGCTTCCTGTGGCGAGACGCCCCGCCGCCTGTCCCGCCGGCCACCGCTCAGAAATCCTGCAGCCGGCCCTCGCCGGGGCCGCGCTCGGGGGCGAGGCGTTCCATGATCTCGCCGAGCAGGTAAATCGAGCCGGTCACGACCAAGGTGTCGTCGGGCCCGCCGGCGGTACAGGTATGCGCGTTGGGAAACAGCTCACCGATGGTCGTGCGGACCACACGGCCGCGAAAATCCGGCGGCACCCATGCCTCCAGCTCCCCGAAGGTGCAGGCGCGCGACTGGTGCGGCATGAGCAGATGCACCTCGCGTGCGTGACGGCAGATGATCTCGACGAGCGCCCGCGCCCGCGCCGCGCCGAGCGCACCGGTCATCACGACCGGCGCGCGGCCAGTCTCGGCAACGAGCCGGCGGAGGTTGGCGTCGAGCACGGTCGCGCCCTCAGGATTATGGGAAGCGTCGAGGATAAGCGGGCGACCGCCCACGCTGGTGCGTTCCCAGCGGCCGGGCCAAAGCGTCTCGTGCAGACCACGCGCGATGACGGCAGGCGTCAGGCCCCAGCGCACAGGGAAGCAGCGCGCCACAAGCGTGGCGGTGGCGGCATTCCAACGCTGGTAGTCGCCCTCAAGATGCGTGGTCGGATAGGCGGCGAGATCCTCGCCAAACTCCGCCCGCACCGAATGTACCGGCGCGCCCCGCTCCGCCGCCATCCGACGGATAACACTCTCGGCGGCGACCGGCATCCGCCCGATGACGACGGGACGGCCGGGCTTGATGATGCC
>CAIQBC010000247.1 GCA_903869955.1 uncultured Opitutia bacterium
ACGCCGAAGACTACGTCCACCGCATCGGCCGCACCGGCCGCGCGAACAACACCGGCGACGCCTTTACCCTTGTGACCGAGGACGACGTGCGCGACGCGCGCAGCATCGAGCGCTACATGGGCGTGGCCGTGGAGCGGAAAAAAATCGAGGGCTTCCCCTACATCTACTCGGCGCTCTTCGACCAAAAAATCCTGGACGAGGTCGTCGCCGCCGCCGCCAAGCCCGTCAGCCGGCTGCACCGCGGCGTGCGGCGCTGACCGTGCCGTTCAGCGCGCGGCCGGAGGCGCAAAGGCGGCGCGGCCTGGGGCGCAGCTCGCCAGCCATACGGCGCTGATGCTGCGAGGCAGAATGTGTTTGAACTGCGCCGCGCAAACGTCCATGTTCGCGTGTGGACCGCCGGCGCCGCCCGCTCCACCCTCACCGACCCTTTTTCCGCACACCGACCAACCCGCCAACGAACATCCCCATGTCCACCGAAGCCAAATGCCCGTTCCACCATGGCGCCGCCAGCACCCGCGGCACGACAAACCACGACTGGTGGCCGAATCAGCTGCGGCTCGAACTCCTGCACCAGCACTCGTCGAAGTCCGATCCCATGGGGCCGGGTTTCGACTACGCGGCGGAGTTCAGGCGGCTCGATTACGCGGCGCTGAAGAAGGACCTCGCGGCGCTGATGACCGATTCGCAGGACTGGTGGCCGGCCGACTTCGGCCACTACGGCCCGCTGTTCGTCCGCATGGCGTGGCACAGCGCCGGCACCTACCGCACCGGCGACGGTCGCGGCGGCGGCGGCCGGGGCCAGCAGCGCTTCGCCCCGCTCAACAGCTGGCCGGACAACGTGAGCCTCGACAAGGCGCGCCGGCTCCTCTGGCCGATCAAGCGGAAGTATGGCCGCAAGATTTCCTGGGCCGACCTGATGATCCTCACGGGCAACGTCGCGCTCGAGACGATGGGCTTCAAGACCTTTGGCTTCGCCGGCGGTCGCGCCGACACGTGGGAGCCGGATCAGGACGTCTATTGGGGCAAGGAGATGAAATGGCTGGACGACAAACGCTACACCGGCGACCGCGAGCTCGAAAATCCGCTGGCGGCCGTGCAGATGGGCCTGATCTACGTCAACCCCGAGGGACCGAACGGGAATCCCGACCCGCTTGCGGCCGCCCGGGACATCCGCGAGACCTTCGCCCGCATGGCGATGGACGACGAGGAGACCGTTGCGCTCATCGCGGGAGGCCACTCCTTCGGCAAGACCCACGGCGCCGCGCCCGCCACGCACGTCGGCTCCGATCCGGAAGCGGCGGGCCTCGAGCAGCAGGGCCTGGGCTGGAGGAACAGCTTTGGCGCGGGCAAGGGCGGCGACACGATCACCAGCGGCCTTGAAGTCACGTGGACGACCACGCCCACGCAGTGGAGCAATAATTTCCTCGAGAACCTGTTCGGCTACGACTGGGAACTCACGAAGAGCCCCGCCGGCGCGCAGCAGTGGACGCCGAAGAACGGCGCCGGTGCCGGCACCGTGCCGCACGCGCACGACACCTCGAAGCGCATCGCGCCCTCGATGCTCACGACGGACCTCGCCCTGCGCTTCGATCCGGCCTACGAGAAGATCTCGCGGCGCTTCCTGAAAAACCCGCGGCAGTTTGCCGACGCGTTTGCCCGCGCGTGGTTCAAGCTCACGCACCGCGACATGGGGCCGCGCGCGCGCTACCTCGGGCCGGAAGTGCCGAAAGAGGAGCTCATCTGGCAGGACCCGATTCCCGCCGTGAACGACAAGCTTGTCGGCGCAAAGGAAATCGCCGCGCTCAAGGCGAAGGTCGCCGCCTCGGGCCTCACCGTTTCGGAGCTCGTCTCAACCGCGTGGGCCGCGGCCTCGACCTTCCGCGGCTCCGACATGCGCGGCGGCGCGAACGGCGCGCGGATCCGCCTCGCGCCGCAGAAGGACTGGGACGTCAACCAGCCGAAGCAGCTCGCGAAAGTGCTCAAGGTGCTCGGCGGGATCCAGGGCGCGTTCAACGCAACCGCGAAGGGCGGCAAGCGCTTTTCGCTCGCGGATCTCATCGTGCTCGCGGGCGGGGTCGGCATCGAGCAGGCGGCGAAAAAAGCCGGCCACACGGTGACGGTGCCGTTCACGCCCGGGCGCATGGACGCCGCGCAGAGGCAGACGGACGTCGCCTCCTTCGCCGCGCTCGAACCGATCGCGGACGGGTTCCGCAACTACCAGAAGGGCCTCTGCCGCATCCCGGCCGAGGCGCTGCTGGTGGACAAGGCGCAGCTCCTCACGCTGACCGCGCCCGAGATGACCGTGCTCGTGGGCGGCCTGCGCGTCCTGAAGGCCAATGCCGGCGGCTCACCGCACGGCGTGTTCACCGAACAGCCGGAGGCGCTCACCAACGACTTCTTCGTCCACCTGCTCGACATGGGCACGGAATGGAAGCCGGTCTCGCCCCACGCCGATCTCTTCGAAGGCCGCGATCGCCAGACCGGCGCGCTGAAGTGGACGGGCACGCGGGTTGACCTCGTCTTCGGCTCCGACTCCCGGCTCCGCGCCCTGGCGGAGGTTTACGGCAGCGCGGACGGGCAGAAAAAGTTCGTCCGCGATTTCGTCGCGGCGTGGGCCAAGGTGATGAACCTCGATCGCTTCGACGTGGCGTAGGCCCGAAACTCCGGAGCCAATCCGCCGCCGCTCACTCGTCGCCGTTCACCAGCTTGTAGGTGAGCGCGGCCAGCGCGCCGCCGGCCAGGTCGGCCACGAGATAGACGCCCAGCTGGCTGATCTTCTCCAGCCCCATGATCACCGCCGCCAGCCCGACCGCCGGGTTGAACGCGCCGCCGGAGACGCCGCCCACGGTGATCGCGCCCGCCAGCACCGTGAAGCCGATGGCCAGCCCGTAAAACGGGTTGCCCGCCGTGCCCTTTGCCGTGGCCACGTTCAGGATGACCCACGTCAGCGCGAACGTGAACAGCAGCTCCACCACGAGCGACGGTCCCACCGCGTGGCTGCCGGGCAGCAGCGGCCTGCCGGCCACCGCCACGACGATCAGCGCCGCGAGCGCCGCCGCGCCGAGCTGCGCGACGACGTAGGGCGCGGCGTCCTTGGCGGCGAACTTGCCGCGGATCAGCGCGGCCAGCGTGACCGCCGGGTTGAAATGCGCGCCCGACACATGGCCCCCGGCGTAGATCATGCCGGTCAGCGCCGCCGCGATGCCGAGCGGCGCGAGCGCCGCGCCGGAGCGCGCCGCCATGCCGATGGCGAACACGAGGAAGAAGGTGCCGAGGAACTCGACGACGTATTTTTTCATGGGAAAGGTTGTCCGGGGAGCGCGCTCACGCACCGCCGGCCAAGGGTGACATCGGGGTGACGGCCGCAAATTGCGCTTGATTCATATACCTCAAAAGGAATATAGTCGCGCCATGGAGCTCGTCAAGATCTACGAATGCCTGTGCGACCTCACCCGCCTGCGCGTGCTGCACGTGCTGGCGCGCGGGCCGCTGTGCGTGTGCCATTTTCAGGCGGTGCTGGCCGAGCCGCAGGTGAAGCTCTCCAAGCACCTCGCCTACCTCCGCGCCCGCGGGCTGGTCTCGGTGACGCGGCGGGGCAACTGGATGGTCTATGCCCTGCCGTCCGCGCCGCCGCCGGAGCTACGCGCCAACCTCGCCTGCCTTCAGGACTGCGCGCGCGAGCAGCCCATCTTCCGGCGCGACCTCGCGCGGCTGGAACGGCTCGCACCCGCGCTCGCCGAGACCGGGCCGGGCTGCTGCGGTCCCGCCACCCGTCCGCCGCGCCGCGCCCGCCCGGCTGCCCCGGCACGGGCGCGCTGAATATTTTCCATGCACCCGACACCCAAACCTCCCTACAAGGTTCTCATCCTCTGCACCGGCAACTCTGCGCGCAGCGTCCTCGGCGAATACCTGCTCCGCGCCAAAGGCGCGGGCCGCTTCGAGGTGTTCAGCGCCGGCTCGCACCCGACCGGCCGCGTCAATCCATTCGCCGTTCGCGTCCTCCGTGAGCGCTACAACCTCGACGCCGGCGCGGCGCGCTCCAAGTCCTGGGATGAGTTCAAGGGGGTGAAGTTCGATTTCGTCATCACCGTCTGCGACCATGCGAAGGAGGCCTGCCCGGTCTGGCCGGGCCAGCCGATGATCGCGCACTGGGGCTCGCCCGACCCGGCGGGCGTGGAGGGTTCCGACGAGGACAAGCTCCTCGCCTTTGTGAACGTCGCCTCGCAGATCGCACGGCGCGTTGACCTGTTTTGCGCGTTTCCCGACGACAAGCTGCTCGACGCCGTCGCCGTCCGACGCATCGGCGAGGAGTTCAAGCTGGACGGCGAGCGGGAGATGAAACGCTAAGCTCGCTGCACTTGCGATAATCCAAGCCCCTTCCCCTATGCACCTCCACGAACTCAAGTCGATTCTCCTCGCCCATCCCGGCCACACCCTGGCCTGCACGTTGCCCGGCGGCGGCCGCGTGCCCCGGCATTTTCATGTGACCGAGGTCGGCCATGTGGCCAAGAAATTCGTGGATTGCGGCGGCACCGTCCGCGCCAGCGACACCTGCGTGTTACAGGTCTGGACGGGCCGCGCCGACGACGACGGCCACCGGCTCACCGGGGCCAAGCTTGGCCGTATCCTTGACCTTGCCCGCCCCGTCCTGCCGGACGGCCCCCTGCCCGTGGAGATTGAGCACGACGAGGGCGGCGTCTCGCAGTTTCCCATTGAGTCGGCCACCGCCGCCGACGGGGAACTCGTGTTCCGGCTCGCCACCAAACACGCCGCCTGCCTCGCTCCCGAAAAATGCGGTGCAAACGCGAGCGACGCCGTTGACAACGGCTGCTCGACCGACGCCACTACGACGGCCGGCGCGCCAGCCGGAACCGCCTGCTGTGGCGGCGGCAAAACGGCTTGCTGCGGCTGAGTCCGGCGGTCCACGCGCGGCAGGCTTTGGCGCAAATCTTCGGCAAACGGGCGTGCTGGCCCGTCGCGCCCGCCGGCTTCGCGTCGCAGTTTGCCTGCGTCCCCGCGGACCGATAGAATTCTTCCGTTGCCCCGGCGGCCCGCGCCCGCTGCGCTGGCTTTTCCTCATGCAGCTCGACTTTCCTCCCGGCGATTTCGCCGCCTACATCTTCGACCTCGACGGCACGCTCATTGACACGATGCCGGTCCACTTCCTCGCCTGGCAGGCGGCGATGCAGGCCGCCGGGTTGCGCGGGCCGCTCGACGAGGATCATTTTTACAGCCTGGGCGGGATGCCCACACACGAAGTCGCCGCGATCATGGGCCGCCGCTACGGCCTCGCGCTCGATCCGCACGCGGTCACGCACGCGAAGGAACAACGCTACCTCGACGTGCTCAAGTCGGGGGTGACCCTCGTCGCGCCAGTCGTGGAGTTCGCCCGCCGCGTTGCCGCGACGCATCCGCTCGCCATCGTGACCGGCGGCGCGCCCGACGTGGCGCATCCCTCGCTCGCAGTGTCGGGGCTGGCAGAGCTGTTCGACATCGTGGTGACGCCGCACGACGTGCCGGCGGGCCGGGGCAAGCCCGCGCCCGACATGTTCCTGCTCGCGGCCGAGCGGCTGGGCGTGTCGCCGGGGCGGTGCCTCGTGTTTGAGGACGCGGAGCCGGGCATCCTCGCGGCGCGCGCGGCCGGGATGCAGGTCGTCCACGTGCCGAGCCGGCGGTGAACGCGGCCGCGAGACCAAGGGAGAGGTAGGGTTTTACCTTATCGCTATTCGGAGCGGACGTGCGTTTAATAGCGGGGAAACGGAAGCGTTGTCCCTTCGGCGACGCCCTGCCCGCGTCTCCTTTGTCCGCCGGTCTGCTCCTTTTGAAAACGACGCCACGCCCGCCGCTGTCCGCCCACGCCCAGGGGTTTTGCTCGCGCTGCTGCCCGCCCGGCCGCATGAAGGCGGCACGTCCCGGCGGCGCTCTGTCCCCATGAGCCGAGCCACGCCATCGCTGCGGAAATTCGCCGAGCGTCTCATCGCGCACGAGGCGAGAGAAAATCGGTCGGCCGGGAGCAAACCCGCGACGATCTTTCCCGTCCCGGCGAAACTGCGGCCCCACCTAGCGACTTTCATGGGCAACGCTGGTTATCACGCGCTGCTCACGCGCGCGCTCAATCTGGCCGGCGCGGAGGTGTCGTGGCTGCGCGCGGTGCAGGTCAAGGCCGACGGCACTTTGCCCAGCTTGGACGAGCTGGCCGCGCCCGTCGCCCCGGAGGACATTCTCGAGGGCCGCATCGTGTTGCTCACCCAGTTGCTCGGGCTGCTGGTGGCGTTCATCGGCGAAAATTTGACGGTGCGGCTGGTGCGCGAAGTCTGGCCGAAACTGAAACTGCCCGCCGCCGGCCTCAGGCCAAAAAAGAGAACGAAAGGTAATAAAAAATGAAAAACAAAAACACCTCGGTCAAAAGCCAACTGTCCCAGAAAGCCGCGCGCCCGCGCGCCAAGGTCACGATCCGCAAGATCCCGACCGGCGTGCGCGGTCTCGACGACATCTTGGGCGGGGGCATCCCGGAGTTTTCTTTCAACGTCATCGCCGGCACGCCGGGCTGCGGCAAGACCACGCTGGCGCACCAGATCGTGTTCGCCAACGCCACGCCGGCGAAGCCCGCGCTCTATTTCACTGTCCTCGGCGAGCCCGCCTTGAAGATGCTGCGTTACCAGCAGCAGTATTCCTTCTTCGACGAGGCCAAGCTGGACGGGTCCATCCGCTTCATCAACCTAGCCGATGTGGTGATGGAGCGGGATCTGAGCGCCGTCCTCGCGGAAATCATCAAGCAGGTCACAGCGCTCAACCCGGGGATTGTGGTCGTGGACTCCTTTCGCACCGTGGTGCGCAAGGCGATGAGCGGTGCGAGCGAGTTTGAGATGCAGTCGTTCGTCCAGCGGCTCGCGCAATTTCTCACCAGTTGGGAGGCCACCACGTTTCTGGTGGGCGAATACGCCGAGGCGGAGATCCGCGACAACCCGCTCTTCACCGTTGCCGACGGCCTGTTCTGGCTCTGGCAGGTGACGAAGCGGAACTCCGTCGTGCGCAAGCTGCAGATCATGAAGCTGCGCGGGCAGGCCTCCGTGCCGGGCCTGCACACCATCCGCATCACCGACGACGGGATCCAGGCGTTCTCGCGCACGCTGGGCTTCGGCGGCAAAAAGATGAACCCGTTGCGCACACGCCGGCGGCTGTCCATCGGCATTCCCGAGCTGGACCGGATGATGGGCGGCGGCATCCTCGAGGGCGACAGCATGCTCGTGGCCGGGCCCTCGGGCACCGGCAAATCCGCGCTGGCCACGCAGTTCATCGCCGCCGGGCTGCGCCAGGGCGAACCGGCCGTCATGGCGCTCTTCGAGGAACGCCCGCTCGGTTACACGGACCGCGCCGACAGCCTCGGCCTGAACCTGAAGGCCCCGCAGCAAACGGGAAAGCTGGAAATTCTCTACCTGCGTCCGCTCGACCTCTCCGTGGATGAGACGATGCAGGAGATTCTGGACGCGATCGCCCGCGTCGGCGCGAAACGGCTGGTGATTGACTCGCTGGTCGGCTTCGAGATGGCGCTCGCGCCCGGCTTCCGCGCGGACTTCCGTGAGTCGCTCTATCGCATGATCGTCGCGCTGACCGGGGCGGGCGTCACGATCCTGAGCACCGTCGAGGTGGAGGACACCTTCACCGCGATGGCGTTCAGCCACTACACGATCTCGTTTCTCACCGACGACATCATCCGGCTGCGCTACGTGGAGATTGATGGCCAGCTGCGAAAGGTGATGGTCGTGATCAAAATGCGCGGCGGCAACCACAGCAAAGACATCCGCGAATACGTCATCACCGACAAGGGCGTCGTCCTCATTCAGCCGCGCTCGACCGACTACGACGGGCTCACCACCGGCATCCCCACGCGCACCGGCCCGCGCCTCGCGCAAAAGGCCGAGGCCCCGCCGGAGCCGAAGGCGAAGAAGTAAAGGCAACCCCATGGCCGCGAAACCACCATCAGCCCCCAGCACCCCAGCCGCCCGGCCGGCCGGGCGGGCTGCCGCGCGCCGCCCCACCAAGGAAGCCACCCCTAAGATTCGCCTAGGTTCCGCGGACTCGCAGGCCCTGATTCAATCGAACCAGAAGGTCATGGCGCTGGAACAAAAAGCTCGGGAGCTGAGCGACCAGCCCATGCCCGGCGAAACCGTCGGCGACAAGATTGATGACGCCTCCATCACCACGCAGGTGAAATACGCGCTCCTCAGCCACAAGGGCACCAGCGCGCTCAAGACCAAGGTTACCACAGTGGACGGCGTGATCGTCATCTCCGGCGAGGCCGCGTCCGACGCGGAAAAATCCCTCGTCACCAAGCTCGCCGAGGATGTCCGCGGCACGAAAAGCGTGGTCAACAACATGACCGTAAAAAGCTGAGCGAAAAAACTCTTCAACGGCGCGACTGCCCCTCGGGTGGTCGCGCACGTTTGCCCGCCGGTTGTTAGCCATCCTCCGCCCCGAATTTTTCCCCGCCGCCCGCCATGTCTGACGAGACCAAAACCAGCCCCTCCGCCAAAACCGCCACGGCTCTCCCGCCGCCGCTCCTCCCGCACGAGCCATCCGGGCACGCGTCCGATCACGCGACCAAGGCCAGCGTCGCCGCCGCACGCCAGCCCATCCTGCCCGCGCATCCCACCGGCGCCACGAGCCACGCCCAGCATCATGTGCCGGTGAAATCGCAGTCCTGAACCGCGTCTCCACCGGCAGCCCCGCAACCAACCTATGAACAAACCCCTCTCCCTCGCGCTGCTCGTCGGCGGCATCATCCTCATCATCTGCGGCGCGAACGCCTCCGACTCAGCCGCCTCCGGCATCTCGCGCTTTTTCACCGGCAACCCGACCGACAAAACCATGTGGCTGCTCATCGCTGGCGCGGCCGCCGCCATCGTCGGCGCGGCCGGCCTGTTCCGCAGTTCCAAGTCCTCCTGATTCCCGCTCTATCGCCAACCACTTTTCTCCCTCCTATGCTCAACTACGCCATCACTTTTCTCATCATCGCCCTGATCGCCGGTATCCTCGGCTTCGGCGTCATCGCCGGCACCGCCGCCTCCATCGCGAAGATCTGTTTCGTCATCTTTCTCGTGCTCTTCTTCGCCTCGCTGTTCCGCACCAGCGGCCGGCAAGGCTGAAGACCTCGCCCGTTTCCATCCACCCGACTAACCGCCAGCTTTACCTTTCCATGAAATCCAACAACGACATCGCCGCCCAAACTCCCAAGGATCTCCTCAACGACTTGCACGCGCTCGTCGCCGAGGCCGAAAAAATGATGGGCGATTCCGTCACCGAGCACACCGGCGACGCCGTCACCGCGCTCCGCGCCCGCTTCGACACCGCCCAGGAGCGCCTCGGCGATCTCTACGAGGGCGCGAAGAAGCGCGTCGTCGCCGGCGCCAAGTGCACCGACGCCGCCATCCGCGCCAACCCCTATCAGTCGCTCGCCATCACGGCCGGCGTCGCGGTGGGCGTTGGCCTCCTCGTCGGCGTGCTCGTCGGCCGCAGCACCAAGTGAACGGGCCTGCCATGGCCACGCCTCCGCCCAGCTCCACTGGTTTCCTCGGCACGTTCCGCGCGCTCGGCGATGGCCTGCTCGCCACCGTGCAGGATCGGCTGGAGCTGTTTGCCGTCGAGCTGCAGGAGGAGAAACTTCGCCTCATCCAGACGTTCGTCTGGATCAGCGCGGCCCTTTTTACGGGCATGATGGCGGTCACCTTCGCCAGCCTCACGCTCGTGTATTTTTTCTGGGAAACCGCCCGGCTCGCCGTGCTTGGCGGGCTCGCGGTCTTTTATACGGCGGCGATGCTCGCGATCATCCTCGCGTTCCGCCGCTTCCTCGCCCGCCAGCCGGTTCCGTTCGCGGCCACGCGCGAAGTGCTCGGCGAGGACCGCTCATGTATCCTCGCCGCGAGCTGACGCGCCTCGCCGCCCGCAAGGCCGCGCTCCGCCGCGACATCGCGCTGCGTCGCGCGCAATGTGCCGCCGCCGCCACGCGGCTCGCGCAACCCTTGGCGTGGCTCGACCGGCTGGCCGCGTTCACGCGGCGTCTCGCCCCGCTTGCGCTCTGCGCCACCATCCCGCTGGGCCTGCTCGTCCAGCGCGTCGTTTCGCCGCAGCGGAAAATCCTGGGTCGGCTCGCCGGCTGGGGCCCGCTAGCCTTCGCCCTCGTGCGCCGCCTCACCCGACGTCCGTGAAACCGCGCCGCCGGGATAAGGTCGTCCGTATGCCGAGCCGGCGGTGAGGTCAGCCGATGTGTGCGGAAAAAATCTCGTAGGCTTCGATAAACACCTCATCGAGTTCTTGCTTTGTCGGCGAAAGCTTTGAACCGCACTCAGGGCAAGTAGCGCAAACTGGCTGTTTTCTCCGAATCTTTATTTTTTCTCCGCTGCGTTCGAAGGATTCGTTCAAGGCAACGATTCTTTCACTAGGTGGCCCCGAATACGCCGCTTCTTCTGCCGAATGGAAGAAAACCTCACGGCCAAACTCGTTTTCGTAGAGGATGGCCGCATAGCCAAAGCCCTCATCGGGCACATCGGAATAACACTCGTAGCGTGTGCCGCACGCCTCGCACTCGATTTTGTGCCGGGCGACCCGGATTTTGCGGGTCTTAAGTTGGGTAAGCATGGCTTTGCCTATCGCAGGGCTTTTGGTTTTCAATTCTTGAATCAGTCGAGCGCTTTCGTCCGTGCATTAAAACCTTTTGCCGCGCGAGCGGATGCGTTTCACTGCGCCTTTCACCATGAAGCTCGCCGACCTCGTCAATCCTGCGATTCTCACGCAGCCCGTCTATGAGCCGGGCAAGCCGATCGAGACGGTCGCGCGTGAGCTGGGCCTCGACCCCGCCACGATCATCAAGCTCGCCTCCAACGAAAACGCGTTCGGCCCGTCGCCCAAGGCCGTCGCGGCGGCGCGCGCGGCGTTGGGCGAGGCGCAGCTTTATCCCGATGGCGGCTGCTTCGCGTTGCGGCAAAAACTCGCGGCGCGGC
>CAIQBC010000248.1 GCA_903869955.1 uncultured Opitutia bacterium
TCGAGCGCGAGCGCGAGCGCGTGGCGGAGTTTCCCGTTGCTGAGCGGCGGCTGGGTGACGTTGAAGCGCAGAAAAAATGTTTCCAAAAACGGATCCACGCGGATTTTTGCGGGCGCTTCCTTCTGCCAGGGGGCGATTTTTGCGGGCGGCAGGCCGTAGGTGACGTGGAGCTGGCCGGCGCGGAAACTCTTCTCCTCGGTGGCGAGGTTTTCGATGGGATAAAACACGACGGCGTTGAGCTTGGTGTGGGCCGCGTCCCAGTAACGAGGGTTTTTCGCGACGACGATGCGGGCATTGGGCGCCCACTCCTTGAGGGTGAACGCGCCGTTGCCGACCATGTTTTCCGGGCGCGTCCAGCGCGTGCCCTTGCGTTCGGCCCCGCCGAATTTTTCCACCGTGGCACGGTGCACGGGAAACCAGGCCTGGTGTGCCGTGAGCGCGAGCAGCCACGGGCAGGGCGCGCCGAGCGTGAGTTCCAGCGTGCGGTCGTCCACGGCGCGCACCCCGACCTGCGCGAAGTCGGCGATTTTCCCCTCGTTGTAGACCTGCGCATTTTTGATCGGCCAGACCATGTAGGAATACTCGGAGGCGAGCTTGGGCGAGAGGATCCGCTGGAACGACCAGGCAAAGTCGCGCGCGGTGAGCGGGTCGCCGTTCGACCAGCGCGCCTCGGCGCGCAGGTGAAACGTGTAGGTGAGGCCGTCGGCCGAGATGGTCCAGCGCTCGGCGACTCCGGGGACAGGCTGCGCGGTCTGCTCGTCGAGTGCGGTGAGGCCCTCGAAGAGCGCGACGAGGATATTTGACTCGGTGAGTGCGACGGCGGTCTGCGGGTCGAGGTCGCCCGGCTCGGAGCTGTTGCCGAGATGGAGCGTCTGCGTGCGCTTGCCGTCCTCGACGACGGTGGCGCGTGCGGGGGCGGGCAGCAGTGCAAGGACGAGGAGCGGGGCGCAGAGGGAAAAGGTAAAGACGGTGAGGTGGCGCATGGAGGAGGAAATGAAATAGGAGGTCGGTTGCCAAGCCCGGCCGTCGTGGGCGGGACCAAATTTTCAATTCTACCTAAAACCCTTCAGCCGGATCTTGAGTGAGAGTGATGGGGAACGCCGGCGGCTGGAGGGCTTTTTGCGTTTGCGCTGCCGGAAGGCGCTCGCCAGCGTGGCCTGTTCCATGAGCGAAACTCCCCCGGACATCTCCCACGACCAGCACGCGGTGCGGCGCCAGAAGCTCGCCGAGCTGCGCGCGGCGGGGTGCGACCCGTTTCGCGCGAGCTTCGCGCAGACGCATTTCTCGGGCGACGCGCTCAAGCTCCATGTGGACGGGCAGGACAACGCCGTCACGGTCGCCGTCGCGGGCCGGCTCGTGACCATCCGCGACATGGGCAAGAGCCAGTTCGTTAAGATTCTCGACCAGCAGGGGCAGCTCCAGCTCTACATCAAAAAGGACGTGGTCGGCGACGCGGCCTACGCGGCGTTCAAGAAGCTCGACCTCGGCGATTTCATCGGGGCGCGTGGCACGCTGTTCAAGACAAAGACCGGCGAGGTCACCGTGCGTGTCGAGGCGGGCGGCGTCACGCTCGTCGCCAAGGCGTTGCGCCCGCTGCCGGAGAAATGGCACGGGCTCGCCGACCCGGAGCAGGTCTATCGGCAGCGTTACCTCGACCTGATCGTCAACACGGAATCGCGCGCGCGGCTCATGCTGCGGCCGAGGATCGTGTCGCACATCCGGCATTTTCTGGAAACGCGGCAGTTCATCGAGGTCGAGACACCGATGCTGCAAAACGTGGCGGGCGGTGCGGCGGCGCGCCCGTTCACGACGCGCCACAACGCGCTCGGGACGGATTTTCTCCTCCGCATCTCACTGGAGCTATATCTCAAGCGCATGCTGGTGGGCGGTTACGACCGCGTATTTGAGATCGGGCGAAATTTCCGCAACGAGGGCATCTCTCGGAAGCACAACCCCGAGTTCACCATGCTGGAAGTCTATCAGGCCTACAGCGACTACCGCGGTATGATGGTGCTGGTGCGCGACCTGCTCCAGTCGCTCGTGTGCGAGGTGGTCCGGCCCGCCGACGGCTCGCTGAAAATCAAGCACGCCGCGAGCGGGCAGGACATCGAGTTTGGCGGCGAATGGCGGGAGGTCAGCTACAAGGAGCTCATCTGCGCCGCGACGGGCGACGCGGGGTGGTTTGCCCGCAGCAAGGCGGAGAAAATCGCCGGCGCGGAGAAACTCAGCCTGGCGGTGGACCCGAAGTGGGAGGAGTTCGAGATCACCAACGAGATTTTCTCCAAGCAGATCGAGCCGACGCTCATTCAGCCGACGTTTGTCACGCATCTGCCGAAGGAACTGTGCCCGCTGGCGAAACTTACGCTCAACGACCCGGCGACAATTGACGTGTTCGAGCTGGTCATTGGCGGCATGGAGGTCGCGCCCGCCTA
The DNA here is from genome assembly GCA_903869955.1 of uncultured Opitutia bacterium. Taxonomy (GTDB): domain Bacteria; phylum Verrucomicrobiota; class Verrucomicrobiia; order Opitutales; family Opitutaceae; genus CAIYUN01. The sequence goes on from CAIQBC010000248.1 coordinate 2,433, forward strand.
TTCGGAGCAGAATGACCCCGACGCGCAGCGGGCGATGTTCGAGGCGCAAGCCGGCGGCGACCAGCAGAGCATTGACCACGATTTTCTGCTCGCGCTGGAGCACGGGATGCCGCCGGCGGGCGGCATGGGCATCGGGATTGACCGGCTCTGCATCCTGCTCACGGGCGCGGAGAGCATCCGCGACGTGATTTTGTTCCCGCAACTGCGGCCGGGCGGGGCGGCCTAAGTGCGGAATGCGGATTGCGGAGCGCGGAGTGAATGAGCCAGCATTGCGACACACGTTGGCATTTTCATTCCGCAATCCGCACTCCCAACCCCGCATTTCACCAATGCCCTGGTATCTCTACCTCGCCTTCAAGCAGCTCTTCCCGACCGGGCGGCGGTTTCCGTTTTTCACGGCGATCTCGGTCGCGGGCGTGACGCTGGGGGTGGGATTGCTCGTCGTGGTGATGAGCGTGATGGGCGGCTTTGGTTACGAAATCCACCGGATGATCGTGGACACGCAGGGCGACGTGCAGGTCCACGCGCGCGACGCGGTGGAGAACCCGGCGGAGATTTTGCCCCTCATCGCCGCCGTGCCGGGGGTCGTCGGCGTGACCCCCTATGCTACGGGCGTGGGGGGGCTCATGTACGGCGACAAGCCCTCGTTCCCGCAGATTCAGGGGATTGACCCCCAGCGCGTCGGGTCCGTGGTCCAGCTCGACCGTTTCATCCGGCCCGGCTCGCTCGATGATCTCGATGACGACACGGTCATCCTCAGTGTGCAGCTCGCCGGCTCGCTCGGCGTGCATCTCGGCGACAAGGTCGTCCTCTACTCGCCGCTGATGTTTCAGAAAATGATGCGGAAGGGCGACGAGGCGATGTTGCCGCGCGAGCTGCAGGTGGCGGGCTTTTTCGAGGTCGGCCACCAGCAGCTCGACAGCAACACGGCCCTCGTGACCTTGCGCCGGATGCAGGATCTCGCCGGCCTGGGCCACGCCGTCCACGGCTTCAACGTCCGGCTCGCGCCCGGCACGGACGTGGATGCCGCCGCCGCGCGCATCAATGCCGCCCTGCCGCCGGCCGCAGGCCTGCGGGCGTTCTCGTGGATGGATTCGTTCAGCGATTTTCTCTGGGTGCTGCAGCTCGAGAAGAACATGATTTTTTTCCTGCTGCTCTTTATCGTGATCGTGGCCGCGTTTTCCGTGACGAGCTCGCTGCTCATCTCGGTTGTGCGGAAAACGCGCGAGATCGGCCTGCTCGGCGCGCTCGGCGGCCGGCCCCGGCAGATCGCGGCGTGTTTCTGTGCGCAGGGCTTTTTCATTGGGGGCTGCGGCACGGTGCTCGGCCTCGCGCTTGGCCTCGGCCTGCTCGCCGTGCGCAACGACGTCGTTCATGCCGTCGCGCGCCTGACGCAGCGCGAGGAGGTATTGCAGCGGTTTTACCAGTTCAGCCAGCTCCCCGCGCACACCGCCGGGGCTGATGTGGCGAAGATCGTCGTCTTCACCCTCGTCATCTCGACGCTGGCCGGGGTGATTCCGGCTTGGCGCGCGGCGCGGCTCAGGCCCGTGGAGGCGCTGCGCGGGGAGTGAGAGGCTGGCGCGGGCGGCGGCCCCTCAACCGAGGTGGTCGAGCAGGCGGGCGAGCTCGGCGTGTTTGGCCTGCTGATCGGCGAGCTGTTTTTTTGCGCCGGCGAGGACGGCGGGAGGGGCTTTGTCCACAAAGGCTGGATTGGCGAGACGGGCCTCGGTGGCGGCGATGTGTTTCGTGAGCGCGTCGAGCTCCTTGGTCAGGCGGATTTTTTCGGCTGCGGGATCCACCGTGCTGGCGAGGTCGAGGTAGAGCGTGCCAAATGGGGTGACGACGGCGGGGGCGTTCTCGACGGTCGTCCGGCGAAGAATCTCGGTCGCACCGACCATGCGGGCGAGCGAAGCGAGGCTGGCGGCGAGCCCGGCCCACTCGGCGTCGCCGGCGGTCACGAGGAAACGCACGTCGCGGCGACTGGCGACGTTGTGGTCGGCCTTGAGCGCGCGGGCGGACGAGACGAAGGCTTTGAGTTTTTCGACGGCGGCGACGGCGGCGGAGTCGAGCACGAGGCCGTGCGCGTGCGAGGTGGTGGCGAGCTTGGAGGCGTTTTCTAGCGACGCGTCTTGAATAAATTTTCCCGGCGTACCGTAGCCAAGCAGCGACCAAAGCTCCTCAGTGATGAACGGGATAAACGGATGCAGCAGCAGCAGCGTCTGGCGCAGCACAAGGTCCTGGATGGCGAGGCAGTTGGCCTTGAGGGCGGGCGACTGGAGCTTCGACTTCGAGACCTCGACATACCAGTCGCAAAAATCGTTCCAGAAAAAACCGTAGAGCGCGTGCACGGCGGCGCTGAACTCAAACTCGGCGAAACAACGGTCCACCTCGCGGGTGACGGTGAAGAGGCGGTCGAAGATGGCGTGGTCGTCGGCGTCGAATTTCGCGGCGTCAAGGCGCGCCAGGATGGCGGCGGGCGTGGAGTTGTCGCCGGCCTCGCCGCTCATCTGGCGGAAACGGGCGGCATTCCAGAGCTTGTTGCAGAAATTTTTGCCGCTCTCGATGCGGTCTTCCTGGAAGCGGATGTCCTGTCCCTGCGGCGCGAGCGAGATGATGCCGAAGCGCAGGCCGTCGGCGCCGTAGGTGGCTATCAGGTCGAGCGGGTCGGGTGAGTTGCCGAGGGACTTCGACATCTTGCGGCCCGACTGGTCGCGGATGATGCCGGTGAAATACACGTGCTTGAACGGCATCTCGCCCATGAACTCGTAGCCCGCCATGATCATGCGCGCGACCCAGAAGAAGATGATGTCCGGGCCGGTGACGAGCGTGGTGGTCGGGTAGAATTTTTTCAGCGTCGCGGTCTGCTCTGGCCAGCCCATCGTTGCAAACGGCCAGAGCCACGAGCTGAACCACGTGTCGAGGACGTCGGGGTCTTGAACCCAGCCTTCGCCGGGCGAATCGATCTGGCAGCGAATCTCGGACTGCCCATGAATCTCTGCCGCCGTCGGATTGATTTCCGCCGCACGCGGGGCGCCTGGATGATACCACACCGGAATCCGATGCCCCCACCAGAGCTGGCGGCTGATGCACCAGTCCTGGATGTTGCCCATCCAGTGGTCATAGACCTTGGCCCA